>JAICMI010000002.1 GCA_025929315.1 Frankiaceae bacterium
CACGAGCAGCTCAGCGAGGTCCCCGATCGAGATCTCGCGACCGGAGCCGATATTGACGACGTGGCCCAGCGCGCGGTCGGAGTCGGCCACGGCGATGAAGCCGCGGGCCGTGTCGTCGACGTAGTTGAAGTCACGGGTCGGCGTCGTCGAGCCGAGCTTGATCTCCGTCGCACCCGAGTGCAGCTGCGACAAGATCGTGGGGATGACCGCGCGAGCGGACTGCCGGGGGCCGTAGGTGTTGAACGGCCTGATCACTGCTACCGGCACGTCGAACGAGTGCTTGAACGACAGCGCCATCATGTCCGCGCCGATCTTGGACGCGGAGTAGGGCGACTGCGGTTGCAGCGGGTGGTCCTCGCTGATCGGCGCGGTCAGTGCGGTCCCGTAGGTCTCGCTCGTCGATGTGTGGACCATGCGGCCGATTCCGAGGTGCCGGCAGGCGTTGACCACGTTGTAGGTGCCGACGACGTTGGTCTGGATGTAGCTCTCGGGTGCGACGTAGCTGTAGGGGATGCCGATGAGCGCGGCGAGGTGGAAAACGGTGTCACGTCCGCGCACCGCTTCGCTGACCCGCTCACCGTCGCGGACGTCGCCGGCCATGATCTCGACGTCGTCGTCACGACCGGCGAGATATCCCGCTGAGCCGTAGGGCTTGTAGTGCACATAGGCGCGCACTTCAGCGCCGAGCGCAAGCAGATGGTCCACCAGGGTGCTCCCGATGAACCCTTCGCCCCCGGTGACCAGCACCTTCCGGCCGGCCCACGACGTTGCCACTAGCGCTCCTCCTGATCCTCAACGGCGAACTCGAACAGAACCCGCTCGAATTCTTCCTTGCTCCCGATGTCCGACCAACGCTCGAGCACCGGGAACACGCTCACGCCTTGCCCGTCGCGCAGCACACAGTCGATGAGCTCGGGCATCTTGAACGGTCGATCGGCCGGCACGTACCGCAGCACGTCCGGTGACAACACGTAGATGCCACCGCTCACGAGCTGTCGCGACGTCGGCTTCTCGTCGATGTGCAGCAGATGATGCTCGGCGGTGCGCAGCACACCGTAGGGCACCGTGGCCGCGTATTCGACGCCGGCCACCGTGATGGCCGATCGGTGGAACCGATGGAAGTCGAGCATCGCAGCGAAGTCGATCGTCGTGACGAGATCGCCGTTGCTCACGAGCAGCGGCCCGTCCTGCGGCGGGATCAGCGACAGCGCGCCGGCGGTGTCCAGCGGCTGGTCTTCGTGGACATGATGCAGCCGCACGCCGATCGCGCCGCCGTCACCGAGGCGTTCCTCGAACAGCTCGGCGAGGTAGTTGACGGTGAGATGACACTCGGCGACGCCCGCCTCACGCATGGCACCGATGAGCCGTTCGACGATCGCCGCGCCGCCGATCTTGAGCAATGGCTTGGGCAGCTTGTCGGTGAGCGGCCGTAACCGTTCACCGCGCCCGCCGACCATGAGCACGCCCACCGGAGCAGGTGCCAGCTCAGGCGCGACGTCGGCGAGGCGGCGTACGCCGACCAGTCGCTGGTCGGCGTCGACGACTGCCAACGCCGACCGGCCGGTCCGCACGAACAGGTCGCGCACCGCGTCGTCCGTCTCGCGCGAGCGCACGAGCAGCGGCGCCGACGACAGGATCGCGGACAGGGGTGTGTCGAGTGGATGTCCGGCAAGCACCGCCCGCCGGACGTCGCCGTCACTCACCGTCGATGTGACCCGGCCGTCACCGTCGACGACGACCGCGAGCCGGTCACCGCTGGCCCCGGCGGCGCGGAAGGCGTCGTACAGCGACTGGTCCGCACGCAAGGTCGCCACCGCCACGTCGGTCATGAGCGCTTGCCTGCCAGCTCGAGAACCCAGCGCGCGAGCTCGTCCGCGGCGTCGGGACGGCCGACCGACCGGGCCCCGGTCGCCATCTGCTCCAGCCGGGCGCGATCGGCCGCGAAGCCCTCGATGATCGGCGCGAGCGTCGCTCCGTCGGCCTCGGCATCGGGTACGACGGTGGCTGCGCCCGCCGCCACCAGCTCGGCGGCGTTCTCGCGCTGATGGTCGCCGGTGGCGAACGGATAAGGCACGAGCACGGCCGGCAGTCCGGTCACCGCGAGCTCGGCGATGGTCCCGGCCCCGGCCCGGCACAGTGCCACGTCGGCCGCGGCGTAGGCCGAGTCCATGCGGTCAAGATAAGCGACGGGGTGGACGACCCCCTCCGCTCCCGCATCGCGCAGCAGCGGCCGGACGTCCTCCGCGGCGCGCGCGCCCACCTTGAGCAGGATGTGCAGATCGCCGCGGTCGGCCCAGCGCCGGCCCAGCTCGATCGCCGCCGTACTCAGGCGGGTGGCGCCCTGGCTGCCGCCCATGACGAAGAGAACGAAGGCGTCCGCCGGGAGCCCGAGCGCTTGCCGTGCGGATGCGCGGACGGATGCGCGGTCGAAGCCGGCGAACTCGGGGGCGAGAGGCATGCCGGTCACCCGGATGGTCCGGTCGGCCGGGAACGCGGAGACCGCGTTGGGGAAGGCCGTGGCGATGTTGATGGTCAGCCGCGCCGCCAGCAGGTTGGCCTTGCCGGGGATCGCCCCGGACTCGTGGATCAGAGAAGGCAGCCCGGCGAGCCGGGCACCGAGCAGCAGCGGGGCGCTCGCGTAGCCCCCCATGCCGACGGCCACGTCGGCGCCGCGGCGCCGCAGCAGCGCGTGGGCCTGCCACCCGCCCCGCATCAGCGCGGCCGGGAGCACGAACCGGTTGGCCCCGGTGAACGGCACCATCGCGACGACGTCCAGCTCGTAGCCCGAGCGCGGGATGACCTCGCCCTCGAGACCGCGGCGGGTGCCGACAAAGCTGACCGTGGCGCCCGGCTCGAGCCGGCGGATCGCGGCGGCCAACGCCAGCCCGGGGTAGATGTGTCCGCCGGTGCCACCGGCGGCGATGACGACGCGAGGTTCGGTCATCGGCGCCGGTTCATCGGCGGGGACGCCGACGGGAGCCGGCCGCCGCGGTCTCCCGTCCCACGCCGCCGAGGACACCGAGGCCGAACATCGTGAAGATCAACGACGAGCCGCCGAAGGAGACAAAGGGCAGCGGTACGCCGGTGACCGGCAGCAGTCCGACGACCGCGCACATGTTGATCAGGGCCTGCCCGATGATCCACGCGGTGATGCCGCCGGCGACCATCTGCTGGAAGGGCTCACGCGCCTCGCGTGCGATCCGGAACCCGGCATAACCGAGTACGGCGAACAAGGCGATCACGACGAGGCCGCCGAGCAGGCCGAGCTCTTCGCCGATGACGGCGAAGATGTAGTCGGTGTACTGGTTGGGGAGATAGCCCCACTTGGACCGGCTCGCGCCGAGACCGAGCCCCCACCAGCCGCCGGACGCGATCGCGTAGATGCCCTGGACGGTCTGGTAGCCCCCGGCACTCGCGGACTTGAACGGATCGGCGAACGAGGTCAGCCGGGCCAGCCGGTAGGGCTCGACCACGGCCAGCAGGCTGAACGCACCCGCGAGGCCCGAGAACGTCCAGAAGAACACCTTGCGCGGCGCCCCGGCGAACGCCAGCAGCGCGAGCAGGATGACCACGAGCACCGTCGCCGTTCCCATGTCGGGCTCGGCGATGACCAGGAGGATGAGCAGCAGCGCTGCCGGTACGACGGGAACGAGCAGGTGACGCAGCTCGCCGAGCCGCTTCTGCTTGCGGGCCATGACGTCAGCGCCGGCCAGGACGAGCGCGACCTTGGCGAGCTCACTGGGTTGCAGCTGCAACGGCCCGACACCGATCCATCGGGTCGCGCCGTAGACGTTGCGGCCGACCCCTGGAGTGAGGACGGCGACGAGCAGCACGATCGCTGCCACCAGAAGTGGATAGCTGATCTTGCGAGTGATGCGGGTCGGCAGCCGCAGGCCGAGGAACAGCCCGGGAAGACCCAGCGCGAACCACAACGCCTGCTTTTCGAAGATCGAGAACGACGACCCGCTCGCGGCGTAGGAGGCCACGCTCGACGCCGAGAGCACCATGACCAGGCCGAGCAGGATGAGCAGGGTCCCGCTGCCGAGAGCGAGGTGCGCGGCCGCGCGTGGGCGCGCGAACGCCGGCAGCGGGCGTGCCGCCGGGCGGCTCCGGCCCCGGCTCCGGGAGGCAACCGTCGTGGAGGTCATGGCTGCATCGTCATGAGCGGGGTCGTCATGAGCGGGCGATCCGATCCCGCGCTGCACGTGCGAACAGATCGCCGCGTTCGGCGTAGTCCCGGAACTGATCCATGCTCGCGGCAGCCGGGGCGAGCAGCACGGTGTCACCGGGCAGCGCGAGCTGACCGGCCGCGGCGACCGCGTCCTGCATGACATCAGTGTCGCGAGACGTGACCTCGACAACCGGCACATCCGGCGCGTGTCGCGCCAGGGCATGCAGAAGTGGCGCACGGTCGACACCGATGGCGACGACCGCCCGGAGCCGACCGGCCTGTTCGGCGACCAGAGGCCCGACGTCGGCGCCCTTGAACAGGCCGCCGGCCACCCAGACGACCGAGGGGTAGGACGACAGACTCGCCGCAGCAGCATGAGGGTTGGTGGCCTTGGAGTCATCCACCCAGGTGACGTCGTCGGCCTCGGCGACGACCTCGTTGCGATGTCGGCCGGGACTGTAGGCGCGCAACCCCTCTCCGACCGCCGGCCAAGGAATCAGGGCGTCGCCGCGCAACCCGAACACCTTGCACACGGCGGCGGCCGCAAGCGCGTTGGCGACGTTGTGGGAGCCGACCACCCGAAGCTCGTCGACCCGGACGAGCGGAATGCCACCGTCCCGCACCGGCGGCGGGTCCGGCTCGAGCTCGGGGCTGAGTCCGGACATGCGGTCGACGAGCACACCGTCGACGACGCCGAAGCCGCCCCAGCTCGCCTCGCCGAGCGTGAACGGGTGCGGGTCGTCGAGATGCTCGGGCGCCAGCTCCGCAACGAGAGGGTCGTCGGCGTTGTAGGCACCGCAGCCGCCGTGGCGCCACACCGCCGCCTTGTCCGCCGCGTAAGCCTCGAGTGAGCCATGCCAGTCGAGATGGTCGGGTGCGATGTTGAGCAGGACCGCGGCCTCGGGCGCGAGGTCGCGACTCCAGTGCAGCTGGAAGCTGGACAGCTCGACCGCGAGGACGTCGTACGACGGCTTCGCGAGGACGGCAGTCGTCAGCGGCAGGCCGACATTGCCGGCGGCAATGGTCCGGAGTCCGGCGGCGCGGAGGATCGACTCGACCATGCCGACAGTCGTGGTCTTGCCGTTGGTGCCGGTCACCGCCACCCACGGCGCCGATCGGCCGTTGGTAACCGGGCGGATCCGCCAGGCAAGCTCAGGCTCGCCGATGACTTCCGCGCCGGCGGCAAGCGCGGCGGCGAGAAGCGGCTGGTCCGGCCGCCAGCCAGGCGAGGTGACAACCAGGTCGGCGTCGACAGGCGTCTCGGCGTCACCGAGCCGCACCTCGGCTCCGCGGGCGCGCAGCCCCTCGGCGACCTCCTGCTCGCCCGGTCCGGATCGACCATCGACGACAAGGACCGACGCACCGCGGTCGAGCAGCGCGTCCGCGGCGGCGAGGCCGGACACGGCCATGCCGGCGACGACGACGCGTCGGCCGGCGAACTCGGAGGTCACCGCAATGAGCCGTGCGAAAGAAACTCGGCGTAGAAGACACCCAGGCCGAACGCGACCGCGAGACCGGCGATGATCCAGAACCGCACGATCACGGTGTTCTCGTTCCACCCGGCGAGCTCGAAGTGGTGGTGCACCGGTGCCATGTTGAACACACGTCGCCGGAAGAACCGGAAGGCGACCACTTGCACGATCACCGAGGCGGCCTCGACGACGTACAAGCCGCCGAGCACGATGAGCAGCAGCTCGGTGTGGGTCGTCATCGCAATGCCGGCAAGTGCACCGCCGAGAGCGAGTGAACCGGTGTCGCCCATGAAGATGCGTGCCGGCGAGGCGTTCCACCACAAGAAGCCGAAGCAGGCGCCCATTGCTGCGGCGGCTACAACTGCGATGTCGAGCGGGTCACGCACGTCGTAGCAGTTGGTGACGGGCAGCGGGTTGACGCAGTTGTTGCCGAACTCCCAGAACGCGATGATCACGTAGGCGCCGAACACCATGCACGACGCACCGCTCGCCAGCCCGTCGAGGCCGTCGGTGAGGTTCACCCCGTTCGACGTGGCGGCGATCATGAAATAGGCCCAGATCACGAACAGGATGCCGCCGAAGTCGAGGCCGTAGTCGCGCACGAACGACAGATGTGTCGATGCCGGTGCGAGACCGTGCACGTTCACGAAGCGAGTGCCGAGGACGCCGAAGGCCACCGCGACAATCGCTTGACCACCGAACTTTGCCGTCGCGGTCAAACCGAGGCTGCGCTGCTTGCGAATCTTGATGAAGTCGTCCAGGAAACCGACGGCGCCGAGACCCGTCATCAAGCCGATGACGAGCAGACCTGACGCTGTGAATCCGCGCAGTGGCACGACATGCGCTGCCACATATCCCAGCAGCGTCGCGAGGATGATGACAGTACCGCCCATGGTCGGCGTGCCGCGCTTCGTGTGATGCGTGGTCGGTCCGTCGTCACGAATCAGCTGGCCATAACCCCGTGCACGGAAGAGCCTGATCGCAAACGGCGTGCCGAGCAGCGACACGATGAGGGACACCAACGCAGCGACGAGAACGTTTCTCATGCAGACGCCCCCGCCGTCTGCACGGCCAGGATTTCGTCGGCGATCTCCCACAACCGCAGCGAGTTGGACGCCTTGACCAGAACCGCGTCGGTGTTGCGCAGCTCCGCCGTCAGCACCGCGGTCGCGGCTGTGGCGTCGGGCACGACGCGGGCATGTCCCGCCCACGACGGCGAGCGGGCACCGTCGGCATTGGGCGCAGCGGCGTCGTTGGCCAGCAGCTCGTCGACCGCGGTCGCCGCCACGACCTCACCGACGCCGCGATGCAGGGACGCGGACTCGTCGCCGAGCTCGCGCATCTCGCCGAGCACTGCCCACCGCCGACGGCCTGCAGCCAGGCGAACAAAGGCCTCGAGCGCGGCACGCATCGACTCGGGATTGGCGTTGTAGGCGTCGTCGACGACGAGCAGCCCGTCGCTGCGCTCGCGCACATCCATCCGATGGGCACTGCGAGCGTGAGCATCAGACAGCCCGGCAACGATCTCGTCGAGCGCCAACCCGCGAGCCAGCGCCGCAGCAGCCGTCGCGGCCGCGTTCATCGCGTGATGCGCGCCGGAGAGCTGCATCCGGACGCGGGCCTCGCCGGCAAAGGTACGCAGAGCGAAAGAGGGGCGGGCGCGGTCGTCGAGCTCGAGCTCGTCGAGACGCACATCGGCGTCCGGTGCCGTACCGAACGTCAGCACGCGTGCCGACGTTCGCGCCGCCATCGCGCGCACGAGTGCGTCGTCGGCGTTGAGCACCGCCGTGCCGTCGGGCGGCAGTGCCTCGACCAGCTCACCCTTGGCGGTCGCGATCGCCTCGCGCGAACCGAACTCCCCCAGGTGTGCCGCCCCGACATTGAGCACGACGCCGATCTGAGGCGGCGCGATCGAGCAGAGGTAGGCGATGTGACCTGTGCCGCGCGCGCTGTATTCACAGACCAACGTCGAGGTGTTCTCGTCGACCGACAGCACGGTCAGCGGCAGACCGATCTCGTTGTTGAACGAGTTCTCCGGCGCGACGACCGGACCACCGCGCGCCAGCACTTGCGCGAGCAGGTCCTTGGTCGACGTCTTGCCGCTGGAACCCGTGACGCCGACAACGGTGCAGCGGTCGGCGCGCGCGAGCATGCCAGCGGCCAGTGACCCGAGCGCACGCTGCGGATCGTCCACCACGATCGCGGGCACGCCGACCTCTCGCGCAGCGAGCACGACGATCGCGCCGGCGCGAATCGCGTCGGCAGCGAACGCGTGCCCGTCGGCGTGCTCACCGACGAGACAGACGAACAACCCGCCCGGCTCGACGCGGCGCGAGTCGATGACCACGCTGCTCGTCACGGCCGCCTGCGGATCTGCACCGTCGGCAAGCCGGCCGCTGGTGAGTCGCGCGACCTCGCCAAGATCGAGTGGAATCATGCCGGCCGCGCACCTGCCCGCGACGTCAGCACCTCGCGCACCACCTGGCGGTCGTCGAACGGCAGCACGACGCCGTCCTGCTCCTGGCCTTGCTCGTGACCTTTGCCGGCCACCACGACGACATCGCCGGGACGCGCGGCCGCGAGGGCGTGGTCGATGGCGAGGCGACGGTCGGGCTCGACGAGCACCTCGCCGACACCATCCGACTGCCGCGCCCCGGCGAGCATCGCGTCGAGAATCGTCCGGGGATCCTCGGAGCGCGGGTTGTCGTTGGTCAGCACGGCAACATCGGCACCGGTCGCCGCAGCGGCCCCCATGAGCGGTCGTTTGCCGCTGTCCCGATCACCGCCACACCCGAGGACGACGATCACGCGACCACCTTCGGACGCCATCGCGCGGGCCTCGACGAGCAGCTGCCCGACCGCTGCCGGCGTGTGCGCATAGTCGACGATCGCCGTGAACGGCTGGCCCGTGTCGACGCGTTCCATCCGGCCCGGCACTGCGGTGAGCTCGGCGATGCCCCGCGCCGCGTCTGCGGCCGCGATGCCGGCCTCGACGAGTACGACGAACGCGAGGGCTGCGTTGTCGAGGTTGAACCTGCCGGGCAGGCGGACGTCGAGACGGTGCTCACTGCCAGCAGGACTGCGGACGACGACGCTGCCGCCGGCACCGGTGATCGTCGGTGCGTCGAGCACCCAGTCGGCGTCCGCTCGGCCGATAGTCGTCACCGGGACACCGGCCTCTCGGGCCAGCCGACGCCCCCACTCGTCGTCGACGGCGACGACTCCGCGTCGGCTCAGCTCCGGGGTGAAAAGCCGGGCCTTCGCCGCGAAGTAGTCCTCCATGTCGGCGTGGAAGTCGAGGTGGTCCTGCGAAAGGTTGGTGAACCCGGCCACGGCGAAGACGGTGCCTTCGACGCGGTCGAGCGCGAGCGCGTGGCTGGACACCTCCATCGCCACGTCCGTGACAGCGCGCTCTCGCATGACGGCGAACAGTGCCTGGAGGTCAGTGGCCTCCGGCGTCGTACGCAGGCTCGGCATGGCGGTCCCCGCCACCACCGACTCGATCGTGCCGACCAGGCCGGTACGACGTCCGGCCGCGCGGAGGCCGGCCTCGACGAGATAGGCGGTCGTGGTCTTGCCGTTGGTCCCCGTCAGGCCAATGACGACCAGGTCCTGGGAGGGGTCGCCGTAAACCCACGCCGCCGCCGGACCGGTCACGGCGCGCGGGTCCGCAACCTCGACGACCGCGGCCGACCCGGCCGCCATGGCCGTGCCGACCGAGTCGGCGTCGGTGAGCACGGCGACCGCGCCGGCGGTCATGGCGTCGGCCAGGAAGCTGATCCCGTGTGCGCGCTCACCGGCGCGCGCAAGATAGAGGTCACCCTGCTGCACCTGCCGGGAGTCATGGGTGATGCCGGCGACGTTCACGCCGGGATCGCCGTGCAGACGAGCGCCGTGGAGTCGCTCGACCAGCCCGCCCACCGGCTGGGCGGCAACCTGCTCCGGGCGCAGCTGGTCAGGCATCGGCTGGCAGGTTACCGGGGTTGCTGCATTGCCCTGAAAACACAGCTCACCACGTCAACTTGGCGTGCGGCGGCTTGGTGCCGGTCGGCGGAACCTTCAACGACTGCAACGCGAAGCTCATGACGTTGTGGAAGACGGGAGCGGCGACGAGCCCACCGAAGTGGCCCTTGCGGGGGTTTTGCAGGACGACCTCGACGAGCAGCTTGGGGTCGTCGGCCGGCGCGAACCCGACGAACGAGGCGGTGTAGCCGGCGCCGCCATAGCCACCGTGCCCGTTGGGACGGTTGGCCGTACCGGTCTTTCCCGCGATCCGGTAGCCCGGGATGCGCGCGAGCGGCGCGGTGCCCTCGGTGGTGGTGACCGCCTCGAGCATGTCGCTCAGCTGGTGGGCGACGCGAGCGTCGATCACCCGGTGCTGCTCGGGCGGTGGGGACGGTTTCCGCGTCCCGTCAGCTTCGATCCGGGCGGACACCAGGTTGGGCGTGACCCGGATGCCGCCGTTGGCGATCGTCGCGTAGACGCTTGCCACCTGCAGCGCGGTGACGCCCACGCCTTGTCCGAACGCGGCCGTGGGCAGCGTGCTCGGCGTCCAGCTACGCAACCGGGGCAGCAGGCCGATACCGTCGCCGGGCAGGCCGACACCCGTCGGCGCACCGAAGCCGTAGGCACGCAGGTAGTGATACATACGCGCGGCGCCCAACCGGTTGGCGACCTCGATCGTGCCGATGTTGCTCGACTTGGCCAGGATGCCGGTCAGCGTGAGCCGCTCGACGCCGTGCGGCTCCGCGTCGTGGAAGATGAACCCCGCGTCACGCAGCTGACCCGGTACGACGAACGGCGACTTCGGAGTGGCCACCCCGTCCTGAAGCGCGGCGGACATGGTGATGACCTTGTTGACGCTGCCCGGCTCGTAGACCTCGCTGATCGCCGGGTCTCCGAACGAGGCGCTCGGGCTGGCCGAAGGGTTGTTGGGATCGAACCCCGGCGAGACTGCGAGCGCCAGGATCTGGCCGGTGCGCGGGTCCATCACGATGACCGTGCCGCTGTCGGCCTGCACCGACTTGACCTGCGCGGCGATCGCCTGCTGTGCCTTCCACTGGATGTCACGCTGGATCGTCAGCTCGAGCCCGGTGCCCGACACGGCCGGTTTGACGACGTCCTGCCCATCGGGGATCGGCGAGCCGGACAGCCCGGTCTCGAACGTGCGCACGCCGTCGTGTCCGGACAGCGTCTTCTGGAAGGAGTACTCGAGTCCGGCGAGCCCGTCGCCGTCCGCGTTGGCGAACCCGACGACGTTGGAGGCAAGCGTCCCGGCCGGGTAGATGCGCTTCATCGTCGGCAGCACCCCGATGCCCGGCAGCTTCAGGTCGATGACCTTGGCCGCGAGCTGTGGGCTCGCCTGGCGAAGCAGGTAGACGAACGAGGTCTTCTTGGAGAGCAGCGGCTCGAGCACGTTGGCCCGGACACCGAGCAGCGGGGCGAGACGACCCGCCTCGGTCGCGGCGTCGACGACCTTCTGGGGGTCGGCGTAGACGTCGCGAGCGTCGACGGTCTCGGCCAACGGGTTGCCGTCCCGGTCGACAATCTCGCCGCGGGGTGCGGACAGCGCGACCGTGTGCAGCCGCTGCTTCTCGGCCATCGCGGTGTAGGTCGTGCTGTCGAGCCCCTGCAGCTGCACCAGCCGCCCGGCGACCAGCGACAAGATGATCAAGCTGCCGAGGAGGAAGAGCTCGATGCGCTTGCGCGGATCGGGCCTTCGACTCATGGCGTAAGCCTGCCGCCTCGTCCCCTGTGCGCCGGTGTGACGCGCCGATTCGTCGTCGTCTTAGCCGCCTTCTTGTTGGCCTGGGCCGACTTTGTGGCGGCGGACGCGCTCGGGCTCGGCGACGGCGAGGCGCTCGGCGCGGGCGGTGGAGGCGGTGGCGCAGCGGCTTGTACGACGCCGACGACCTTGCCGTGGTGATGCAGATCGACATAGGCGATCGACCCGGTCGGCACCATGCCGAGTGCACGGGCGCGCGCGCCGAGCGCGGCCGGCGCTTCCTGCTGCTGGTTGGCGACGGCGAGCTGCTCCTCGGTGTCGTCCAGCGCGGCTGACGCCTTCTGCAAGGCCTGCAACCGGAAGGCGTCCTGCGCCGCCATCGTGTGCAGGAGCAACAAGGCGACGAGGCCGGCAGAGAGGATCGCGCCGATGAAGAGCGCGAAGGGCAGCCGGGCCGCAGTCAGCGGTCGGGCTGCGACGAGACGCAGTGACGGCCGGTGTGACTCGACCTCGCGTTGAGGTCGCGTCCGAACCGTAGCCGTAGCCATGTTCATGCTGCTTCCCGGATGCGTTCGGCGGCTCGCAGCCGTGCGGAGGCCGCGCGGGGGTTGTCGGCGACTTCCCGGTCGTCGGGCTTCTCGGCGCCTCGCGTGAGCAGCCGCAGCCGTGGGGCAGCGCTCTCCGGCACGATCGGGAGATCAGGGGGTGCGGTGACACTCGCGCCGGCGGCCAGCACGCGCTTGACGATGCGGTCCTCCAGCGACTGGTAGGCCATGACGACGATGCGGCCTCCGACCCGGAGCGCCTCCACGGCAGCGGGCAGGGCGCGTTCGAGCACGCCAAGCTCGTCGTTGACCTCGATGCGCAAGGCCTGAAACGTGCGCTTCGCCGGGTGACCGCCAACACGCCGGGTGGCCGCCGGCACGGCCGACCGGACGAGCTCGGCCAGCCGAGCCGAGGAGGTCAGCGGGCCGGCGGCCCGCTCCCGGACGATGGCAGTCGCGATCCGGCGGGCGAAGCGCTCCTCGCCGTACTCGCGCAGCACGCGGGCGAGCTGGTCGACGGAGTAGGTGTTGACCACCTCCGCCGCCGTGAGGGTGACGGTCGAGTCCATCCGCATGTCGAGCGCGGTGTCCCGGGAGTAGGAGAAGCCGCGGTCGCCGTCGTCGAGCTGCATCGAGGAGACGCCCAGGTCGAAAAGCGCGCCGTCGATGCGCTCGACACCCTGCGCGCGCAGCACCTCCGGCAGAGCGTCGTACACCGCATGAACGAGTGCGATGCGGGAGCGGTAGGCGGCGAGCCGGTCGGTGGACACGGCGAGCGCGCGCGTGTCGCGGTCGATCCCGATGAGGCGGAGATGCGGGTGGTCGGCGAGCAGAGCGGCGGCGTGGCCGCCGAGCCCCAGGGTCGCGTCGACCAGGACCGCGCCGTCACCCGCCAACGCGGGCTCGAGCAGCTGGCGGACTCGCTCCGGCATCACCGGCTGGTGTCCACGCGACTCGCCCACTCGCGTCCTCTCTGCTGCTGTCAGGTGGTGGAGGGACGTGGAGACTGGTCCCCGCCCCCCGCGCCTGGCGCCGGGGAAGGTGCGCCAGGTGCCGCGGGCGGGAGCCAACCGCCACGTCCTTCGTGCTGCATGCCTCTGGTCGAAGCTGTGTCAGAAGATGCCGGGCAGCACCTCCTCGGACATCGAGGAGAAGTGCTCCTCGGACGCGCTGAGGTAGTCGGTCCAGGCGGCGGAGTCCCAGATCTCGACCCGTGTGTTGGCGCCGATGACGACGCACTCCCGGTCCAGTCCGGCGTAGTCGCGCAGCGGGGGCGGAACGGTGATGCGTCCCTGCTTGTCGGGCACCTCGTCGTGGGCGGACGCGAAGAACACCCGGCTGTAGTCCCGGGCGACGCGTGCCGTGAGTGGTGCCTCACGCAGCCGCGTGGTGATCCCGGCGAACTCCTCGGCGGCGAAGACGTAGAGGCATCGCTCCTGCCCCTTGGTGATCACGAGCCCGGCCGCCAGCTCGTCACGGAACTTGGCAGGGAGAAACAGCCGGCCCTTGTCATCGAGCCGGGGCGAGTAGGTGCCGAGAAACACGCCCCGCCTCCCCAACTCACCGACCGGAAGTGCGATACCTCCCCCACAGCGCTCCACACTACTCCACTTCACTCCCCCGTCAACCAAAACGCGCGAAGTTCACCCCACAAGAGCGGCGAAAGCGCCGCGCGCCGGTTGTTCCTGACTCGTGACCTCGAAGGCAATGGCGTCGGCCGTCGAACCTGACAGACTTGTGATGCGTCAGTAGGTGTGCGGACCGCAGCCGGGGGGCTGCGGCAACGACGCTGAAAGTGAGGCAACGGTGCCGAGCCGCAGATCCAGTGCGCCGCTCGAGTTCGAGGACGTCGCGGAGCGCGCGGCCCGGATCGTCGATGCGGTCGAGCAGGTCATCCAGGGCAAGAACGACGCCGTCCGGCTGGCCGTGACCGTCATGCTCGCCGAGGGGCATCTGCTGATCGAGGACGTCCCCGGCGTCGGCAAGACCATGCTCGCCAAGGCGCTCGCCCGGTCGATCGACTGCTCCGTACGACGGATCCAGTTCACCCCGGACCTGTTGCCGTCCGACGTGACCGGCGTCTCGGTGTGGAACCAGGACACCCGCGAGTTCGAGTTCAAGCCGGGCGCGATCTTCGCCAACATCGTCGTCGGTGACGAGATCAACCGCGCCTCGCCCAAGACGCAGTCAGCCCTGCTGGAATGCATGGAGGAGCGTCACGTCACGGTCGACGGCACGACCTACGAGCTCGAACCGCCGTTCATGGTCCTGGCCACGCAGAACCCGGTCGAGATGGAAGGCACCTATCCGCTCCCGGAGGCGCAGCGCGACCGTTTCACCGCTCGGCTCGCGATCGGCTACCCCTCGCCGGATGCCGAGCTCGAGATGGTCGACCAGCACGGCGCCGGCTCGCCGCTCGACGACCTGGAGCCCGTCTCGGACGCACTCGAGGTCGCCAAGCTGACCCAGGCCGTGCGTTCCGTGCACATCGCCGAGTCCGTCCGCCGCTACGCAATCGACCTGGTCACGGCGACGCGCGACAACCGCGACCTGCGCCTCGGTGCGTCCCCGCGCGCCACGCTGCACCTGCTGCGAACCGGTCGGGCCGCGGCAGCGTTGGATGGCCGCGACTTCGTGCTGCCTGATGACGTGCAGACCCTCGCGGTTCCCGTGCTCGCGCATCGACTGCTGCTCTCGGCCGAGGCGCAGGTGTCCCGTCGTACGACGCAAGCGGTGGTTGCCGACGTGCTCGCGGCCGTGCCCGTGCCCAGCACCGAGCGGCCTCGAGCCACCCGGACGCGGCGTAGCGGCTAGACACGGAAACCATCAGGACAGCAGCGTGCCACGCGTCGACCAGACACTCGCCGGACTCACGGTCCGCGGCCGCTGTCTGCTGGCGGCAGGCATCGCCGCGGTGGTCTGCGCTGCCGCGTTGCACGAGGTCAACCTCCTGCGCATCGGCCTGTTCGCCCTCGCGTTGCCGCTGATCTCCTACGCGATGGTGTCGCGGACCCGCTATCGGCTGACCTGCACGCGCCGGTTGGATCCGGTCCGGGTCAACGCCGGCAGCGCCGCGCGGGTCCTGCTGCGGTTGCAGAACGTGTCCAGACTGCCGACCGGCTTGATGCTGGCCGAGGACACCGTCCCCTACATGCTCGGCGGTCGGCCCCGCTTCGTACTGGACCGAGTCCTGCCGCAGCGCTCGGTCGACGTGGACTACACAGTCCGGTCTCAGCTGCGCGGGCGCTACCGGCTCGGACCGCTGACGGTCCGGCTGACCGATCCGTTCGGCGTCTGTGAGCTGACGCGCTCGTTCAGCGCATCGGACCTGCTGGTCGTGACTCCGCAGGTGGTGACACTGCCGGAGGTGCGACTGGGCGGTGACTGGGCCGGTGCCGGCGAGAGCCGCGCGCGGTCGGTTGCGACGGCCGGTGAGGACGACGCTGCGACCCGTGAGTACCGACAAGGCGACGACCTGCGACGGATCCACTGGCGGTCGACGGCGCGCCGCGGCGAATTGATGGTGCGGCGCGAGGAACAGCCATGGCAGAGCCGCGCCGCGCTGCTGCTCGACTGCCGGGGCACGGCTCACCACGGCGACGGGCCGCTGTCCTCGTTGGAGTGGGCCATCTCGGCGGCGGCATCGATCGGACTCCATCTGGCCCGGGCCGGCTTCGCCATGCGCGTCGTCGGCGACGCGGGTGACGAGGTGGCGAGCGCGGCCGTGGGCAGCGAGTCCTTCGACGGTCTGCTGCTCGATGACCTCGCGGTGCGGACCGCATCTACCGGGACCAGCATTCGCGCCGGCATCACGTCGATCCGGCGTGGTGGCGGCGAGGAGATGCTCGTCGCCGTCGTTGGCCCGCTCAACTCGGAGGACGCGCAAACCCTTGCGCGCGCTGCGCACGGCGGCCCGTCCGTCGGCGTTGCGGTCGTGCTCGACACCGCGACCTGGACGGCACTCGCGCCACGGGCCATGACCGCGGCTCAGGAGGCGCATCGACACACCTGCGAGGTGCTCGCGGCGGCGGGTTGGCGGGTCGTGCCGGCTCGCGCGGGCGAGTCGCTCACGGACCTGTGGCCCGCCGCAGGCGCCGGCGCAACCGCGGCCGCCGGCAGGGACAGCGCCCTGCTCAAGGTGGGTGCGACGCGATGACCGGGCGACTGCGCATCGCCTTCCACGGTGGACTCGCAACGTTCGCAGCGGCGACAGCGCTGGGCAGTGTCTTCGACGGCTACGGCTGGATCTTCCCGGTGCTGGGCGGCATCGCAGTGGTGGTCGTCATCAGCGAGCTCGTCCGGATGTCCCCGCTGCCTGCTGCGCTCGGACCGCTGCTGGCTGCTGCCGGCGTCACCGGCTATGTCACCGCGACCTATTCAGGGTCCGCCGCCTACGGGCACGTGATCCCCAACGGCGCGTCGTTGCACGTGCTCTCGACCATCGCCCGACAGGGATTCCACGACATCGACAAGCTCAGTACGCCGGTGCCGACGCATCAGGGACTGGTGTTTCTCGCCGTCGTGGGCGTCGCGGCGGTTGCCCTCGTCGTGGACCTCCTCGCAGTGACCATGCGCCACGCCGCTGTCGCGGGACTGCCGCTCTTGGCGACGTTCGCGTTGTGCACGTCAGTGGCGAAGCACGGTGCAGGATGGGTGCCGTTCGTCCTCGCCACGACGGGCTATCTGTGGCTGCTGCTCGCCGACTCACGTGACCGGCTGTCGCGCTGGGGGCGGCCGCTGGGTCTGGAGCCTGAGGGCCGGCCGCGGTTCAACTGGTCCGACCAAGAGGTCATGCCGTCGCCGCTGTCGGTCATGGGCCGTCGCATCGGGTTGTCGGCGATCGCGATCGGCGTGCTCGTGCCGCTGCTCATCCCGGGTCTTCGTGGCGGCATCCCGCGAGGTGGGCACGGACTCGGCATCGGCAGCGGGTCGAGCGAGCGGTTCACGGTCAACCCGATCGTGCGCATTCAAGGTCAGCTGACCAGCAGCAAGGCCGTGCCGCTCATGTCGGTGCGCACCTCCGATCCCGACCCCGGTTATCTGCGCCTGACGGCACTCGACGAGTTCGACGGCGACTCGTTCAAGCCCTCGGTGCTCCGACAGCCCGCGGAAGCCCAGGTGAGTCGCGGCATCAGCTCACCCGCGGTCACGGGACCCCTGCGCACGGTGCAGATCGCCATCGGCGGACTGGACGTGCCTTGGCTGCCACTCCCCCAGCAGGTCGAGAACGTCGAGGTGCCCGGCGACTGGCGTTACGACCCGCCGTCCAACACCGTGTTCTCCGCCCGGGTCGGCACATCCGGCCTGTCCTATGCGGCGCAGTTCGTCCGCCCTCATCCGACAGCCACAGCACTCGAGGGCGCCGTGCTGCCGGATCAGTCGATGGCCTCCTACCTGCAGCTGCCGTTCATCCCGGATGCAGTGCGCGCCAAGACGGAAGAAGTCACCGCTGACGCGACGACACCGTTCGACAAAGCAGTGGCTATCCAACAGTTCTTGCGCAGCTCTCCCTTCCAGTACTCGCTGCATGTCGATGCCAGTGACAGCACCAACGCCTTGTCCGACTTCCTGCTCAAGACGCACCGCGGCTTCTGTCAGCAGTACGCAGCCGCAATGGCCGTCATGGCGCGGTTGTCCGGCATCCCCTCACGCGTCGCAGTCGGGTTCACTCGCGGCGAGGCAGGAACGGACGGGACCTACACCGTCACGACCCACGACGCGCACGCGTGGCCGGAGCTCTACTTCGGGGGTTACGGCTGGCTTCCGTTCGAGCCGACGCCCCGTAGTGATGGGCAAGCGCAACAACCTGCCTACACGGTCGAGCAGACTGCGACGCCTACGCCGGGCCAGGACGTGAACGGTGCCAACGGCAAGGGTGCCAACGGCAAGACCAAGAGCAACGTGCCCAACAAGCTCGACCGGCTCAACAACGACACCAACTTGCGCGGTGTCGGTCCGACCGCGCCGGCTGGCCCGGTGGCGCAGCCCAACCACACCCGTCGAGACGTTGCGTTGTCATTGCTGGCAGTGCTCCTCGTCGCACTGATCACGCCGTCGATCGTTCGCGTCGTACAGCGTCGACGACGTTGGCGACGAGCCGACACACCGACCGAACGCGCCGCCGCGGCATGGGCGGAGCTGCGAGCATCCGCGATTGACGCCAAAGCCGGATGGATCGACGGCTTGACGCCGCGAGCGACCGTGCGCGTGTTGCGTGCAGAAGCATCCGGTCTTGATGCAGCCGATGCGGCATCGCTCGAACGGATCGTCAATGCCGTGCAACGCGCTTGGTATGCGCGCACGGGTGCGCAGATCAAGAACGACACCCTCGAGGCTGACGTCGACGACATTCGCAGCTCGCTGTTCGCGGACGCACCGCTTGGCGAACGGCTCGTTCTCAAGCTGTGGCCGCGGTCGGTGCTCAGGGATGCGCGTGACCTCACCGGTCGTTTTGCCACGGTGCTGGACGCGCTCGACGTCGCCGGTGCACGCCTACGTGCGCGACTGCGCCCCCGCCACGTGTAGCGCGGCTCTCAGCCGCTAGCGGCCCTCGTCCTGCCGTCGCTGCCACCGCTCCTCGAGCCGGTTCTTGAGCGACTCTTTCGGGGCGCGTGCTTTCGGTTGCTTGGGCGCCGGCTGGCGGGAGCGAGTCGACAGGGCGAGCCAGGCTCCGAGGAGCATGAGGACGAAGCCGGCAACACCGAGGGCGACACCGACGATGATGCTGTTGCCCTGGACGATGACGCCGGCGACGAGCAGGCCGAGGCCGACCACGACCAACAGGACGGCACGGATGGCGCGAACGCGCTGGAGGCTGCGGAGATCCTTGACGCGCCAGTTGCGCGCGAACTTCGGGTCCTCGGCATAGAGAGCCTGCTCGATCTGCTCGAGCAGTCGCTGCTCGTGCTCGGAGAGCGGCACGGCTCCTCCATCGGACGCGTCCCTTTGGCTACAGGATACGAGCGGGCGCGCGGCTCGGGAAGCGAAGTCCGTAACCGCTAGCCATCGGGGGTCGGGTCGTCCGGTTGCTCGCGCCGGTTGGGGTCGACCAAAGCGGCCGGAACGACCGCACCGGCACCGAACCGGGCCGCGGCCCGATCGGCGGCTCGCTCCGCTGCCCGCCACTCCTCACCGCCGCCGGCGAGCGCTAGCTGCCGAGGCGTCGACTCGGCCGGGGTGAGCCCCTCGACCCGGACGCCGACGAGCCGGATCCGGGCGCGCTGCAGGCCGAGCGCGTCGTACAGGCCGCCGGCGGTCTCGTAGACGATCCGGGCGACGTCGGTGGCTTCATGGATGGTCCTGGCGCGGGTGATCGTCGTGAAGTCGGCGAACCGGACCTTGATCGAGATCGTCCGGCCGACGAGTCCGGCGGAGCGCAGCCGGGCGGCCGTGCGTTCGGAGAGCCGGAGCAGCTCGCGGCGCACGACGGCGGGATCATCGACGTCACGGGCAAAGGTCTCTTCCGCGCCGATGCTCTTGTCCGGCTCGTGCGGGACGACGTTGCGCTCGTCGCGTCCCCAGGCGAGCGCGGACAGATGCGCCCCCGCGGCCGGTCCGAGCGCCCGTTGCAGGGTCGCGACCGGGGTGTGCGCGATGTCGCTGATGGTGCGCAACCCGAGCCTGGTCAGCGCTTCCTCGGTCTTGTCGCCGACCCCCCACAGCACGCCGACCGGCAGCGGGTGCAGGAACGCGATCACGTCGTCACGCGGTACGACGATCAAGCCGTCGGGCTTGGCGCGGGCGGACGCGAGCTTGGCCACGAACTTGGTGGGGGCAACACCTACCGAGCACGTGATGCCCTGCTCGTCCTCGACCCGTGCGCGGATGAGCTCGCCGATCAAGCGCGGCGAGCCGAGCCGGCGCTGCGCGCCGGCCACGTCGAGGAACGCCTCGTCGAGGCTCAAGGGCTCGACGAGCGGCGTGACCGAGCGGAACACCTCCATCACACCGCGGGACGCCTCGTCGTAGACGCCGTGGGTCGGCGGGATGACCGTGGCCTGCGGGCACAGCCGGCGGGCTCGCATCATCGGCATGGCGCTGTGCACGCCGAACGCACGTGCCTCGTAGGTCGCGGACAGCACGACCGAACGGGAGCCGAGACCGCCGACGATGACCGGGGTGCCGATGAGCTCGGGGCGGCTGCGCAGCTCAACCGACGCATAGAACGCGTCCATGTCGACGTGGAGCACGGTGGCGCCGGTGTCGTCGCCGGTGGCGTTGTCCATCGGTCCGAGCCGCTGCAGCTGCCGACGGGTCATCTCAGCGCCAATGCCAGCTCAGTCGCGGCGGGCGAGCAGGTGCAGCTGGGTGGCGATCGCCAGGTAGTCAGCCCGCTCGGCCGCGTCGCGCTCGAGTGCCAGCAGGTCGTCGGCTGCCTGCGGATCGCCGTCGAGCAGCGCCGGCGGCACGGTGTCGGCGAAGACGCGCACACCGTGCACCGTCTGCACGCGCAACCCGGCCGCAGCCAGCAACGGCTGGAGCTCGTCGAGCGTGAACCGCCGTTGCAGCGGGTCGCCCGGACCGGTGGTGCCGTCTGTGCCGGTGAGCAGCCGGCGCGCCTCGGTGAGCCGACCGGCGGCGACGCGGCCGAGCACGGCGGCGCTGCGGTTGGCCGCGAGCACGCTGGTGATCCCACTGCTGCGCAGCGACTGGGTGATCGCCGCAAGCGCCTCGCCGGGGTCGTCGACGACCTCGAGGACGCTGTGGCAGAGCACCAGGTCGAACGAGCCGGCCGGCACCAGTGCGGGCAGCCCGGCCGCATCGCCCTGCATCGCTCGGATGCGCTCGCTGGTCCCGGTCTCGGCCGCGCGCCGCTCGAGCGCGGCGAGCGAGTCGGGGCTGGGGTCGACCACGGTGACGTCGTGACCGAGCTGCGCGAGCGGTACGGCGAAACCGCCACTGCCACCGCCGGCGTCGAGCACGCGCACGGCTCCGCCGCCGGCGAGGTCGTCGAGCGCACGACGCAGGTAGTCCCAGACGACCGCGGTGCGCACGCCGGTGCGGGTGCGTGGTGCGGTCGCCATGCGGGCCAGCGTAAGACCCCTGCTAGTGCAGTCGGTGCACCGTGACCGTGAGCTGTCCGTCGGACATCCAGCCGGCCGTGTCGTGGATGGCGTAGGCCAGCGGCGCGCGCTTCTTGAACGTCACCGTCTTGCTGTAGGTGTGACGCCCCGTGGCGCAGCCGCTCTTGGTCGACGCCTTCCAGGTGTGCATGTTGTTGACCCACAGGTCGAGAAGCCCGGTCTTGCCGGTGTCCTCGAACGCTGCCCGCTGGGTCCAGTGCTTGCCGTCGATGGTGCTGCACTCGGCGTCGGCCCGGTGGTGGCGTTGTCCGTCGGAGGAGTAGGTGCCGGTCACGGTGAACCGGTAGCTGCCGCCCTTGACCAGGCGGTAGGCCGGAGTCGGCGCGTAGTGCGGCGACACCTTGGTGGTCACGGTCTGGCCGAGCGTGAGTGTGCGCAGTGGCGGCGGCATCGGTGCGCTGACCTTGCCGGTCCAGAACGACGTCTTCTTCAGCGCGCCGGACCAGTCGAGCGAGATGTGCATGTGGTCGACGTGGCACGCCGTCGGGCCGGAGCAGTTGTCGTAGGGCTCCCAGCGCTGGCTGTAAGAGCCCCAGATGCGGTGGTTCCAGATGACATACATGACGCCGAGGCGGCGCACCATCGCGTCGGAGTCGCCGGATGCGTCGGAGGCGAACAGCCAGTCGAGGAAGGCTTTGCCCTGCGCGCGTGTCTTGGCGTTGCGGTGGTCGACGCCCCAGTCGATCGCCCGGCCGTCGTAGTGCTCGCTCGTGTCCGAGCCGCACGGCCGGGTGAGCGACACGATCGACGTGCCGCCGTAGGTCGCGGTCAGCAGGTGCGCGAGCGCCAGCGTGCCGGGCTTGGCCACCGGGTCGCAGAACGTCTGCGGCTGGTAGGGCGCGAGCACCTCGATGTCGCTGGGCAGAGCGACAGAAGCGTGCGGAACGATTGATCCGGTGGCGTCGGCTGCGCCCGGCAGGATCGGCACGGCAATGCCGGCGATCACCGCCGCGACGGCCAGTCGGCGTCGCAAAGACATGGGGGACCTCAAGGCTCGGGTTCAAGGAGTCCCTTGTGACTTCGGGGCCCCGATGCACCATTTGGAGGGTCCGCCAGGGTGATGTGGCGGAGGAGATACCCAGGCAAAGGCGACTAACCACCCGACGAACCCGGGCTCGAGTGCCAGAGCTTGCGGGGTGGTCCGCCGGAGCCGGCCGGGCGGATGTCGGCGTAAGGGGACTGGGCGAACCCGCTGGCATAGATCCGCGGCTTGGTCATCACTGGTCGGGTGGAGCGGCTCTCTGCGGCACCGTGGACAGCCGCTTCGCTGACCGCGACCGGCCGGTGCATCTCGGCCTCGACCGCCGCCATCCCGCCGCGCTCCCACGCCTCGCGCAGCGCCGACAGCTCCCACGCGCCGTTGGCGTTGAGGGAGATGCCACGAGGGCCGGTACGACGCACCGTCCCGCGAATCACCAGCAGCCAGGAGTGGAAGACGGTCGCGGCATAGCCGACCTGGGCATCTTCGAACAGGGTTGCGTCGACCGGCCCGGTCGCGTCGTCCAGCGTCACGAACACGACCCGGCGACCGGAGCGGATCGGCGGCGTCTGGGTCGCGACCTTGACCCCGGCGACGAGCACCTCTTCGCGGCTGCGGCAGCGCATGAGCCCGTTGGCCCGGGTGATGCCGACCGCCGCGAAGAACGGCTCGTAGCACGCAAGCACGTGTCGGCTGGCGTCGAGCCCGAGAACTTCGAGCTCGGCGCGGGTCTGCTCGGCGACCGTCAGCTCCGGCAACCCGCTGACGGTCGTCTCGTTGGGCGCATCGCCCAGATCGAGTGCGAGCTGCACATCAACCGGCTGCACGTCCTTGGCCGCTTGCGACTGTCTCTTCGCGAGCTCGCGCACGGTGAGCGCCTGCTCGACGCGTTCCTGCTTGCGCCGCTGTGTCGTACCGGTGCCGCGTGATGCGGCACGGGTCCACCTGTGCAGATCGGCAACTTGTAAGAGGAGATCTCGTCTGGTGACCTGACCACGGCGTTTGACCGGCAGCGTCAACCCGATGCCGTAGATGGAGTCGAAACCCCCGGCCAGCACGAGCCGTTCGACGATCGGGCGCGAGACGTTGGCGCGATGCCAGAAGTCGCTGAGTGATCCATAAGGCCGGCCGGCGACGATGCGCGCGATCTCCTGGTCGTTGATGCCTTTGACGTCAGCGAGTGACAAGCGGATGCCGTAGCGCTGACCGGCCGTCTGCCAGCCGGGTTCGGGCTGCTCGCCGAGAATGGCCGGCGGTGGCTCGTCGTACTGGGCAAGTCGTTCGACCGCGTAGGTGTCGGTCGAGACGTTGACGTCGAGTGGCAGCACGGCGATGCCGAACTGACGCGCGTCGTCGAGGATCAAGCGCTTGGGATACATCCCCGGGTCGTGTGTCAGCACCCCGGCGAGGAATGCCGCGGTGTGATGCGCTTTCAACCACGCCGACTGATAGGTCGGCAAGGCGAACGCAGCGGCGTGCGCCTTGCAGAAACCGAACGACGCGAACGCCTTCAGCACCGCCCAGGCACGTTCGACGGTAGCGAGGTCGTAGCCCTTGCGCAGTGCGGTCGGCACGAACCACGCCTGCACTTCCGCCTGCCCGTCGGGATCACCCAACGCGCGACGCGCCTCGTCGGCTTCGGCCAGTGAGCACTTGGTGAGGGTTGCGATGATCTCGAGCACCTGCTCGTGAAAGACGACGACGCCACATGTCTGCTCGAGCGCATCGTGCAGGTCGGGATGCAGGTAACGCTCGGGTTTCCAGCCCTGCCGCGCCTCGAGGAACGGCGTGACCATGTCGCTCTTGACCGGGCCAGGACGGAACAGCGAGATGTCAGTGATGATGTCGGCAAACGTCTCGGGGGCGAACTTGCCGACCAGCTCGCGTTGGCCGGGTGACTCGATCTGGAACATGCCGAGTGTGCGCGTCGACTGGATGAGCGCGAACGTCTCCGGGTCGTCGCGCGGGATGCTGTCGATGTCGACGTCGACGGTGTCGACGCGTCGTACCTCTTCTATGGCGTGCGCGATCGCGGACTGCATGCGGATGCCGAGGACGTCGAGCTTGAGCAGGCCGAGTGCCTCGACGTCGTCCTTGTCGAACTGGCTCATCGGGAAGCCGAGCCAGCTCGCCTCGACGGGCGTGCGGTCGAGCAAGGTGAGATCGCTGAGCAACACGCCGCACGGATGCAGCGCGACATGCCGCGGCAGACCGTCGAGTCGTTCGGCGAGCGAGAACAGCAGATCGAGCTGGGCCCTGCCGTCTTTTCCTGGCTTGCCGAGAGTGCTGGCGCGCAGCTCGGGCAGGTCGTGCAGCGCGGCTTTGATCTGGCTGGCGCGAATGTGCGGGAACGCCTTGGCGACTGCGTCGATCTCGTCGGGCGGTAGACCGAGCGCAGCGCCGGTGTCACGGATCGCGTGGCGCGCGCGGTAGGTGTCCATCATCGACACACATGCACACCGCTCGCCGCCGTAGCGGTCGAGGATGCGTTCGTAGACCTCGGTGCGACGCGCGGACTCGACGTCGAGGTCGACGTCGGGCAGCGCCTTGCGCAACGGCGAGAGGAACCGCTCCATGAGCAGCCGGTGCTCGAGCGGGTCGACGTCGGAGACACCGAGCAGGTAGTTGACGAGGCTGCCGGCACCAGATCCGCGCGCCGCACACCGCACACCCATGTCCTTCACGAGCGCTACGACGTCGGCGATCGTGAGGAAGTAGGTCGGGTAGCCGAGCTGCGCGATGACGTCGAGCTCGTCGTCGAGCCGTTGCTGCACCTGCGCCGTCAACGCCATGCTGCGGCGGCCGAGACCTGCCTCGCACCGCTGCCGCAGCACGACATCTGCGTTGCCACCGGCGTCAGTGCGCAGCTCCGGGAAGTGCACGGTGCCGATGCCGAGGTCGTCGCGCGGATCGAGCACGCATCGGTCGGCCAACCGCCGGGTCGAGGCGAGCAGGTCGCGCGCGGCCCGCTCCCCGAGCCCGGCTGCGTGCGCGACCTCGGCGGCGACGTCGTCCATCTCCTTGCCGCTCTTGAGATAGGCCTCGGCGTTGACCCGGTCGAGGTGCCGTGCGTCGAGAGCGACAAGGCGGCGAGCGGCATCGAGCACGTCGAGCGTCGGGCCGTCGCTGCGGTCGGCGCCCCGCGACGCATTGGAGAGCACGACCGGCAGGTCGTGCTCTCGTGCCCACGCGAGCATCCGTCCGGCGCGGGCGGCATCACCCGGGCCGCGATGGTCGACGATCTCGACGACGACGTCATGCCACTCTGCGCCGGCATCGGTGAGCATCCGCCGCCACTGCTGGAGCTCGGCCTTCGCCAGGTCTGGTCGGCGGCGGCCAAGTGCACGACCCATCGCCGAGTCCGGACCGAGCATGACGACCAGCCCATCGACGTGCGCCGCGACGAGATCGAGAGTGGCGATCGGTTCGCCGCGCTCACCGGCGAGATGGGTGGCGCTGACCAACCGGCACACGCTCGCCCACCCGCGCTTGTCCTTCGCCAGGACAGTGACCCGCGGGAGACGATGGTCGACAAAAGCCCCTCCCCGCGCCGGCGTCTTCGACTTCTGTGTCTTCTGGCGCGCGGAGCACGACGGTGCAACGCCCACGGCAAGGTCAGTGCCGAGGATCGGACGCACGCCGAGGCGCATGCAGGCGGTGACGAACTTGACCACGCCATAGACACCATCGCGATCGGTCAGCGCGAGTGTGTCCATGCCGTGGTCGGCTGCACGCTGAACGAGATCGGCCGGATGGGAAGCGCCGTGCCGCAGCGAGTAGCCGGACGCAACGTGCAGATGTACGAACGGATCCATGTGCGCGGCGACTAGCCAGCACGATCAAGTGTGTCGGGGAGCACTCCCAATGTCGTCTCGACAAGAGCGAGGAAGGTGTGTGCATCACGCACGAGGTCGTCGGCCTCCCGCGCGGTGACGGCAGTGCGCAGGCCGGCAAGAGCAGCAGCTCGCTTTTCCGCGCCGGCGGCGAAGTAGCCCGCCCACTCCCCCAGCTCCGGCGCTACGGAGGTGAGGAGCACCCATGCACTGGTCGGTCGGCGTCGTACATCACTAGGACGGGCGCGAGCGGCGAGAACTGCAGCGGCCGCCCGCAAGGCCGCGAGATGAGCCGTTGCGTATCGCTCGGCAGCTCCCTCGAACCGCTCGGACTCGCGCAACGCCGCCCGCGAGCCGGCAAGCAGTCGCAGCGCGGTCGGCGCCGTCCGCCGGTCATAAGTCAGCACAGTCACCCTGGCCACCCTCAATCGAGGACCGCGGCGACGGTCCAGCGCCCGGTCGACCAGAAGTGCGCGAGCTCGAGAATCACCGGGCTGCGTCCGGGCGCGACCGCCTCGACCCGCCACAGCTCGCGTTCGTCGTCATGCACGCCGTCGGTGAGGTCACCTGCCTGCCACCAGGGACCGGTCTCCCACCAGTGCGCCAGCACCGATCGCACGACGTAACCGCGACGACGACGAACGAACGCGATCGGCTCGTTGTCGCGGTGGTCGACCTCGACGCGCTCGTCGTAGCGTCGAGCGAGAGACGCAGGCATGGCAGGCTCCCCTCTGCTCCCTGGTTCGGGCAGCCGGGGGAAGGCGGACTGCTGGTCGCACCCGGGCCGGGGCTTCGCGACGCTTCCCCACGTCGGGAAGCCCGGCTCCGGATGCATCTCGAACATACGTTCGATAACCTGTCTCGTCAAGCCCTCTCGACCGGTTGTCGAACAGGGCCCATCACACATCCGGCCACCGACAGTTTTCGGCTGATGCTCATGGGCGACGACGGAACAGCATGCCGATCGGCCGCAGCCACGGTGGCCACATCTCGAGCCAGTGCCATCGACGGATCGGCACCGCGTAGGCGGTCGCGTCGTCAGCATCCTCAGGGTCGACCTTGATGCCGCGTCGGTTGGCGAACTCCTTCAGGCCTTCGAGCAATTCGTCCGGACGCTCTTCCTCGGTCGTCTGAAGGGCAATGCGATCGCCCACAACTGACGCCCGCAGGACGACCCCTTCATCTGTGTAGAAGGTGAACTCGTCGTCCTCGACGGAGTAGACGTGCATGCGCGCCGCGGCTTCGCGTGCCGACAGGAAGGCACGGACGTCGCCCGATCTACGGTCCAGCGCGAAAACGAAGGCGTCGAGGTCATCCTGTTCGAGCAGTTGCGCGTCACTCAGCTGGTCAAGCCGGTTGACCACCACGACGCCCACGACGCAGAGCCCGAGGTAAGCCAGCGCAAATCCTTCTGCCTCGACCAGTCGAGCTGTCTGGTGCCCCGGCGGCAAGCTGTGGATCAAGGTGAACCCGATGCCCTGCAACGCAGCGAGGACAGCAGTGAGCCCGAACATCCAGCCGATCGCCGGCCACCAGCCGGCGGCACGCGCCTCACCCGAACGCAAGGCCCAGTACGTCGCCGCAGCCGCAGCGATGAGCAAGAGGACTTCGGTCCCGTCGCCGGCCGTGCCGAACGTGGTGAGCACGTCATATGCCCGTGCACGGCCGGTTCCCAGGAAGGGCGCCTGGTTGTCGTGCCACTCGACGAAGCCGGCGACCACGGCGGTCACGAGCCGCAGCGCCGCGGCCCCGGCCAGTGCCAGCGCCACCGGCCATGCGAGAACGGACTCGCGGCGTTCGACCCCGTCGGTCATGCGGCGCACCATAGCCGTCAGGCACTAACGTCGCGAGCGTGCATCCGAGTGTCGAGCGCGTCGTCAGCGCCCTCCGCGACGGTGGGGTCGGCGCCGAGGTCCGGGAGTTCAGCGAGTCGACGCGCACGGCGGTCGACGCGGCCAACGCGCTCGACGTGCCGGTCGGCGCGATCGTCAAGTCCTTGGTGTTCGCCGCCGATGGCGCGCCCGTGCTCGTCCTTGCCAGTGGTGACCACCAGGTCGACACCGCGAAGGTCGCTCACGTCCTCGGCTCAGCGCACGTGGGTCGCGCTGATGCGGACCTCGTCCGGGACGCAACCGGCTTCGCGATCGGCGGTGTTGCCCCGGTCGGGCATCCGCACCCGCTGCGCACCGTCATTGACACTCACCTCTCTTCCTTCGACGTCATCTGGGCAGCCGCCGGGACGCCGCGGACCGTGTTCCCGACGACTTACGACGAGCTGCTGAGGCTCACCGACGCTGTAGCCGCCGACGTCGGAAGCGCACCGTGAGCACCGTGCCCAACACTCACGCGACAACCGAGATCCGGTTGATCGGCGCCGACGACTTCGCACGAGTGGTCGGTCCCGCCGCCGAGGTCTACGGCGCAGCCATGCAGCGCGCGGGCGATCTCGTCGCTCAGCGTCGCGACATCATGGCCGGCCACGTCGATCGGCGCGGCTTCCTCGCCGCCGTCGCCATGGCCGGCGATTCCCTCACCGGATTCGGCTACGGCTACCACGGGCGATCCGGCGAGTGGTGGCACGACGTGGTCGCGGCGGCGCTGGGCCGCGAGGCAGCACGGACATGGCTCTCAGACGCTTTCGAGCTCGCGGAGCTGCACGTGGACCCCGACCATCAAGGCACCGGCATCGGCCGACAGCTGCTCGGCGCTGTCCTCGGTTCGGCGAGCGGCGAGACGGTCGTCCTCTCCACCCACGACCGCGAGTCGGTCGCGCGATCGCTCTATCGGTCGGTCGGGTTCGTCGACTTGCTGCGCGACTTCTGCTTCCCGGGCAGCGGCGAGGTCTACGCCGTGCTCGGTTTACAGTTGCGCGCATGACGACCAAGGCCGAAGCGGCGTACGAGCTCTTCAAAGCGGCCATCGGGCAGGACGAAGGCACCGGCGAGTGGTTGCAAGTCGACCAGGACCGGATCAACTCCTTCGCCGACGTGACCGAGGACCATCAGTTCATCCACGTCGACCCCGAGGCGTGCAAGGAGCTGTCGCCGTGGGGCGTGCCCATCGCGCACGGCTTCCTCACGCTGTCGCTGCTCGTCAAGCTGTCGGCGTCGATCCCGCAGCCGCCCGAGCGCTTCGACGGCATCGTCATGGGCGTCAACTACGGGTTCGAGAAGGTCCGCTTCATCAACCCGGTCAAGGTCGGTTCGCGCATCCGCGCAAAGAGCGTCGTGAGCTCTGTCGACCTCAAGGATCCCAACAACATTCAGTATGTGCGCACGATCACGGTCGAGATCGAGGGCGAAGACAAGCCCGCTCTCGTTGCGGAGTGGATCACCCGTCTCGTCTACGGCTGAGTGGACGCGCGCTGCGCGAGACCGAGATGTTCGTAGATCTCGCGAGTCGCCGTCGACCGGTTGAGCGTGATGAAGTGCAAGCCAGGCACGCCTTCGCTCATGAGGCGTTCGCACAACGCCGTGGCGACCTCGACACCGATCGTGCGCACCGCGACAGGATCGTCCTCCACCTCGTGCAGCCGGGCCGCAAGGTCCGGCGGAAACGCGGCTCCTGACAGCACCGCGAACCTTTCGATCTGTCCGACGTTGGTGACCGGCATGACGCCGGGGATGATCGGTACGTCACAGCCTGCGGCGGCGACACGATCCCGCAGCCGCAAATAGTCCTCGGCATAGAAGAACATCTGGGTGATAGCGAAGTCGGCGCCCGCCCGGCACTTGCGGATGAAGAAGTCGATGTCCGTGTCCAGGTCGGGCGAGCGCGGATGCTTCTCGGGGAAGGCCGCGACACCGACGCAGAAATCACCGGACGACTTGACCAGGCCGACGAGCTCCTCGGTGAAGCTGTAGCCGTCCGGGTGCGCGACCCATTCACCCTGCGGGTTGCCGGGTGGGTCGCCGCGCAACGCCAGCACGTTGCGGATGCCGGCATCTGCATAGGCACCCACCACGTGCCTCAGCTCCGCGACCGAGTGGTTGACCGCAGTGAGGTGACCGACGGGAGTCAGCGTCGTCTCTGCGGCGATCGTCTCGGTGAGCCGCACCGTGGTGTCTCGGGTAGTGCCGCCGGCGCCATAGGTCACCGACACGAAGGTCGGGTTCAAGGGTTCGAGCTGGCGGATCGCCTGCCAGAACGCACGCTCGCCGTCCTCGGTCTTGGGCGGGAAGAACTCGAACGAGTAGGACTGCTCGCCGCTGGCCAGCAGCTCGCGGATCGTGACCGCCCGCGTCGCCGGCGCGCGATGCGACATGCGCTCGGTCGGCTGCAACGGCATGAGGGTAAGGCTACGTGGACCCGCCGGAGCCACCCGCGACAATTAACGCGTGGACGTCCTGACAAGTCGGTTCGACAAGGCACTGCGTGAGTTCTTCAGCCACGCGGCGCCGACCCTCGGCAACATCACCGACGAGCTCGCGCCGCTCACTCAGGCGACTGAGGCGTTCGTGCTTGACGGCGGCAAGCGGCTGCGTCCGCTGTTCTGCTACTGGGGTTATCGCGCCACGGGCAGCGCTGACGACGAGGACATCATCCGCGCCGCCGCCGCACTCGAGCTGTTGCAGGCGTGTGCACTCGTCCACGACGACGTGATCGACGGCAGCGACACCCGCCGCGGCCAACCCGCCGTGCACCGGAGATTTGCCGCGCTGCACCGCACCTCCGGCTGGTACGGCGACCCGGAGCGGTTCGGACAGGCCGCCGCCATCCTGCTCGGCGACCTGGCATTGATCTGGGCGGACTCGGCTCTCATGCAATCCGGCTTCGAACCCGGCACTCTGCAGCGCGCCTCGTCCGTATGGGACGCGATGCGGATGGAGGTCATGTGCGGCCAGTATCTCGACGTCGTCGAACAAGCGCGGGGCGGCGGCTCGGTCGAGCGTGCGCTGCGCGTGGCGCGGTTCAAGTCGGCGAAGTACACGATCGAGCGACCGCTCCATCTCGGTGCGGCGCTCGGCCATGGCTCGGCGGAGCTGATGGCCGCGTTCACCGGCTACGGCCTGCCGCTGGGCGAGGCATTCCAGCTGCGCGACGACATGCTGGGGGTCTATGGCGATCCCGAGGTGACGGGCAAGCCGGCGGGTGACGACCTGCGCGAGGGAAAGCGCACCGTCCTCATCGCTTACGCGTTCGACGCCGCCAACGAGTCACAGGCCGAGCAAATGCGTGTGCGCCTCGGTGACCCGCAGCTCGACGCTGATGGGGTCACCGTGCTGCGGGAGATCATCGACGCGACCGGTGCGGTGAGCCGGGTCGAAGAGCTCATCAGTGCTCGCACCGTGGAAACCGTCGCCGCACTCGACACAGCGACCATGGACGACACCGCCCGCGCCGCCCTGGTCGAGCTCGCCCAGACTGCTACGGCACGACGCCGCTAAGAGGGGCCGCTAAGTCGCCCGCAGCCGTCGAGCGAACTCTTTCGCCACACCCGCCGGGTCGTCCACGCGGGTGATCGCCCGGTCGACGACGACGCGGTTGACGCCGGCGTCCAGCAGTTCGTCGAGATTGCCCGGAGTGATGCCGCCCATCGCGAACCAGGGCTGTCCGGTCGACTTGCCGACCGCGTAGGTCATCAGCTGACGTCCCTGGGTGTGCTGCCCTTCGGCCGTCCACACAGGACCGACACAGAAGTAGTCGACGCCAGCTGCCACCGCCATGTCGACCTCGTGCGGTGCGTGCGTCGAGCGACCGATGATGACGTCATCGCCGACGATCGCCCGTGCGGCCGGCACCGGCAGGTCGTTCTGGCCCAGGTGCAACACATCGGGACGCGCCACCCAGGCGATGTCGGCACGATCGTTGATGCTGAACAACGCACCGTGCCGTCGTGTCGCGACCGCGAACATCTCGGCCAGCTCGATCTCGTCGCGCGCGTCCAGCCCCTTCTCCCGAAGCTGTACGACGTCGACCCCCGCGGACAGCACGGCATCGAGGAACTGTTCGAGGTCACCCTGCTCGCGTCGGCTGTCCGTGCAGAGATAAAGGTGCGCGTCCTTGAGGCGAACCCGCCGCTCCTCGCCACCCATGTCAGAACGCCAAGACCTGGGCGCGGCGTTTCACTGCGGTGTCACGACCTGCCGCCATCGCGTCAACCGGCCGACCGGGAATCGCGTCGTCTTCCGTGAGAAGCCATCGCAGTGCCTGGCCGTCGTCGTAGCCGGCGTCCCTCAAGACCGTCAGAGCACCCGCCAGGCCCTTGAGCAGCTGCCCGTCATGCACGAGCTCGACCGGGACCTGCTTCACCGGCGGCGTCCCGCGTTCGACCGCGACCAGCTTGCCCTCGCGCAACAGCTGGCGGACCCGAGACACCGGCAACGCCAACGTGTCCGCGAGCTCGGGCAGGGTCAGCCAACCCGAGGCCAGCTCATCGAGCGCCACGCCGACAGCCTAGGCACGACCCCCGACCGGGTCAGCAAGGGGCGTTTGCCAGGCTCTCTACTGACGCACGATCCCTCCAGACCCCCAAGGAGGCGCGATGCCGGTCAGCGCAGCACCCGTCGAGCAAGTCGTCGAGCGGATCGAGCAGGCCGGGCCGCTGGACCCGGTGGTCAAGGCGGTGCGACGCATCGTCACGGCCGCCCTTCGCCCGCAGTCCGTCCGCGACGCTCTGCACGGCGTCTGGCTGGGACATCCGCTGCATCCCGTCCTGACCGACGTGCCGATCGGCGCGTGGTCGGCGGCGGCCCTGCTGGACGTCGTCCCACGCACCGGGCCCGCATCGGCCACGCTCATCGCGGCCGGTTGCGCCGGCGCGGTGCCGACGGCCGTGACCGGCTGGGCGGATTGGTCGCAGCTGCATCCGCCGCAACAGCGGGTCGGCCTCGTGCACGCCGGCGCCAACGTGCTAGCGCTCGGCCTTTACACGGCGTCGTTGGTCGCCCGGGCGCGCGGACGGTCACTGACCGGCAAGGCGCTGTCCTACGCCGGACTGGGCGCGGTCTCCGTCGGGGGTTACCTGGGCGGCCATCTCGTCTTCCGCCAGGCCGCAGGTGCAAACCACACTGCGGACACCATCGACCTGTTCCCCAGCGGGTGGCAGCCGCTCGGCCGACTCGACGACCTGCCGGACGGGCAGCCGACCAAGCGCACGATCGATGGCGTCGACGTCCTCGTCGTACGCCGCGGGCAACACGTCGACGTGTTGTCCAACCGCTGCTCACACTTGTCCGCACCACTCTCCGACGGCTCGTTCAAGGTCGAGAGCGGCCAAGGCTGCATTGTCTGCCCGTGGCACGGCTCCACGTTCCGACTTGCCGACGGCGCCGTCGTGCATGGTCCGACCACGTCGCCGCAGCAGCTGTTCGAGACACGGATCGAGAGCGGCAACGTGGAGATTCGGCTGCCCGGCAGCTGATCACGCCGACGCGACGTGCGCGGCGTCAGCGACGTCGGATCAACGGATCGATGCCGTTGACCACGTTGAGCACCGGTTCTCCCGACACGGCACGGCCGATGTTCTCGACCACAGCAGCGATCAGTCGACCTTGTGCCTCGCGGGTCGCGCCGGCGGCATGGGGCGAGAGCAGGATGCGGTCCTCACTGCGTAACGGTGAATCTGCCGGCAACGGCTCGATCGCGTAGACGTCGAGAGCAGCACCGGCGAGATGACCGGAGCGGATCGCGTCCAGCAGCGCGCTCTCGTCGAGGACACCGCCGCGAGCCGCGTTGACGACATAGGCACCTGACGGCAGCTGCTTGAGGCGGTCGGCCGAGAGCAGCCCGCGCGTGGCCGGGGCCAGTGCGACCACGACGACAAGCAGCTGGCTGTGCGCGAGGAGATCGTCGAGCTCCATCCAGCGGGCACCGCCGGAGTCGTCGTGCTGACTGCGACTCCAGTAGGCCACGTCGGCGCCGAGCGCGACGAACCGTTGGGCGCACTCACGTCCGATCGGTCCCATGCCAATGACGCCGACGCGCCGACCGGCGACCTCACCCCCACCCCGTTGGGCCACCTCCAGCTGTGGCCAGCCTCCCGCCCGGGTCTGCGCGTCCGCCCATGACAACCAGCGCAGCACGTCGTACGACGCACCCACGCACCATTCGGCCACGCTCACCGCGTTGACGCCGGCGGCGTTGGCGACCGCGATCCCCCGCGCGGCGAGGCCGTCGACGTCGACCGAGTCCACGCCGACGCTCGGCTGCTGGACGAAGGCCAGCGGACACGAGTCGGGCAGCCCGCCGGCGTCGAGCCGAAGCGCCCCGGTCCAGTCGCCGAGCACGAGATCGGCGTCGGCGAGGGCCGTCGTCACCGCGGCGTGCGAGCGCTCGGCGGGGACAACCACGTCCACCGGAAGGTCGGCGAACATCGCCCCGAGGAGCGACTCGTCGAGCGGGGGCAAGGCGAGAAGGCGCCAGCTGTCGGCCACGCGGAGATCGTGCCAGACAGCCCAGATGGACATCAGTCACACCAGCCCCGCTTGTCACATCAGTCACAAAGCGGCTAGGGTGATCGTTCGCTTGTGCCCGGGGGGTTATCCGGCGACGGGAGATCCGATGACCGCGCAGCCGTCCAGACACGCACGCCCGAAAACGGGCGCCAGACGCCTGCTCGTCCGCGCCGCGGCCCTCCCGGTCGTCGTCGTGCTGCTCGCGCTCGCCGTGACAGCGTCGACCGGCGGCGCTCGGCACTACCGGGTCAAGCCTGGCGACACCCTCTCCGAGATCGCCGCTCGGTTCCACACGTCGGTGGCCGCCCTGACCCGGCTGAACCGGCTGCCCGGCAACGGCAACCTCATCTACGCGGGCAGCACGCTGCGCCTGCCGGGCCGGACGCACCACCATCACGCGCGCCATCACCACCTCCACGGCGGCACCGTGACCTACACCGTCAAGCCGGGCGACTACCTCTACGGCATCGCTGCCCGGTTCCACGCGGACGCGCACAAGATCGCCCGGCGCAACCACCTGCCGTCGTCCATGACCGTGGTCATCGGCCAGAAGCTGCGAATCCACGTGCGCCATGCCTCCCACCGCGGGCATGCCTCCCGCGGCTTCCACGGCTACCGCGTCCCGACCCGCGACACGATGGCCCGGATGATTCGGGCAACGGCCGCCCGCTGGCATGTCGACGGTCGTTTCGCTCTCGGCATCTCCTACGAAGAGGCGGGCTTCAACCAGCGGGTGATCTCGTCCGTGGGTGCCGTCGGCGCCATGCAGGTCATGCCCGCGACCGGGCGTTGGGTCTCGGCCTACGTCGTCCGTCGACCGCTCAACATCTACCGCGCCCAGGACAACGTGACCGCTGGGGTCGCCCTGCTCGCCGTGCTGCTCCGCGAGACCAAGGGAGACATGCGCCTCGCGGCGGCGGGCTACTACCAGGGCCTGTCGTCCGTCCGTCAGCGCGGAATGTACGCCGACACGAAGCGTTATGCGGCCAACGTTCTGGCGCTGCGCAACCGGTTCTAGCGCTTCTGCCGCTTTAGACTAAGGCCAATGGACGCTCCGCCGGTGAGCGCGTGATGGGCGCGACCTTGAGCGACCCACTGGTCGACAGACTCCTCGACGGGCGCTACGCCATCGAGGCCCGACTCGCGCGCGGCGGCATGGCCAGCGTCTACCTCGCCACCGATGTTCGCCTCGACCGGCGGGTCGCGGTCAAGGTGATGCACGCGGCACTCGCCGAGGACCCCGACTTCGTCGCACGGTTCAACCGGGAGGCACGCGCTGCCGCCCGCCTGTCGCACCCGGCGGTGGTGTCGGTCTACGACCAGGGCAGCGACGCCGGCCACGTCTTCCTCGTCATGGAGTACGTGAGCGGGTCGACGTTGCGTGAGGTGCTGCGCGAACGAGGCAAGCTCACGCCGGCGGAGACAGTAGCGGTGATGGACTACGTCCTCGCCGCGCTCGGCGCAGCCCACGCGGCCGGCATCGTCCACCGCGACGTCAAGCCGGAGAACGTGCTGATCACCCCGGACGGCCGGGTCAAGGTGGCCGACTTCGGCCTGGCACGCGCCGTCGCGGGTACGACGCTGACCGGCGACGACGGGATGCTCCTCGGCACTGCGGCCTACGTCTCGCCCGAGCAGGTGCGGGACGGAGCGGCCAACGCGCGGTCGGACGTCTACTCCGCCGGAGTGCTGATGTTCGAGCTGCTGACCGGCACAGTGCCGTTCTCCGCCGACACGCCCCTGTCCGTCGCCTACAAGCATCTGAGTGACGACGTGCCGCCGCCGTCATCGCGATCTGCCGGCGTCCCCGCAGAGCTCGACACCGTCGTCACCACGGCGACTGCTCGCGAAGCGACAACTCGCTACGCCGACGGCGCAGCAATGCATACCGCGCTCTCTGAGGCGCGGGACACGCTCGGCCTGCACGGCGTCGTACCTGCTCCTCCTGGTGACAACACCATCAACCTCGCCCGGACCACAGCAGCCGGGCCGGCCGTACCGTCGGTCGCGTCTTCGGGCGGCGGCCAACAGACCATCGCTCTGCCGGCTGCCACCGAAGGTGACGAAGGCCGGGAGCCGCGCCGCTGGCCGTTCGTACTCGCCGCCGTGCTCGTGCTCTCGTTGGTGGCGGGCGTCGGCGGGTGGTGGCTCGCCGTCGGTCGCTACACGCACGCGCCGAGCGTGCTCCAGCTGACCTACGCGCAAGCCGCGGCCAAGCTCGACGATGCGGGTCTGCACGCGCAGCGGGGCAGCGACACCTTCAGCGACTCCGTCAGCGCCGGCCACGTCGTCAGCCAGGATCCGAGCGGTGGCGCGCGCGTGCATCGCGGCGCCACGATCACGCTGCACTTGTCGCGTGGCCCGGCGACGGTCCGGGTGCCGGACGTCAGTGGCAAGAAAGTGCACGCGGCGACCATCGCCCTGCGCAAAGCCAACCTCAAGGTCGAACGACAGGACGAGGCCTACTCGAGTCTCGTCCAAGCAGGTCGGGTGATCCGGACCAACCCCAAAGCGGGCGAGACCGTCAGCGCCGAACGCGGCGTCATCCTCGTCGTGAGCAAGGGGGCGCAGCCGGTCGACGTGCCGGACGTCAGCAACAAGACCTACGACGATGCCGTTTCGCTTCTCCGTGCGGTGCACCTGCAAGCCAAGCGAAGCGACGTGTACTCCGACACCGTGCCGGCGGGCAGGGTCGTCAGCACGTCGCCTCCGGCGGGGTCGACCGCTCACGTCGGTGACACGGTCGTCGTCAACGTGTCCAAGGGTCCACGGTTGCGGCCGGTGCCCGACGTCACCGGCCAACCGATTCAGCAAGCAATCCGCGCCATCAACCAGGCCGGCTTCAAGGCGGATCCGCACCAAATCTTCCCGGGCGGACCGGGCAAGGTCGTGCGCGAGACGCCGTCAGGCATGCAGCGTCCCGGCTCCACGATCCGGCTCGACTACTTCTAGCTGCCGGTTCGGCTAGCGTCGTCCGGTGCCGCCGCGCAAGTCTTCTCCGGTCGGTGCCCACGTCTTCGTCGCCGGCGGACTCACCACCAAGGGTCTGGCCTACGCCGAACGCATCGGCGCGGAGGCGGTGCAAGTGTTCGTCGCCAACCCGCGCGGCTGGGCCATTCCGGCCGACGACGTGGACGGGGACGAGCAGTTCAGGTCCGCTTGTGCCGAGCGCCGGATCTCGGTTTTCGTGCACGCGCCTTACCTCTGCAACTTCGGGTCACCAACCGAGCTGACCCGCGAGCGCAGCGCGGCGGCCGTCCGGCACTCCATGATGCGCGGCGCCCGCATCGGCGCCTCCGGCGTCGTCGTTCATGCCGGGTCAGCGGTGGATGCGGGTCACCGGGACCTGGCGCTGAAGATGATGCGTGAGCTGCTGCTGCCGCTGCTGGACGACACTGAGGGGCTGCCGCTGCTGCTCATCGAGCCCACCGCCGGCGGAGGTCAGGCGCTTGCTGCAACCGTGTCCGATCTCGCGCCTCTCTTCGACGCGCTCGACTGGCACCCGCGGCTCGGCGTGTGCTTCGACACGTGTCACGCGTTCGCGGCCGGACATGACGTTGCCTCGCCCGGCGGCATGCGCCGCACGCTGAATGAGCTGGCGCGCACCGTCGGACGCGATCGACTGCACCTGGTCCATGCCAACGACTCGAAGGACCCGCTCGCCTCCGGCCGGGACCGGCACACCAACATCGGCGCCGGCACGATCGGCATGGATCCGTTCGCGGAGGTGTTCCGGCACCCCGCCATTCGCGGCGTACCGGTCATCGTCGAGACGCCGGGCGACGTGACGCGCCACCGCGACGAGCTGGCGACGTTGCGCAAGCTCCGCGACCGATGAACGCCGCGCGACTGCGATCACCCGAGGCGGTCGGCACCGTCGCGCTCGTCGGTGTCACGGCCGTTTGGGGGTCGACCTTCGTTGTCGTCAAGGACGCGGTCGAACGCATGCCGGTCATGGACTTTCTGGCATGGCGGTTCGCTCTTGCCGCCGTCGCGATGGCGGTGCTGCGGCCCGGCGCCGTGGCGGCCTTGGGCCGGGAAGGTCGACAGCACGGCGTCGTACTCGGGCTCGCCCTGGCGGCCGGCTATGTCGCTCAGACCTTCGGCCTGAAGCGCACACCGGCGACCGTGTCCGGGTTCATCACCGGACTGTTCGTCGTCTTCACACCGCTGTGCGCCGGTCTGCTGTTGCGCAAGCGCATCGATCTGATGTCCTGGCTCGGAGTGACGATCGCAACCGGCGGGCTCGCCCTCTTGTCCTTGCACGGCCTGTCGGTGGGACGCGGTGAGGCGATCACGCTGTTGTGCGCCCTGTCGTTCGCGTTGCACATCGTGGGGCTCGGCGAGTGGTCTCGCTCGAAAGACGCCTACGGCCTCGCGGTGGTCCAGCTCGTCACCGTCGCAGTCGTCTCGGCGGTCGCGGCGGCACCGGACTCCCTGTCGCCCCCACCGGACGCCGAGGTCTGGGGCGCCGTACTCCTCACCGCCTTGGCGGCAACGGCAGTCGGCTTCTTCGTCCAGACATGGGCGCAGGCCCACCTTGCGCCGACGCGTGCCGCTGTCGTCATGACGATGGAACCGGTCTTTGCCGGCATCTTCGGCGTGACGTTCGGCGGGGACGACCTCACCAACCGCGTCGTCGTAGGCGCGCTGCTCGTCCTCGCAGCGATGTTCCTCGTCGAACTCGGCCCACGGCGAGCCGCCGACGCCCAGATCGAGCGCCTGGAGACATAAGCGGTTGGCGCACAATGAAAGACTGACCCCGTGGTTGTGGTGATGGGACCGGGCGCGACAGCAGAAGAGCTCGACGCTGTCGTGCAGACCGTGCAGGCCGCAGGTGGCTCGGCGTTCGTCAGTCGCGGGGTGCACCGCACCATCGTTGGCCTGGTCGGTGACGTGGAGCAGTTCGAGTCGCTCAACCTCAAGGCCTACCCGGGCGTCGCTGACGTCGTCCGCATCTCAGCGCCCTACAAGCTCGTCAGCCGGGAGAACCATCCGGCGATGTCGACCGTCTATGTCTCCGGCGTGCCGATCGGCCCCGACACGTTCACGCTGATTGCCGGCCCGTGCGCGGTCGAGTCACCCGAGCAGACACTCGCCGCAGCCCAGATGGCCAAGTCGGCCGGTGCGGCACTGCTGCGCGGGGGCGCCTACAAGCCGCGAACGTCGCCCTACGCCTTCCAAGGCCTCGGCGAAAAGGGCTTGCAGATCCTCGCGGAGGTCCGCACGGAGGTCGGACTGCCGATCGTGACCGAGGTTGTCGACGCGCATGACGTCGACATCGTCGCGTCCTACGCCGACATGCTGCAGATCGGCACCCGCAACATGCAGAACTTCGGCCTGTTGCAAGCCGTGGGCAGCGCAGGCAAGCCGGTCATGTTGAAGCGCGGCATGAACGCGACCATCGAAGAGTGGCTGATGGCCGCGGAGTATGTCGCGCAGCGGGGCAACCTCGACATCGTGCTGTGCGAACGCGGCATCCGCACATTCGAGACGGCGACCCGCAACACTCTCGACATCAGCGCAGTGCCGGTCATGCACTCGCTCTCGCACTTGCCGGTCGTCGTCGACCCCTCGCACTCGGGCGGCCGGCGGGACCTCGTCGTACCTCTGTCTCGTGCTGCTATCGCTGTCGGCGCCGACGCGATCATCGTCGACGTCCACCCCGACCCGGGCGCTGCGCTGTGCGACGGGCCGCAGGCGTTGGTCGACACCGATCTCGACGAGCTCGCTCATGTGGTCCGGACGCTGCCGCAGGCGGTGGGTCGCTCGTTAGTGCTCGTGGACTCCTAAGTAGCCCGTCTGGTCCTCGGGTATCGGACGGTCGAGCCATCGTCTCGTTGCCGTGCGGGCTCGCTGCATGAGCTCCTCGGTGTGACCGAAGTCGGTCGGAGAGACCGAGACGGGACAGAGCGGCGGCACGACCCGCAACGTGCAACGGTGCTGCCACACCGCAACGTCGGCGACGAGCCGACGTTGGATGGCAAGCGAAACCGCATGCAGCGCCATTGCCAGCGCCGACCCGGGCGGATGCGGTAGAGCGCAGGCATAACCAGTCGGCAGCACATAGATGACATCAGCACCCAGGTCGCCGGCGACCGAGATCGCAGTGTTGTTGACCACGCCGCCGTCCATCAGGACGTGACCATCGAGGGCGACAGGGGGAAAAATGGATGGGATGGCCGCGCTGGCCATCACCGCATCCACGACATCACCGTGGCGCAGGACGACCTCGGCTCCGGTGGTGACCTCAGTGGCGACGATGGCAAGCGGCCAGCGGGCCGTCTCGATCCGGTCGTAGGGAACGCTGCGCTCGACGAGTCGGCGCAGGGGCCGGGGATCGACGAACGCGTTGGACCGGCCGGTCACCGCGCGCATCGCCGCCCGTGGCGAGGAGGTCGGGAACACGTCACTGCGCCGCGTGTCCCTCCAGATCTCGGCGAGCTGCTCGATCCGCGCGGGCGACGGTCCGGCAGCAAGGAACGCGGCGTTGATCGCGCCGACCGACGTGCCGACGAGAAGGTCGGGAACGACCCCGCGGTCGGCGAGCGCCTGAAGCATTCCGACCTGGACGGCGCCCAGGTTGCCGCCGCCGGAGAGGACGAAGGCGGTCGGCATAGCGGCTCCTTCTATCACCTAGATTCGTTGACGATAGAAGATCGCAGGCTCGGGGGCTATTCCCCGGCGGCAGTCAGGGACCGACGAATGACCTCGATCGCACGGTCGATGGCGTTGTCGTCCACGTCGAGATGCGTCACGAGTCGCACCCGTCGCGGTCCGAACGCAGACACGAGGACGCCCTCGGCCCGGCAGCCGGCCGCGACCGTCGCCGAGTCCAGCGGCGTCTCGGCGAGCTCGACGACGACGATGTTGGTCTCCACCGAGGCGACGTCCACCAGCCCGGCAGCCACGTCGGCCACGGCCTCGGCCAGCCGGCGCGCGCGGGCGTGGTCATCGGCAAGCCGGTCGAGGTTGTGGCTGAGCGCGAAGTCTCCCGCCGCCGCCAGCACCCCGGCCTGGCGCATGCCGCCACCGAGACGACGGCGGATGAGGCGTGCCTGCGCGAGCCGCTCCGCATCACGCATGACGACGACCGATCCGACCGGGGCGCCGAGACCCTTGGACAGGCAGACCGACACCGTGTCGAACAGCTTGCCGTAGTCGGTAAGCGCGACACCTGAGGCGATGTGCGCGTTCCACAGCCGGGCACCGTCGCAGTGCAGCAAGACGCCGTACGACGCGGTGAGGGCGCGGAGGTCCTGCAGCACGTCGAGCGGGTAGACGGCGCCGCCGCCACGGTTGTGCGTCTGCTCCACAGCCACCGCCCGCGTCGGGACAGTGTGAAAGCCCTCCGGTCGCAGCTGCGGTTCGAGCAGGTCTCTGGAGAGGAGGCCGCGCGCCGCCACGACCGTGCGTGTCTGGATGCCACCGTGCTGCGCCGCTCCCCCGGCCTCGTAGCTGACGACGTGGGCATCCGCGTCGCTGACGAGCTCGTCGCCGGGCGGCACGAGCAGGCGAAGCGCAATCTGGTTGCCCATCGTGCCGCTCGGGACGAACAACGCCGCCGACAGGCCGAGCAAACCGGCGACCCGCTCCTCGAGCCGGTTGATGGTCGGGTCCTCGCCGTAGACGTCGTCGCCGACATCCGCTTCGGCCATCGCGCGGCGCATGTTCGGCGACGGGCGGGTCACCGTGTCGCTACGTAGGTCGATCAAGTCGGGCACGGCCATAAGGTAACCGCGTGCCGCGCGAGGTAGTCGCTCTCGTTTCCGCCGACGACGTCGTCGCGGCCGTACGCGTGCACGCCGACCGCGTCCACGACCTGCTCCGCCGCAGCGGCTGCGGCCCCGAGGAGTCCATCGAGGTTTGCGAGTCCTACTCGTTCGCGCTCATCGACGCGATCGTCAACGCCCCGGAGTCGGTCGGCGACATGGCCGGATGGTGGTTCGGCCGAGCGCTCGATCTCGGCCGGCGCCTGGGCGACGCCGCGGCCGAACCGGTCACCGACCAGCCCGCGGCGGAGATGCCGACAAGTGTCCTGTCGGGCACGAGCGGCGAGGCGCAGGTGCGAGCAGCGCTCGCGCAGCTCCCCGAACAGGAGCGGGCCGCCGTCATGCTCCGAGACGGTTACGATCTCCCACCGGAAGCCGTGGCAGTCGCCCTGGGCCGCGACCTGGACTGGGCGGCCACTCTGGTCGCCTCCGGCCGGCTGCGGCTGGCGTCGTTGTACGACGACCGGTCGATCCCGGACCTCGCCACTCACGGTGGCCGGGCCCCCGCAGATCTCGGAACCCTCGGGCGGCTGACCGACGGCTCGCTGCCCGCCCAGCGCAGCGGCCCGCTTCGTCGGCATCTGAGCGTGTGCTCGTCCTGCGAGGAGGTGACCGACCGGCTCACGAAGGCTCGCCGGCTCGTGGCCGGGCTCCCGGTTCTTGCAATGCCGGACGACGCACGGGAGGCCATGATCGAGCGGGTCGCCACCCGCGCGATGAGCGTGCTGCCGAGCGTCGACGAGGTGCTCCTCGCGATCGAAGAGGAGGACGACACCCGCCCCGCGGTCTCGCCGTTCATCGCCGTGGTCGCGATCGTGCTGGCTCTCGTGCTCGGTGTCGCGATTGCTGCCGTCACAAGCTCCGAGGCCGCCGGCAACAGCGGATTGACGCAGACGCCCGTCCCAGCGACCGCCGCCCCGGAGACACCGGCCTTCTCGGTGCCGGCGACACCTACCCAGCAGGTGCGCTCCGCGAAGCCTCGCAAGTCGGCGAGCGCGCCGCCTACAGCCACCGCTGTTGCGCCGACGACCGCAGCGCCCACGAGCACGACTGCGCCGTCAACCGACGGCACGATCGCCCTCTCGCCGCCGTCCGGCCCCAGAGGGTCTCGGGTCACGGTGACAGGCCGCGGATGGGCTCCGGGCGTACCGGTGACGGTGCGCTACACGGGCACGCTGGCGACATCGACCGACAGCGTCACCGCCAACAAGCACGGCACGTTCACTGCTCATGTCACCGCCAGCGGAGCACTCCCGGGGACCTACAACGTCAGCGCCGACAACGGGTCCCAGTCCGCATCACAGAAGTTCAATCAGACGACCTAGCGCCTCAGCGCTCGCGCAACATCTCCGCGACGAGGAAGGCAAGCTCGATGGCTTGGGTCGTGTTGAGGCGCGGGTCGCACGCGGTCTCATAACGACCGCCCGCGAGATCTTCGTCGACGATGTCGTGCGCACCACCGAGACATTCAGTGACGTCGTCGCCGGTGAGCTCGACATGCACGCCACCCGGCCAGGTGCCGAGTGCGTGATGCACCTCGAAGAACCCGCGGACCTCGTCGATGACGTCGTCGAAGTGACGGGTCTTGTAGCCACTGGGCGTCGTCACGGTGTTGCCGTGCATCGGGTCGCAGACCCAAGTGACCATGATGCCGTCGCTGCGAACCTTCTCGACCAGTGCCGGCAACAGGTCGCGAACTCGTTGCGCCCCAAGCCTTGTGATGAAGGTCAGCCGACCCGGAACGCGATCAGGATCAAGTCGCTCGGCAAGTGCCACGGCGCCGTCCGGTGCGGTGCCAGGACCGAGCTTGACGCCGATGGGGTTGGCGATGCGACTTGCGAACTCCACATGCGCACCGTCGAGATCGCGGGTGCGTTCGCCGATCCAGACCATGTGACCAGACAGGTCGTAGGTCGCATCGCGCAAATCGTCGTACCTCGTCAGCGCACTCTCGTAGTCGAGCAGCAACGCCTCATGGCTGGCGAAGAACTCGACGCCGTGCATGGACTGCTCGCGGTCGAGGTCGATGCCACACGCACGCATGAACGCAAGCGCGCGGTCGATGTCACGCGCCACACGTTCGTAACGCTGACCAGCGGGAGAGCGACGTACGAAGTCCTTGTTCCAGTCGTGCACCGCGCGCAGATCGGCGAGACCGCCGCGGGTGTAGGCGCGGACGAGGTTGAGCGTCATGGCACTGGCGGCGTACGCGCGCAGCATGCGTGCCGGATCGGGCACGCGTGCCACGGCGTCAACGGCGAGGTCGTTCACGGCGTCGCCGCGGTAGGAGGGCAGCCCCGTGATGGCTTCGATGTCGGCGCTGCGCGGCTTGGCGAACTGGCCCGCCATCCGGCCCACTTTGACGACGGGGACGCTGGCGGCGTAAGTGAGCACGACTGCCATCTGCAGGATGGTGCGCAGCTTGTCGCGGACCTGGCCGGCGCTCACGCCGGCGAACGTCTCGGCGCAGTCACCGCCTTGAAGCAGGAATGCCTCGCCACGGGCGACACTCGCGAGCCGTTCGCGCAGCGTGTCGCACTCGTCGGGTACGACGAGCCCGGGCGACCGCTCGAGCTCGCCCACCGCCGTCGCAAGCGCGGCAGGATCCGGCCAGGACGGCTGCTGCGCCGCCGGCCTTTCCCGCCACGTATCTGTCACAAAGCCAGGGTAGTTGCCCCCACTGCCCCCACTTCGGATAGCCAGGGACCAGTCTGAGCCCACTTTCCGGCCGGATTCTGGTCACTGGCTATCCGAAGTCGCCTCTCTAGGCGGTACGACGGCGAGTCGCTTCGCGGAACGCGGTCCGCAGCCGCGATGCCACCCACTCCGGCCGGCGCCAGATGTCGTCCCATGTCCAACGAACGATGACGTAGCCCAGCGCTTCGAGCTCTTCTTGGCGCAACTTCTCCGCGCGCAGCGGATTGGGCTCGTCAGCGTTCACGTCGTACTTCATCAGACCATCGGCCTCGCCAACCACGCCGTACTCCGGCCAGTAGAAGTCGACGATTATTCGTGGGTTGCCCCACTCGTCCCATGCCAATGTCACCTGAAGCTCGGGCGGCGGAAGGCCCATGTCTTGGAACGCGACGCGACTGATGCTCTCGAGAGGCGTCGCAGCTCGACCGTCCGCGAACGCGATGACGTCACGTGCCTTGCAGAGGCCAGGCCATCGTGTGCAGTCTTTGATGACCTGCTCGAGCTCGTGGCGAGTCACCCCAGACCGAAGCGCCGAGTCAGCGACAACAACCCCGCCGCGATAGCTCACCCAACGGGCGAGGTCGACGACAGTGCGTGCGCCCGTCGTGCACGGCACGTTCAAGACCGTCGTCACGTGAGGCGCAGGAATGCCGCAGGTGAGTATCGCGACTTCCTTGTCTCGCCAAGGTGGACCCTTTGGGCGATACAGCCGAACACGCCCGGGGGCTCGACCAAGCCGGTCGAATCCGTGGAGCAAACCAGCCGACCCGAGGCAGGCATATGCCGGCGCTCCTCTCGTGGCCAGAATGGCAGCCCGCGCCAGCAGGGCGTGCCGCTCTCGCTCCTCGCAAGCTGCATCTACAACTGCCCGGCCGACCAAGACTCCCCTGCGCAACGCAATCAGCTCACCCTTGCGAAGCGCGCTGCGTATGCGGGCGTTCGAGCCCTTGAGGGCGCGGCGCCGCGTCGGTGCAAGGTTTGCAAGAAAGTCGTCCACATGACCACGGTTGAGCGACGGCAACCGCCAACAGCACCGCCGCAACGAATCTGTGCACAACCACAACGACTTCAGATACTGGGGAACCAGAATTCGGGCAGAACTGGCCCGGAAAGTGGGCCCCTGCTATCCGAAGTGCTGGGGTTGGGTTAGCCGAAGAAGACCTCTACCTCTTCGTAGCGCTCCAGGGGGACCAGCTTCAGCTCCGCCGTCGCCTCCGACAGCGGGACGCGGACGATGTCCGTGCCGCGCAGCGCCACCATGACGCCTGAGTCACCGTCGTGCAGAGCGTCGATGGCGTGCAGCCCGAAGCGCGTCGCCAACACGCGGTCGAACGCAGTCGGCGTCCCGCCTCGCTGCACGTGCCCGAGCACCGTCTGCCGCGACTCGAACCCGGTGCGCGCCTGTATCTCCTGCTCGAGCACTTGACCGATGCCGCCGAGACGGACGTGTCCGAAGGCGTCGAGGTCACCCTGCTGGAGGGCCATGGTGCCCTCTTTCGGCGTCGCGCCCTCGGCGACGACGACGATCGGTGCATAGTGCCGGGCGAACCGCTTCTCGATGTAGGTGCAGACCTCGGCGATGTCGAACGGCCGTTCCGGGATGAGGATGACGTTGGCGCCACCGGCGAGGCCGCTGTGCAACGCGATCCAGCCGGCATGCCGCCCCATCACCTCGACGATCAGCACCCGATGATGCGACTCCGCGGTCGTGTGCAGCCGGTCGATGGCGTCGACCGCGATCTGCACTGCCGTGTCGAAGCCGAACGTGTAGTCCGTCGCGTTGAGGTCGTTGTCGATCGTCTTCGGTACGCCGACGACGTTGAGCCCGTGTCCGGCCAGCGCAGTGGCGACACCCAGGGTGTCCTCGCCACCGATGGCGATCAGGCCGTCGACGCCGAGGGTCTTCAAGTTCTTCTCGATCCGCTCGACGCCACCCTCGACCTTGATCGGGTTGGTGCGCGACGAGCCGAGAATCGTCCCGCCCCGCGGCAGGATGCCGCGAGTTGTCGCGACATCCAGCGTCAACGTGTCGTTCTCGAGCGGCCCCTTCCAGCCGTCGTGGAACCCCACGAAGTCATGCCCGTAGACCTCGCTGCCCTTACGGACGATCGCCCGGATGACTGCGTTCAAACCCGGACAGTCACCGCCGCCGGTCAACACTCCGATGCGCATGGTCGCGAGCCTATTCACCGCCCGCCACTAGTCTCCCCCGACATGACGCACTACCGGTTGACACCGGCATGACGTTCTCCATCGTCGCGAGCGACGGGAGCTCCTGGGGCGTCGCCGTCGCCAGCAAGTTCCTCGCCGTCGGCTGTGCCGTTCCGGCCGCAGCCGCGGACGCCGGCGCTATCGCGACCCAGTCCTACGCCAACCTCGCCTACCGCCCCGACGGCCTCAAGCACCTGCGTGACGGGAAAACCGCACAAGAGACGCTCGATGCCCTCACTGCGGCCGACGCAGGTCGTGAGCAGCGCCAGGCCGGCATCGTCGACACGCAGGGCAACGCGGCGACCTTCACCGGTAGCGGCTGCCATGACTGGGCGGGCGGGCGCACCGGCGCGTGCTACGCCATCCAAGGCAACATCCTCACCGGCCCCGAAGTCGTCGATGCGATGGAGCGGGCCTGGCTCGCCGCCGACCCCGCGCAGACGCTCGCCCGCCGTCTCTACGCCGCCCTGGCCGCCGGTGACGACGCCGGCGGTGACAGACGTGGGCGACAGAGCGCCGCGATTCTCGTCGCCGCGACTGCCGGCGGTTACGCCGACAGCACCGACATCGTCGTCGATCTCCGCATTGACGACTCCCCCAGCCCGGTGCCGGAGCTCGGCCGGCTGCTCGACCTGCACGACCTCTACTTCGGCAAGGCCGACCCCGAGGCAGCTCTCCCGCTCCAGGGCGATCTGGCAGTCGAGGTACGACGCCGCCTCGCCGCGCTCGGCCACGCTGCGGCTGGCGATGAGGGCGACGACCTCGATACCGCCCTCAACGACTGGGCCGGCGTCGAGAACTTCGAGGAGCGCATGCTCGCGGGCAAGATCGACCCGACCGTCCTCGAGCAGCTCCGACAGAAGTCGACATGATCTAGCGCATGACCGTTCTGGCCATCGACGCCGGTACGACGGGGGTCACCGCGCTGCTCGTCACTGCGGACGGCCGCATTGCGTCCCGCGGCTACGAAGAGTTCGCCCAGCACTTCCCGCAGCCCGGGTGGGTCGAGCACGAGCCCGAACAGATCTGGCAGGCGACGCTCGCCGCGTGCAGGCAAGCGCTCGCGGGCGACGGCGTCGAGCCCCCGACAGCGATCGGCATCACCAACCAGCGCGAGACGGCAGTCCTCTGGGACAAGCGGACGCTGGCCGCCCCGCGCCGCGCAATCGTCTGGCAGGACCGCCGTACGGCGTCCATCTGTGACGAGCTCCGCGACGCCGGCCACGAGCCGCGAGTGGCCGAGCTGACCGGGCTGCGTCTCGATCCCTACTTCACCGGCACCAAGCTGACCTGGCTCGCACGCAACGACACCGAACCGTGGCAACGCGTGCAGTCCGGCGACGTCGTCGTCGGCACCGTCGACTCCTACCTGGTCGCGCGCCTCACCGCCGGCCGAGTGCACGCGACCGACCCTTCCAACGCCAGTCGCACGCTCCTGTTCGACATCGACTCCGGCGCATGGAGCGACGAGCTCGGCGACATCCTGCGAGTGCCGACGACGGCACTGCCCGAGGTGCGGCCCAGCTCCGGAGACTTCGGCCGCAGCGATCCCGACGCCTTCCTCGGGCTCGACCTGCCGATCGCCGGTGTCGCCGGCGACCAGCAGGCAGCGTTGTTCGGCCAGGTCTGTTTCGAGACCGGCACCAGCAAATGCACCTACGGCACCGGCTCCTTCGTGCTCGTGAACACCGGCGAGGAGCTCGTGCGCTCCGACGCGGGCCTGCTCACGACCGTTGCGTGGGACATCGGTGATGGCCTCGTCTATGCGCTCGAAGGCGCGATCTTCGTGACCGGCGCCGCGATCCAGTGGCTGCGCGACGGCCTGCACATCATCGACACTGCGGCCGAGACCGATGCCCTCGCTCGCACCGTCGACGACACCGGCGGCGTGGTCTTCGTGCCCGCTCTCACCGGTCTCGGCGCACCGCACTGGGATCCGGACGCCCGTGGGGCCATCCTCGGCCTCTCCCGCGGCACCACCCGGGCACACCTGGTTCGCGCTGCACTGGAAGCGATCGCATTCGAAGTGCGCGACGTCGTCGACGTCATGACTCGCGACGCCGGCGTCGACCTGCCCGAGCTGTCCGTCGACGGCGGCGCGTCCGCCAACGACCTGCTCTGTCAGCTGCAGGCCGATCAGCTACAGGTGCCGGTACGGCGCCCCGTCGTCGCCGAGACGACCGCGTTGGGTGCAGCGTTCCTGGCCGGCCTGGCAACGGGAGTGTGGTCCTCCGCCGAGGAGCTCAAGGCAACCTGGCAGCTCGACCAGCGCTTCGAACCCGCCACACGCGACGACGCGTCGTACCGCCGTTGGGAAGAGGCCGTGCGGCGGTCGATGAAGTGGGCGAGCAGCTAGGACGCTTTGCGGTTGCCGATCAAGGCCCGGTCGTCGGCGACCAGGGCCTCTCGCGCGGCCTCGCGCGCGTCGGCAATGTCTTCCTTGGCCTTCGTCGCGTAGGTGTCGACGTACTCCTGGCCGGAGAGCTGCATGAGCTCATACATGATCTCGTCGGTGATCGACCGGAGCACGAACCGGTCGCCCTCCATGCCCTCGTAGCGGGAGAAGTCGAGCGGCTCGCCGATCCGGATGCCGACCTGCATGATCCGCGGGACGACCTGGCCGGGGGGCTGGATGTCGAACGTGTTGATCATGGCGACGGGGATGACGGGCACGCCCGCCTCGAGCGCCATCCGCGCGATGCCCGTCTTGCCGCGGTAGAGCCGGCCATCCGGCGAGCGGGTGCCCTCCGGGTAGATGCCCAGCAGGTCACCCCGGCCGAGGATCTCCATCGCCTTGCGCAGCGCAGCCTCGGATGCCCGGCCGCCGGAGCGGTCGATCGGCACCTGGCCGATGCTCTTGAAGAAGCCCTTGGTCAGCCAGCCCTTGAGCCCGCGACCGGTGAAGTAGTCGGCCTTGGCCAGGAACGTGACCCGGCGCGGCACCTTCAGCGGCAGGAAGAACGAGTCGGAGAAGGACAGGTGGTTGCTGGCCAGGATCGCCGGACCGGTGACCGGCAGGTTCTCCGCGCCTTCGACCCAGGGGCGGAACAAGAGCTTGAGGATCGGGCCGAGCACGACGTACTTGAGGAACTGATACATCACACGCGTCACCGCCCTCCCGCTCGATGCCTGTCCCAGCGCCACCCTAAAGAAGCCATGGGCGGACAGCAATGGCCAATGACGGCCACCCTGATGTCACCTTTGGTCGGATTCTAGCGAGCCGCCGGGTGAGGTCCCCGGACCGTGCGACGATCGATGCGTGTCGCTGCGACCCGAAGCCGAACCCTACGACGCCTCCGGAGGGCCGATCGGTGCCGTCCTGTGCCACGGCCTCACCGGCATGCCCGGCAGCCTGCACGCCTGGGGGGAGCAGCTAGCCGCCGCCGGGCTCACCGTCCGCGTCCCGCGCCTGCCCGGGCACGGGACCCGCTGGCAGGACGCCAACAAGACCACCTGGCAGGACTGGTACGCCGAGCTCGAGCGCGCTTTCGACGACGTACGCAGCCGCTGTGACAAGGCATTCGTGATGGGCCTGTCGATGGGCGGGACGCTGGTCCTGCGGCTCGCCGAGCAGCGCGGCGACGATGTCGCCGGCGTGGTGGTGGTCAACCCCTCGCTGTTCACGACCCGGAAGGACGCCAAGGTCCTGCCGGTGTTGCGCTTCGTGGTCCCCTCGATGCCGCCCGTCGGCAACGACATCAAGAAGCCGGGCGTCGTCGAACCCGCCTATGACCGGCTGCCGGTGAAGGCGGCCTACCAGCTGTCGCAGCTGTGGAAGGTCACCACGGCTGACCTGTCCCGCCTCACGCAGCCACTGCTGGTGCTGACGAGCCGAGACGACCACGTCGTCGAGCCGGTCAACAGTGACCGGCTGATGAAGGAGGCCGGCGCCGGCGACAAGCGCCAGGTGATCCTCGAGGACAGCTTCCACGTCGCGACCATGGACAACGACTTGCCCCGCATCGTGTCCGAGAGCTTGGCCTTCGTCGAGGCACACTGAACCTGATGGACATCGAGGGGCCCCGCCGGGGCAGCAGGGACAACGGTCTGCGCTGCGCCAACTACACGCCGATCGCGGATCTCGACCCGCGGATCGTCGACTCGCTGCTGGCCAGCCTGCGCGACGAAGGCATCGCCGCCTATGCCGCCCCCACGCCGGCGGCGACCGGCGGGGCGATGGAGCTGCGACTGCCGGACCGGCCGATCGACCGGCTGTGGGTGGACGACACGCAGGTCGCCCGCGCCAAGGACCTCGTCGACCAAGAGTCCGGCGACAAGCCCGCGAGTGAGGACGTCGACTTCGAGTCGGCGTGGCAGCAGGTGCTCGCGTCGCTGCAGGCGACGCCGGGCGAGGCCACGCCGAGCTGGCCCGAGGACGACCAGTCGCCGCAGCTGGGCGAGTCTTACGACCCGGCTGACGAGGACCACTACGACCCGCCACCGCCACCTCCGTTCCCCCGGTTCCGCAGAGTCACGCTGGCCGCGCTGGCGGTCATGGCCTTCGGACTGATCATCCTGGCCACCAATGTGGACGGCGGCAGCCTGCGCTTCGTCGGAGTGCTGGCCTTCCTCGGTGGCGTGGCAAGCCTGGTCTGGAACATGCGTCAGGGCCCGCCTACCGACTCCGGGTGGGATGACGGCTCGGCTGTCTAGCCCGCCGGTAGGCCGAAGCCGGGCATATCGCTTGCCCTAATGTGTCGCCGTGCAGGTCACCGACACCGTGGAGATCACCGGGCACCTGATGGACACGGGGGTTCTCGCCAAGATCCTCGACGACGTCCTCGACTACGGCGGCGACTACACCATCGAGCGCTTTGAGGTCGGCAAGACCCACGAGGACGAGTCCTACGCCCGGATCGTCGTCCTCGCCGACAGCAACGACGACCTGCAACGGCTGCTCATGCGGCTGCAGACGCACGGTGTCAACCAGGTCGACCCGGGCAGCGCGGTGACCCGGCCCGCTCCGGCCGACGGTGTCTTTCCGGAGGACTTCTACTCGACGACCAACCTCGAGACCGTTGTCCGGCTCGACGGTGGTTGGGTGCCGGTCGAGCACCCGGAGATGGACTGTGGGCTCCTCGTCGAGGGTGCCCGGGTCCGGACCGTCCCGGTCAGTGACGTCCGTGCCGGTGAGCAGATCGTGTGCGGCGCCGGCGGCATCAAGGTCGTGCTGCCGACACGCGAGCACAAGGCACTCGGTGACGACTTCGAGTTCATGGCGTCGACGGTGTCCAGCGAAAAGCCGCAGGCACTGCTGGTACGCCAGATCGCGGAACGCATGCGTGAGGTCAAGCACGACGGTGCGCGAGTGCTCTGGGTTGCGGGTCCCGCAGTTGTTCACACCGGCGCGTCCGCGCCGATGGCCGCACTCGTCGAGCACGGCTGGGTCGATGTGTTGTTCTCCGGCAACGCACTCGCCACCCACGACATCGAGTCGGCGTTGTTCGGCACGTCGCTCGGAGTCGACCTCGCTCACGGCCAAGGCGTCGAACACGGTCACGAGCACCACATCCGGGCGATCAACTCGATCCGCGCAGCCGGATCCATCGCAGCGGCTGTCGAGTCCGGTGTGCTGACCAACGGCGTCATGCACGCGATGGTCAAAGCCGGCAAGCCTTACGTGCTCGTCGGATCTGTTCGCGACGACGGCCCGCTGCCCGACGTCTACACCGATGTCATCGAAGGTCAGCGCGCCATGCGAGCGCAGCTGAGAAACGTCGGCTTCGCCATCATGGTCGCGACGATGCTGCACTCGATCGCGACCGGCAACATCCTCCCGGCATCGATTCCGCTGGTAGCCGTCGACATCAACCCCGCCACGGTGACCAAGCTCGCCGACCGCGGCAGTGCGCAGGCGATCGGCATCGTGACCGACATCGGCTTGTTCCTCGAACAGCTTGCCTACCACCTCGTGCCCGACTACCGCCGTCCCTGACGCAAGACAGCCAAGACGGGGAGATGGTCGCTCGCCGCAGCAAGCAGCTCGCGCGTGACGCCGGGCGATGCATCTGAGGCAACGCCCTGAACCGCGTGACAGCCGACCACCTCGACAGACGGATCCGCGAAGACTGCGTCGATCCGGCGCCGGGGTTGCCGCGCGCGGAAGGTGTCCGCAGGGCCGTCCGGCGCGACTGCATATGCGTCCTGCAGACGTGCGGCGAGCGACTGCCACACCGGTTTGTCCGGCTCCTCGTTGATGTCGCCGGCGACGACAAGCGGAGCCGAGACGCCCTCGACAGCGGCCCACAACGGCGCGAGATGCCGCTGCCGTTCATCGGCGTCCAACGAGAAGTGAACTGAGGCGACCGCCCAGCGGCTGCCCCGCAGCTCGAGCTCGGCGACGGTCACCGCACGCTGATGCAGGTCCCGCGACTTGGGCAACGTGGCGACCCGGGTCGAGAGGACTTTGGCGGCCAGCGATGTCATCACCATGAGACCGCCGGGCCGGTCGGCGGTCGCAACGACGAGGCCGGACTTTCGCGCGAGGGCGGCGCGTTGCGACCGCCAGCGCAACTTTCGCGGCGCCTCTTGCACGGCGACGACATCCGGCTGGCAGGCACGAATCACCGCAGCCACGGCATCAGCGTCGTCACGCAACGACCGGACGTTGTAGGTCAGCAGCCGCAGCTCAGCCATCGACTGCACCGTCTCCGCCGATCGTCGTACCCGCGTCCGCGAAGACCGCATCGACGACGCGACCGAGCGACGTGACGACCGCGCGCGCGCCACTTGCTCTTACGAAGTCCAGGCAAGCTTCGATCTTCGGGCCCATCGATCCTTCGGGGAACTCGCCGGCCGCGAGCAGCTCAGTCGCCTCTGCTTCAGTGAGTCGGTCCAGGGCACGCTGCTGCGAAGTGCCGAAGCCGGCGTAGACCTTGTCGACCGTGGTCAGGATCAAGAGCAGATCAGCGCGGACCAGCGTCGCGAGCCGCGCAGCCGTCAGGTCCTTGTCGACGACCGCCTCGACCCCCCGCAGCTCGCGACGATGTTCGACGACGGGCACTCCCCCACCGCCTGCAGCGACGACGACGTGACCGGCCTCGATCACCTGAAGCAGCGGGACCTCCTCGACGAAGCGCACCGGCTTGGGTGACGGGACGACACGACGCCACAACTTGTCGGGCTGGATGGTGAAGACGTAGCCGGTTTCGTGGGCGATGCGCTGCGCCTCTGGCCGGGGGTAGGACGGTCCGACCGGTTTGGTCGGCCGCCGAAAGGCCGGGTCGCGACCGTCCACCACGACCTGCGTGACGAGGCAAAGGGCGCGGGTGTCGAGGCCCCGGCGCCGCAGCGCGCTGTCAAGCGCCTGCACGAGCAGGTAGCCGATCTGGCCCTGGCTCTCGGCGCCGCAGACATCCATCGGCATCGGCGGTACGTGGTCCGCGGCGTACTCCTGCTGCAGCAGGATCCGACCGACCTGCGGTCCGTTGCCGTGCGAGATGACGAGCTCGACACCGCGACCGACGAGATCGGCGAGTGGCTCCGCGGTCTTGCGCAAAGCAGCGCGCATCTCTGCCACGGTGCCGGCAGCACCGGGCGGACTCAATGCATTGCCGCCGAGCGCGACGACCGCCCGCATCAGCGCAGCCGGGCGAGATCCGCCGCGCCGATGAGACCTGCTTCGGCGCCCAGGCGGGCACCGACGATCGCCGCCATCGGCCGATGACCGCGACCGGTCAGGGCGGACGCGTAGGTCTCCCGCGCCGGACCGAGCAGGAGGTCGCCCGCGTCGGAGACACCGCCGCCGACGACGAACCTGCCCGGGTCGAGCACCGCGGCGAGGTCAGCCATGCCCTGCCCCAACCAGCGTCCGATCTCAGTGAAGCAGTCAACCGCCGCAGGATCACCCTCCTGAGCCGCCCGGGTCACGACTGGACCATCGATCGACTCGACCCCTTCCGCCATCTCGAGCAACCTGCGCGCGTCATCGGGTCGTTCGGTGGCGATCTCCTGGGCGGCGCGGACGAGAGCGGTGCCGCTGCAGTACTGCTCCCAGCACCCGAGGTTGCCGCAGCCGCATTGACGACCACCAGGTACGACGCGGACGTGCCCGGGCTCACCTGCGATGCCGAAGCCCCCCCGATAGAGCTCGCCACCAAGGATGAGACCCGCGCCGATGCCGGTGCCGATGGTGAGCACGACGACGTGCGGATGTTGCTCGCCCGCGCCGAAACGGAACTCCCCCCAGGCTGCAGCGTTCGCGTCGTTCTCGACGACCACCGGGATGTCGACGCGAGCAGCGATCTCGTCCCGTAGCGGCGTGTTGCGCCACGCCAGGTTGGGCGCGAACAGGACCGTCCTGCGCTCGACGTCGACGAAACCCGCGGCGCCGACGCCGACGGCTGAGACTTCGTGCTCGCTCAACAGCTGACGCACGATCTCCGTGACGATGTCGACGAGATGCTCCGGGTCCCGGCTCGGCGTACGCCGACGCGCACGCGCCAGGACGTTGCCGGCTTCGTCGACCACACCCGCGGCGACCTTTGTGCCGCCGATGTCGATGCCGATCGTGTTCACGGCGAGACATCCGCGAAACCGTCGTCGTCCAGGTCGATGCGCTCCATGCCGCCATGCGCCGGGTGGGGCGGGTGCGCGTCAACCACCGAACGAAGAGCTGCGGTCAACGCAGCGGATGCATCGAGTAGATGGGCGAACGTCTCCGGCTTGGCTTGGCGCACCACCGACAGCAACTGGCAGAACGGGCACAGCGCGCACTCGGCTGAGGTGCCGGCCGAAGCAGCGGTTGGACCCAAGCGCCCACGCGCCCACTCCGAAAGAGCCTCGATGAGCCTGGTTGCCTCTTCCGACAACGGACCGATGTCATGTGGTGCGGTCATGTGCGCATCCAAAGATCCGGATCGGGCCGGAAGCGCACGCGCAACCGCCCGTCCCGCAGCCCGGCACCATCAACGACGCATCTGGTTAGCGCGCTCGGCAGCGCGATCAGGCGACGGTGCGACCCAACCGTGAGGACCAGTTCGTCACCCTTCCGAACGAGGTCGATCTCGCGCTTGTCGGCCAGCGGCAAGGCGACACTGAGCACGAACTCGTCGGCGGAAAGCCGTTCGACCGTCATGGGTTCAGGCGTCTCGCCAACAGCCAACGGATCGTCGTCGCCATAGACCTCTCGGGCGAGCTCGCCGAGCGCTGTCAGCCCCACCGGCTCGGTCGGCAGGTAGGGCGAGCGCCACAAGGGCAGCGGTCCGAAGGAGGCAGCGATGCCGGCGAGCTGTTCCTCCTGGGCGGCCACCCATCGGGCGACGAACTCGTCGTCACGAGGCGGGAAGACGCGGTTGGCGACAACGCCGTCGACGCGATAGCCGTGCATCGCCAGCGAGGTGAACGTCCGTCGTGCCTCAGCAACAACGACGGCTTCGGGAGTCAGGACCAACCGCACCGAAGTGACAGCCGGGTCGATGAGCAAGCGGCGTACTTCAGCGAGCTCGCTGTGCAACCGCTCGACCGCACCGAACACGCGATCGGGCGGCATCGGTACGCCGGCGAGGTGCGACAGCACCGGGCGCAATGAGCGCACCACCCGTCGTTCCACCGGGAAGACGCGGTCCATGTACCAGTTGAGCGCTTCCGGCAACGACAGCAGACGCAACGTCTCCGCCGTCGGCGCGCAGTCGACCACGACGACGTCCCAACGTCCCACCTGACGACGCAGCTCGAGAAGAGCGAGCACCTCCTCGGCGCCGGGCAGCACCGTGAGCTCCTCGGCCTCGATCGGATCGACGCCGCCCGCCTCGAGCACCTCGCGCAGGTAGTGCTGGACCTCACGCCAGGACGCCTCGAAGGCACGCTGGGTGTCGACCTGTTGTCCGTAGAGGCTGCCGACGGCACCCCCGCCGATCTCGGTCGGCTCGTCGCCGAGGGCGACTCCGAACGCATCCGCGAGCGAGTGCGCCGGGTCCGTCGAGAGCACGAGCGTCTTGTGGCCGCGCAGGGCGGCGAGCGTGGCTGTCGCGGCGGAGGTGGTCGTCTTGCCGACCCCGCCCTTGCCCGTGAACAGCAGAACACGCACTCCGGAAGGCTACAGACGTCAGCCTTCGACGCGCTTCTTCAAGCCCTTCAGCGCCGTGTCGATGATGACCTTCTCGGCCTTGCGCTTGAACATGCCGAGCATCGGAATCGTCAGGTCGACGGCAAGGCGGTAAGTGACCAGCGTGCCGCCGCCGGCGTCCTCAAGGACATAAGAGCCTTCCTGGCTCTTGAGGGCCTTGCCCTTGACCAGATGCCAGTCGACCCGGTCGTCGCCCTGCCAGTCATAGGCGAGGGAGTATTCGTCCTTGAGCACTCCGGCATCGAGCACGAACGACACCTGCTTGGCGCGGCCGTCGGGTCCGGTCTCGTCGACCGTCACGGTGCGGATCATCGACGCCCATTCCGGATAGGACTCGAAGTCGGCGATCACCGCCATCACCGACGCCTTGTTCGCGTTGACCGTTATCGACGAGCTCGCCTGGTCCGCCATGAGCGCAGACCCTATTACCACTCCAGCACGTAGGGGGTCCCGCGCCCGCGGAAGTGCCCGACGTTGACGCACTCGGTCTTACCGATGCGGGTACGACGGGCGAGTGGGTTGTGCACGTGCCCGAAGAGCACTACGTCCGGCTGGGTGTCCCGAATGGCATCGAGCAGCGCGCTGCTTCCGCGTTCCAGCCGGCGCGCCTCGACGTCATAGACGAGCTGCGGGAGGTTCGGCGGTATGTGCGCGCACAGCACGTCGACAGCGCCCACGGCCGCCACCTTTGCGGCGTAGTCCTCATCGGAGATCTCGTACGGCGTCCTCATCGGCGTTCGCAACCCGCCGCCGACGAAGCCGAAGGTCCGGCCACCGATGGTGGTGGTCTGCCCGTCCAGGACAGTGATGCCTTCGCGTACGTAGTCGTCGTACAGGTGCGGGACGTCGACGTTGCCGTAGGTCACGTAGGCGGGCGTCGGCATGGCCATGAACAGGTCGGCGTACTGCTGGCGGATCGCCCGCTCGATGTGGTCACGGGGCGTGCCCGCACCGAGACCGGCCCAAAGGCCGCCGGAGAACTCCCGCGCCTCGTCGAACCGGCGTTGGGTGCGCAGCTCGATCAGGCGGACCGCCGCAGCTTCACCGAACATGTCGGCGAAGATGCCGCCACCCGGCTCGTCGTAGTCGAGGAAGAGGACCAGGTCGCCGAGACAGATCAGCGCATCGGCGCCGTCGCCCGCTTTGGCCAGTGCGTCAGCGCGCGCGTGGACGTCAGAAACCACGTGCACGCGCATCAGAGGAAGGTACCCGCGGAGCGGCTTCCGCCTATGGGCGGTGGGAGGGGACGCGGACGTACGTCAGGTCAGAACAGGTGCCCCAGAACCAGGGCGACGAGGAAGAGCAGCACGGTCACCACGACGGCACCGGCGGTGATGACACCGAACCGGCCGCCGGACGACATCGAGGCGAGGTCACCGACGCCGGGCACACGCAGGGACACGGTGGGGCCGACCCCGCCCATGAAGCCGGTTCCGCAGCTGGGGCAGCTCATCTCTTCGAGCGAAACCCGCTCGCCACAGCCGGTGCAGGGCCAGGAGGGTGCGACGAGAGGCTCGGCCAGGGCGGTCGCAGTGGCAACCGGCGCCGGTGGAGCGGCACAAGGAGCCGAGGGTGGAGCGCTCGGCAGAGGCTCGGACACGCTGAGCGCCGGTGGAGGTGGCGGCGCAGCAGCGGGCTCCTGAGCAGGCTCAGATCCCAGCCGGGCGAAGCAGAGCGTGCACCACGCGGCGTCAGCCGGAACCGCGGCGTCACACGTTGGGCATCGCACAGTCGTCACGAAACCTCTTTCGGCAGGTCCCCGGGTGTCCTGAAATTCCACCGGCCTTATCAATGACCGTCCGGCTGACTACCGTTGGAGACGACAACCCGAGTCTCAGGGGGACCAGCGTGGCCGAATTCTCCGTCCCGGCGAACTTCGAGGTGCCGCAGGACGCGAACCTCACCGACGCGGTGTTCGGCAACGCGTCCGACTACCCAGACAACGTCTCTTTCGACCGCAAGGTCGACGGCGAGTGGCAGCCGGTGACCGCCAAGCACTTCGCCGAAGAGGTCAAGGCACTGGCAGCGGGGCTCATCGCGGCGGGGGTGCAATCCGGCGACCGGGTCGGGTTGATGTCCGCGACCCGCTACGAGTGGACGTTGATCGACTACGCAATCTGGACCGCCGGCGCCGTCACCGTTCCCATCTACGAGACATCCTCCGCCGAACAGGTCGAGTGGATCCTGAGCGACTCGGGCGCGGTGGCGTTCTTCTACGAGACCGACAAGCACAAGGCGGCCTACGACGGCCTCGAGGTCGCGAGCGTCAAGAACGCGTGGCAGATCAGCGACAAGACGCTCGAAACGCTCACCGCCGACGGCAAGGGCGTCAGCGAGGACGAGATCGAGCAGCGTCGGCGCACTCTCACACGCGAAAGCCTCGCGACGATCATCTACACGTCGGGCACGACCGGTCGCCCCAAGGGTTGTGAGCTGACCCACCGCAACTTCATCTACGACGCAACCGCAACGACCGAAGGACTCGACGAGCTGTTCGGGCCCGACCAGTCGACGCTGCTGTTCCTGCCGCTCGCGCACGTGTTTGCGCGCATCATCCAGGTCGGCTGCGTGCAGAACCGGGTGCGCATGGGACACACGGCCGACATCAAGAACCTGATGGCCGACCTCGCCATCTTCAAACCGACTTTCATCTTGTCCGTGCCACGCGTGTTCGAGAAGGTCTACAACACCGCCAAACAGCGCGCGCACGCCGACGGCAAGGGCGCGATCTTCGACCTTGCTGAGAGGGTCGCGATCGGCTACAGCCAGGCGCAGGACGCCAGCCCGGCGCTGCGCCTCGCGCTCGAGGTGCCGCACCGCGCCTTCGATGCCTTGGTCTACTCCAAGCTCCGCGCCGCGCTCGGTGGCCGCGCACACTCCGCCATCAGCGGTGGTGCGCCGTTGGGCGCGCGCCTCGGCCACTTCTTCCGCGGCATCGGCCTCCCGATCTACGAGGGTTACGGCCTCACCGAGACGACAGCCGGTGCGACGTGCAACCGTCCCGGCGCCATGAAGGTCGGCACGGTCGGCCGGCCCATCCCTGGCGTCAGCATCAAGATCGCCGACGACGGCGAGATCCTCATGAAGGGCGACAACGTCTTCACCGGCTACTACAAGAACGCCGACGCCACCAAGGAAGCGCTGGAGAACGGCTGGTTCCACACCGGCGACATCGGTGAGCTCGACAAAGACGGTTACCTGCGCATCACCGGCCGCAAGAAAGAGCTCATCGTCACCGCAGGCGGCAAGAACGTCGCGCCGGCAGTGCTCGAAGACCGGATCCGCGCCAACGCGCTGATCAGCCAGTGCATGGTCGTCGGTGACCAGAAGCCATTCATCGCATGTCTCGTCACCATCGACGAGGAGGCGTTCCCGGACTGGAAAGCCAAGAACAACAAACCCGAGGACGCCACCGTCGCCGACCTCGTGGACGACGCCGACCTGCGCGCGGCGGTGCAGGCGGCGATCGACGAGGCCAACAAGGCGGTCTCGCACGCCGAGGCGATCAAGGAGTTCCGCATCCTGCCGGAGGACTGGTCGGTCGAGAGCGGGCACCTGACACCGTCGCTCAAGGTCAAGCGCAACGTCGTACTGGCTGACCACAAGCCCGACGTCGACGCGCTTTACGCGAAACCCAAATCGGGGTGAGGACAGGGGTGCGGCTCCCGAGGCTCACCCGTCCGATCGATCCTTCACCCCAGACGTGGGAATCAGAGCGGGTCGCCAACATCGTTCGCGCGCTGATGCTCGTCCTGTGCGGGCTGCTCGCCGCACTCGACTCCGACCGGCATCAGGCGCTGTCCTGGTTGCCCTTGCTCGTCGCCGCCGCCACCATCGGCGCCGTCCGCCAGCAGCCGCGCCTCGCCGGCCGGATCGGCCGCATCGTCGAGGCGCTCGCATGTGCTGCCGCCGTCGTCGGCACCGATGACCCGACCAGCCCCCTGCTCCCCTATCTGATCGCGCCGGCCTTCGCCGGCGGTCTGCTCGCCGGCGTCACCGGCGCGTTCACCTCGCCCGGCTTCGCTGCGTTGGTGCTGATCAGTGCACTGCCGTTCGTCGACGAGCCCACCCACGACTGGGGGGTCTCGATCGCCGAGTGGGTTCTGCTAGCCGTCGCGGTCGGCCTGCTCGCGGCATGGATCCGGCGACTCCTCCTATCGGGCGAACCTCGGCCGCAGATCAGCGACAGCTCCTACGCCGCGGCCTATCGACTGCTCTCACAGCTGAGACCAGTGGCCCGGCAGCTGTCCGTCGGCCTCGACCCCGGCACGATCGCGCAGAGCCTGCTCCAGTCGCTCAAGGACGTGCACGACTTCGAACGCGGCGCCGTCTATGTGCGCACCGGCGCCGGCCGACTGGTCCCCCTCGCGTTCATCGGTTCGTCACGCATCGACTGGGAAGTCGACGTCGCCGGGGACGGCCCCTTCGCCGAGGCCTGGCTGAGCCAACGACCGCAACGGCTGACGCGTCAGCTCTCGGGTCCGCCGGGCAGCGCGCTCGTCATCCCGCTCGTCATCGGGCTGCGTACCTTCGGGCTTGTCGGATTCGAGACCGTGCGGCGAACCCTCGGGCCGCATGACGCAGAGCAAGCAGCTCGGTTGGCCGAGGACAGCGCGTTGCGGCTGGAGACGGCGCTGCTGTTCGACGACGTGCGCGGGTTGGCTACCGCGGAGGAACGACGCCGGGTGGCGCGCGAGATCCATGACGGAATCGCGCAGGAGCTGTCCTATCTCGGCTATTTCGTCGACGGCCTGGCTGCCGAGTCACGCGGGGTCAACGACTCCATGGAGCAGCAGCTTCTGCAGCTTCGCAGCGAGATCACGCGCATCGTCAGCGAGCTGCGCATGTCCATCTTCGACTTGCGCAGCGAGGTCGACGTGCACGGCGGCCTCGGCGCCGCGCTGTCGGAGTACGTGCGGTCAGTGGGCCGCCAGTCCGGGCTCACCGTCCACACTTCGCTCGCCGAAACTCCCAATCGCTTACCGGCAGAGACCGAGGCCGAGCTGCTGCGTATCGCGCAGGAAGCGATCACCAACGCCCGCAAGCACGCGGAGGCGGAGAACCTCTGGGTGTCACTGTCCGTGGATCCACCCGGTGCGGTGCTGCGCATCGAGGACGACGGCCGCGGGCTCGGAAAAGCCCGCGCTGACAGCTACGGCATCCAGATCATGCGGGAACGAGCAAAGCGCTTGCGCACCACTGTCGACGTGCTGCCGCGAGAGCCACGCGGGACTGTCGTAGAAGTGAGGCTCGGCGACGACACGGCTAGGCTGGCCGGGTCGGACGACGCCATCGACGCTCGGGTTGAGGAGTCCCAACGGCAATGAAGAAGGTCCTGCTGGTCGACGACCACGACCTCATCCGCCAAGGACTGAGGCACGCTTTCGAGCGCGCTGACGACTTCAGCGTCGTCGGTGAGGCTTCGTCGGTCGCCGAAGGCCTCGCAGTGGCGTCTCAGACCCAGCCCAACGTCGTCATCATGGACGTGCGACTGCCGGATGGCAGCGGACTCGACGCGGTGAAGAAGCTCCGCGCGATGGACGCCCAGATGGGCATCGTCGTACTCACCATGTACGCCGGCGACGAGCATCTGTTCGGCGCTCTCGAAGCGGGCGCGTCCGCCTTCGTGCCCAAAGACGCGCCCGCCGACGACGTCGTCTCGGCCGCACGCCACGCCGCCGCTTCGCCGGACGCGTTCTCGGCAGCCGATCTGGCCTCGGCGATGAAACGGCGACTGACACCTCAGGGCCCTCAAGTCTCGCCGCGTGAGCGCGAGGTGCTCGGTCTGCTGGCCGATGGCCTGGCCGTAGCGCAGATCGCCCGGACGCTCTACATCTCCGAGTCGACCGCCAAGACCCACATCTCCAAGCTCTACGAGAAGCTCGGCGCCGGCAACCGCGCGCAGGCGATCATGGCTGCAATGCGGATGGGACTCATCAAGCCGCAGACCGCCGAGGACAACCTGCCCTAGCCGCCTACCGAGCCGAGCCAAATCGGTCAATAGGGCGAAGCGGCCGAATTTCCGCGCTCATCGACGATGCCGCACATTCCCCCCGTCCGTCACGATGATGGCGGCGCTGGGCACGAGGGGGGTCCAGGGACACGTCGAGACGACTGGTCGGATTCCGGCCGGTCGTCTTCGTCGTTACTGTCGCTAGACGCCAGCCTGTCACCTGTCAATCGTCTGGCCGGTGGACGTACCTCCGCTACGCGGCGGCGAACCTGAGCCCCTCGTCCGATGACCGGGACCTCGCCGCTCACGTTGACTTGACACGGTCGACATCGAGGGGTGGGGGCGACTCGTGACCGTGCCCGGCCACATGAGGCGACGCGGGGTGCCGCGCCTCGACCTCGAGCATGTGCTGATTCTGATCGGGGCCCTCGGGATCCTGGCGACGGTCGCGATCGTCCTGTGGGGGCAGGCCTAGCTCATGCCGACCGCGAAAAAGCCGGCAGACACGCGGATCGCCGGCCTTCTCAAGAACCTGTGGGAGCTCAGCGCCACGGACCTGCTGTTGACGGTCGGCGCTCCACCGCTGATGCGTCGCGACGGTCACTTGCAACCGTTCAACGGCGACCTGCCGCTCACGGCCAAGGACACGGCCTCGATGCTGGAGTCGATCCTCAAGAGTGTCGGTCGCGACGCTTTCCCCGACGACATCCGCGAGCTGGACTTCTCCTTCAGCTACCAGGACAAGGCGCGAATCCGCGGCAACGCCTACCGCCAGCGCGGCAACATCGCAGTGGCCTTGCGCCTCATCCCGCACGCCATCCCGTCATTCGACTGGCTCGGCATCCCGCCGACCGTGCGGAAGTGGGCCGAGCTGCGCCGTGGACTGGTGTTCCTCACCGGTCCCACCGGCGGAGGCAAGAGCACGACACTCGCGAGCCTCATCGAGTGGATCAACCAGAACCGTCGCTGTCACATCATCACGATCGAGGACCCGATCGAGTACGTGCACGACCACGCGCTGTCCGCGGTCGACCAGCGTGAGGTCGGCGATGACACGCTGAGCTTCAGCGACGCTCTTCGCAGCGCGCTTCGCGAAGACCCCGATGTGCTGCTCGTCGGCGAGATGCGCGACCTCGAGTCGATCCGGTTCGCACTCACCATCGCCGAGACGGGTCATCTGGTGTTCGCAACGTTGCACACCAACGACGTCTCGCAGGCGCTGGATCGCATCGTCGACGTCTTTCCGGCCGAACAGCAGACTCAGATCAGAGTTCAGCTCGCCAACACACTGTCGGGCATCTGCTACCAGCGGCTGCTGCCCCGGACGGAAGGCGGCCTCGTCGCGGCGTTCGAAGTCATGGCCGCAACGCCGGCTGTCCGCAACCTCGTGCGTGAGGGCAAGACCAACCAGCTGCGCAACGTCTTGCTCACCGGTCAGCACGATGGGATGCAGACACTGGAGATGTCACTGTCGGCGCTGGTGCGCGACGGTGTCGTCTCGTACGACGAAGCGGTGTCGGTCAGCCTCTATCCCAAAGAGATCGCGAAGCCGGCCGCCGTGGTGATGCCGGACCTGCCGGTGCAGCGTCAGTCCGCCGTCAAGGTCTGAGCAGCTTCCCCAAGGTCACCGCTGCTGCGTCCCAGGTCCACTTCTGCTCGACCCACGTCCGGCCGCGCCGTCCCATCTCGGCCGCAGCGTCAGGGTTGGTCAGCAGCTCGACGATCGAAGACGTGACCTCGGCGACCGATCGACCATCGACGACGTGTCCCGTCACACCGTCGGCCACCGCGTCCGGCGCTCCCCCGCTGTTGCCCGCGACCACCGGCAAGCCGCACGAGGCGGCTTCGAGGAACACGATGCCCAGCCCCTCGACGTCAACCCCGCCGAGCCGGGTGCGGCAGGGCATCGCGAAGACGTCACCGGCACCGTAGTAAGCCGGTAGCAACGGCCACTCCACAGAGCCCGTGACCACAACCGACGCTGCGACACTCATCGACTCGGCCAGACGCTCGAGCCGGGCACGGGACGGCCCGCCGCCCACGAGCAGCAGGGCGGCGTCCGGCACGCGGCTCTGCACGCGGGGCCAGGCGCGGATGAGCACGTCTTGTCCCTTGCGAGGCATGAGTCGGGACACACAGACAACCACCGGGCGGTCGCGCAAATCGAGCGCCTCGCGGACCCCATTGCCGAGTCCCGGTCGGAACGTCGTGGTGTCGACTCCCGGTGACAACCGATGCAGCTTGTGACTGTTGCGACGTCCCACCGCGCGAACGAGCTTGCTGCGCGTGTAGTCACCGAGGTAGGTCACCACGTCGACAGCATTTGCGATGTGCCGCAGGACTTGCCGTGCGCCCGGCGAGGCAGCCCAGCCGGCTTCGTGGCCGTGCGTCGTCGCGATGATGCGCTGCGCACCGCCTCGCCGAAGCGCCGGCGCGAGCAGACCCAGCGGTGCGGCGGCACCGAACCAGACCGTGTCACAGTCGTGCTGTTGCATCAGCGCGACGGCGCGACGGCGTACGCCTGCTGTCGGAAGCAGCACGGACGTCTGCTCTCGAACAATCGTGAACGGTTGCTGCGCGTCCCAGTCCTCCCACCCGCGCCATTGAGAGGTGTAGACCACGACGTCCTCGGCCGGCAGTCGCGACACGAGCCCGTACAGAAATGACTGGATGCCGCCCGGGCGCGGCGGGAAGTCGTTGGTGACGAGGAGGACGCGGGGCACGAGGTCAGTCGAGCTCACGCTTGATGTATCCACGCCATCGCTCGGTGAACTGCGCCGTCGACAGATGCAGGACGCGTCGCATGGTGAGGTCAACGGCGGTGGCCGCGTCCAACCGCGAGCGCGCGACAGCGGCATAGAGATGGACGAGCGCTGACTGCCCCCACTGCTGGGCGATGAGCCGGCAGGCCATCCATGCGCCCTCGTATGCCACCGACAACCGGATGTTGGAGCCGTCGAACGCGTTGGGTTTCGGGAGGCGTCGTGGCGCCTGGCCCTCGCGAACCGCCGTGCCCAGGTCCTGTGCCACGAACGGCGTCGGCACTCCGCTGCCGAGGTAGCCGACGTAGTCGGCAAAGCCCTCGGCGAGCCAGGTCGGCGTAGCTGCGCTCGTCGCAGCTCGCGTGGCGACGTGTGTCAGCTCATGGGTGAGGACGATGCGTCGACCGAGCAAGCTCAGCTTGGGCCAGTTGGCGGGGTTGATGCCGATCCTGTTGCCGACGGGGTCCGGACGACCGGAGCCGATCTGCACCTCGGCGGTGGCAACGGCCGCGATGTTGTCGAGATCGCCGTAGTCGTCGACGACGCGACCGAGCTCGCGTTGCGTCGCGGGCACAAGGACGACCGCGCGTTCCGACCAGCCGTGTCCCCACACTGCGCTCACCCGCGGGATGTCCGCAGCGACCTCGTCCGCCACTCCCCTCATCAGCGAGCGCGCGAGTGGATGTCCGAGCACAAGCACCCTCGGTGTGCGTACGACGACGACCGGACCGTAGTCCCAGAGGTCCGTCGACGATCGATCACCACGGGCACGGAAGTCGTCGAAAGACGCGAGATACCAACCGGTCGCTCTCAGCACGAACGTCGGATACTGCGGCAGGCTTGTGGCCCGCCGGTCGAATCCGCGCACGCGGTAGTCGAGCGACAGCTGAGCCGGCGCATAGGTCGGTACGCCGTACCGCTGCGTTCGTTTGGTCGACGGCAGCGAGTGGTCCGGGTCGAAGTCGTAGTCCCAGGACGCGAAGGGCACGCGTTGCAGGTTGCGGAACACCTGCATATGGCGGCGGACGAAGCGCGGGCGCTCGGGGTCGAGGGTCGACCGCCAGACGGCTGGGTCGTGCGAAAGGACCGCTTCGCCTCGCCGGGCGAGGACCGAACGCACAGCCGCGACGCGGGCGGCCCGGCCCGCGTCGGCCTGCGCCTGCCGGTCGGCCGCCGATGTCCGGCCGTGCCGCGGCGCGGCGCTCGGCGCCGCCTTGGACGTCGTCGTGCTGTGCCGACCGAGCACCGCAGCGCCGTCGACCACGGCCACGGCGAGAAGTGGCACCGCGGCGAGCATCGCGGCAAACCGCCGCAGCGGTCGCGCGGGCCGCGTCGACTCTTCCGACAGGGCTCAGCCGCTCTTGCGCTTGCGGCGTGCG
>JAICMI010000133.1 GCA_025929315.1 Frankiaceae bacterium
GCATGGATTTGTCGACTAAACCGTTGATCGATGAAGGTACGTTTGGGGTTGATGTCGCGGAAGATGATCCCGTACATGCAGTCGTTGAGCATCATGTCGAGCCGCTCGAGCCCCGCCAGCGTGGCGATCTCGGGCATGCACAGACCCGAGGCGTAGTTGGTGAGGCGCACGTAGCGGCCGAGCTCACGCGAGGTCTCGTCCAGCGCCGCCCGCATCAGCCGGAAGTTCTCCTGGGTGGCGTAGGTGCCGGCGAAGCCCTCGCGGGTGGCTCCGTCCGGCACGTAGTCGAGCAAGGACTGCCCGGTCGACCGGATGACGGCGATGACGTCAGCGCCGGCACGGGCGGCGGCCTGAGCCTGCGGGATGTCTTCGTGGATGTCGCCGGTGGCGACGATCAGGTAGATCCAGGGCTTGGGCGGGTCGCCCAGGCGGCGGATGAGGCGATCACGCTCGCGTCGGTTGCGGTCGATCGTGGCCATGCCCTTGCGCACATGTCGGCGCGCGGCGGCGCGGGCGCTCGTCGCCGCCCGCCCGGCCGGGACGCGGAAACGGACTCCCCCGGCGGCCGCCTTCTGTCCCAGCGCGGCGAGGTCGGCGTGATCACCGGTGACCAAGGCATCGAAGACGGGCAGCGCGACACCGTGCTCGAGACCCACGTCGGCGCGGACGGCATCGGCGAGCCGGTTGACCCACGGAATGCCCTCGGCGTCGGCACCCTGCAGACCAGCGAGGCGGAGAACGGCGCGTTCGACCGACACCGTCGTGTGCGTGCGCGCCAGTTCGACGACGGGCGCCGCGGCCTTCTCCGCGAGCCGACGAGCCCGTCGTACGACGCGGGGATCCAGGCCGAGAACGCCGGCACGAGGGCTCATGACCTCACCGTCCACTCGAGCTCGATATTGCTCAGGCGTCGTTCATACAGATGGCGCACGCCGGCGTCGGACCGGATGAGGTCGAGAGCCATCGCGGCATGCCCCGGCACGAAGCCGTTGCCGACGATCATCGTCACGTCGGCACCCAGCCCTTCAGCGCCCAGCGCCGCGGCCGCGAAGGACGTCGCCATGGAGAAGAAGATCACCGTGCCGCCCGCCTCGGTGGCGAGGATGGCGCCGCCCTCGGCACCGGGCACGTCGACGCAGACCACCGTGACGTCAGCCGGGCGGCCGAGCGCCTCGGCGACCGCCACCGGGTCGCGGGCGTCCGCCACGACCACGGTGTCGGCCAGTCCGGAGACGCCGAGCAGATCGGCCTCGGCCTCGGTGGGGACCAGGCCGACCAGCTCCGCCGCTCCCGCCCGTCGAGCCGCCGCAAGGGCGAGCGAACCGCTCTTGCCGGCCGCACCCAGCACGAGGACCCGCGGTGCGTCGTAGCCCTGCACCACACGCGCCGTCAGCGCCGGCGCACCACACACGTCAAGCACCGCGAGCGCGAGCTCGGTCGGAAGATCGTCGGGCAGGACCGCGGCGACCGAGCGACCGAACAGGATGGCGTGCCCCTGCGTCGGGACCTGCTCGCTGCGGCCGTCCCAATCCCGCAGGCCGTCGCTGATCTGCAGCGGGGTCAGAGTCAACGAGACAAGAGTGGCGACCCGCTCCCCCACGCGCAGCCCGAGCGGTGAGTCCGGGCCGACTTCGTCGACGACACCGACGAGCATGCCGCCCGAACCCGTCACCGGGTTCTGCATCTTCCCGCGGCCGGCGATGATCGCGCCGACCTCTCGGCGCACGGCGTCCGGATCGGCCGGGTAAGCCTCGCGCAGCTGGCGGAACGACGCGGCGTCGAGGTTGAGTCGCTCGACACGCACCCTGACCTCGTCCGGCCACAGCACCGGGTCCGGGTCGAGCCGCCAGGCCGCCTGCGGCAGCACGCCGCGTGGCTCAACGACCCGGTGCAGCCCGATCGGCGACCCGGTCGATCCATCCCGATTCATCCAACTTCTCCGTGTAGGTAGCCTCTGGACGGGAAATCCTTCTGTCGGTGATTGTGATAGCAGGAGGTTCTTCGTATCCTACGACTGACACCAGCGTGACATGCGGAGGCGAGATGGACCAGCCTTACGGCTACCGGCAGCGCGAGCTCGTCGAGCCTGACTGGCGCCGCCTGCCCGGCTGGCGCGACGTCACCGAAGCCGACTGGGAGTCACCGCAGTGGCAGCGCGCCCACTGCGTCAAGAACGTCAAGGGCCTTCGCAGCGTTTTCGGCGACCTGCTGGATGATCGCTTCTACGCCGACCTCGAGCGTGACCAGTCTGAACGGGCGACGATGTCGATCCTCGTCCCGCCGCAGATGATCAACACGATGGTGCCGGGAGGCGTGCCGAGCACCGATGCGATCTACGCCGATCCGGTCCGGCGCTACATGCTCCCGGTGTTCTCCGATCGCGACCCCGACTGGCCGAGTCACCCTCGTTCGTCACGTGACTCGTTGCACGAAGCGGAGATGTGGGCGGTGGAGGGCCTGACCCACCGCTACCCGACCAAGGTGCTGGCAGAGCTGTTGCCGACCTGCCCGCAGTACTGCGGGCACTGCACCCGCATGGACCTGGTCGGCAACTCCACGCCACAGGTCGACAAGCACAAGTTCACGTTGAAGCCGGTCGACCGGCTCGGCGCGATGATCGACTACCTGCGCCGCAATCCGGGGATTCGCGACGTCGTCGTGTCCGGCGGCGACGTCGGCAACATGCCGTGGCCGCGGCTCGAGGCATTCGTCGACCGCCTGCTCGAGATCGACAACATCCGAGACCTCCGGCTCGCGACCAAGGCGCTCATGGGTCTGCCGCAGCACTGGCTGCAGGACGACGTTCGCCACGGCATGGAACGACTCGCCGGCATCGCCCGCACGCGCGGCGTCTCCATCGCCATTCACACGCACATCAACTCGGTGCAGTCGGTGACACCGCTGGTGGCACGCGCCGCGCGCGCAATGCTCGAGACCGGCATCCGCGACGTGCGCAACCAAGGCGTACTGCTTCGCGGCGTCAACGCCAGCCAGGAGGACCTGCTCGACCTCTGCTTCGCGCTGCAGGACGAGGCCTCGATCCTTCCCTACTACTTCTACATGTGCGACATGATCCCGGGCAGCGAGCACTGGCGCGTCGCCGTACACGAGGCTCAGGCGCTGCAGCACGCGATCATGGGCTACCTGCCGGGCTTTGCGACGCCGCGCATCGTGTGCGACGTCCCCTACGTCGGCAAGCGTTGGGTGCACCAGCTCGACAGCTACGACCGCGTGCGCGGCATCTCCTACTGGACGAAGAACTACCGCACAAGCGTCGAAGCAGACGACGCCGACGCGCTCAACCGTCTCTACGACTACTACGACCCGATCAGGTCGTTGCCCGCCGACGGGCAGGCATGGTGGCGGGAGCACACGGGACGGCCGGGCTACGACGCCGTCGCCGCGCAGCGCAGCCGTGACGCGGCCGCGGCACTGGTCACCTGACGGCGCCGCGTCAGGCCGGACGCTTGAACACTTCGTCCACGTAGAGCCGGCCGTTGCCGTCGCGCGCCGTGCCGATGCCGACCTGCGTGTAGTCCGGCGACAGGATGTTGTCCCGGTGGTAGGTGTCGTTCATGAACGCCCGGTGGATGGGCGGCTCGGATCCGCCGCTGCCGACGTTCTCGCCGATCGACTGCCAGTTGTGCACTTGCGATTCCAGGTTGGGGTTGTGCTCCATCGTGTGATGGCGAGCCATCCACTGCGCCCAGTTCTGCGCGACCTCGGTGAGCCGACTGGTGACCCGGAGCACCCGTCGGTCGTGATGAACGCGCGCGTGGTTCGTGTCGCTGACGAAGGCCTGCCGGCTGCGGACGCCCGCCCACGACTGGTCAGCCGCGTTGGCGGCGGGCGAGGCAACGACAACGGTCACGAGAGCGGAAAGAACAGACGACGAGCGCAGCAAAGCCGGCACCGGCGAAGCCTCCGGTGTGTCGGTCGGACTGGGGGCGGCGCCCACCTTGCACCGATTTGCAGTAAACATGCAAGGCCGACAGACCCGTGTCGTCAAAGAGAAAGTGTCCTTTGACGGAGCGTGCGGACGCACACACTCAGAGTGCGGGCGGCCGACCTTCGTAGGGCGTGGAGAGCACCACCGTCGTACGTGTCGACACGCTTGCGGCGGCGCGGATCTCCTGCAGCAGAGTCTCGAGAGCGGTCGGACTCGCGACACGGACCTTCAAGATGTAGCTCTCGTCTCCCGCCACGCTGTGGCATGCCTCGATGGCGTCGAGATGGGCGAGCCGGTCGGGCGCGTCGTCCGGCGCGGCCGGGTCGATCGGCTTGATGGAGACGAACGCGGTCAGCGGCAGACCGACTTCCTCGGTGTCGATGACTGCGCGGTAGCCGCGCAGGACGCCTCGATGCTCGAGTCTGCGCACCCGCTGGTGCACAGCCGACACGGACAGGCCCGTGTCCTTCGCGAGGTCGGTGTAGCTGCGCCGGCCGTCAGCGGCGAGCAATCGCACGATCTGGCGGTCGAGGTCCTCCACGCCGCGAACGATAGGCCACCGGCGGGAAATGGTGAGGGCGTCGTACTCCTTCGAGTACGACGCCCTCACGCTGCGTCTCAGCGGACCCGGTGCACATGCCCCTTGCTGTCCCTGACGTACTTCACGGCTGTACCGATCTGCACGTCCGACTGCTTGTGGTGGTGCACCGAGACCTGAGCCTGGTGGCTCGTTGCCGCAGCTGCTGGTACGGCGGGAAGCGCAGCGCTGCCCACCACCCCCGCCGAAACGAAGATGAGCGCGGCGCGGCCCGCCGACCTGCCCAGGACCGTGCGCATAGAGTGCTCCCGACTATTTGAGGCTTTCGCCCCATCCGGTCAGGCCGGTCTCGCCACTCACTCCCCGAGCTGCCTAGGCGACCGTTTGTCTCCGTGCCCCGCGCCGGGCGCTACCGGCTTGGGGTCGGTGAGGGCCGCTCGGATCACCGTGTCCCACGTCCCCGGCGTTTGCCGGCGACAGTTCAAGGCTTCGGCCGATAAGGGGGCCGGCTTGAGGCACCCTTTCGGGTGGTTTCCGGGCCAGATCTGCGTGTTCGAATGCGTCGCGATGCGACCGACGGGATCTACTGCCACCGTGCTGATACGTCGCTTCGGTCTCGCGCTCGCTGTCTCCAGCGGCCTGATCCTGGCCGGCTCGGCCCGGGCGGCCGACTCGACCGACTACTTCGGCGCGGACAAATCGGGGGATCTCGTCCGCGTCACGGTCACGGGCAACCATGCCGGCGCCACCGCCGTCGTACGCCAGGGCAACCCCGAGACCCAGCAGACGTCGCTGGCCGGCAGCGACGGCGGCGTGATCGTCGGCCTGGTGGCGGACAGCAACGCCGGTACGACGAAGCTCTTCACCTACGACACGGCCACGCAGCACTTCACTGACCTGTCGTCGCTGGGCAGCCACATCGCCGCGGCGACGATCTACGACGGCGGCGCACGGATTGCCTACAGTCGGGCGTTGAAGCACCGCTACGTGATCCGCTCGGCGCCGGCCACCGGGGGCCCGACGACCACGCTGTTCTCGTCCAAGGCCTGGAAGCCCTGGGATGTCGCCGTCTCGGAGAGTGGCCGGCGCGTCTACTTCTCCGCCACGGAGACGTGGCATTCGCGGGCCAACCCAGCTCCGACACGCAACGCAGCAACGTCTTCGGGGTCACTGCCACCGGCAAGAAGAAGCTCGAGCGGACCGTCGCGCAGCCGCTCAGTTACACCCAGATCGAGCTGTCCCCCAGCGGTGGAAAGCTGGCTGTGGTGCGGCAACGCTTGACGGGAACGCCGCGGACACGGTTCTCGCTCGTCAAGCTCTCGACCGGTCATGTGCGCACGGTGTTGAGGTCTTACGCCAACTCGGTCGCCGGCATCGCCTGGGCGGCCGACGGCTCCTCTCTCGTCTTCCGCGACGAGACATCCTGGGGCCGGCTGAGCCTGACGGGTCAGATCGACGCGATCACGAGGACGTCGAAGCTCAGCTTTCCGGTGCTCGCCGTCTTGTAGGGGTTAGCGGCCGAGCAAGAGTCGCTCGGCCACCGTGACGATCGGGTCCTCGAGGTCGGCGAGCGACCCGGCGTCGTGATTGAGCAAGTGAGCGGCGATCAGCTCGCGGGCGGCGCCGACGAACGCGAGCAACAGGTCGCGGTCGGGCGCCGGCACGCCCGGCTCGACGGTCCTGGCGTCAACGACCATCGTCGTGAGGACGTCCAGGAAGCTCTCGGTCGCCTCCCGTCTCCGGGTGAGGATGCGCGGCCCGGCCGCGACCGCTTCGACGAAGAACATCCACGCGAACGCGGGCTCGGCTGCGAGCGACGCCAGATGTGCCCGCACGGCGCCGCGCACCATCTCGACCGGTGTGCCGCCGGCCCGGAAGCTGTCCAGCAGGTGGCGATGCACGAGCTCGATGCCGGAGTAGGCATCGAGGAAGGCCGACTCCTTGCCGTCGTACAGCTCGTAGAAGGTGCTGCGCGACACCCCCGCCCGCGCGATGACCTCAGCGACGCTGGTCGCGGCGTAGCCCTTGGCAGCGACGGACTCGGCGACCGCGCGCAGGATCCGGCCTCGCTGCGAGCGCGCGACGTCCTCGCGCGAGAGCCGGTGCGGATGGCGCGGCAGGCGCTCGGGCGCGGGCCCGACGAGTCGGACCGTCAGCGAGTCTGGACGCGTGCCGGTCACCGTGCAAGAGTAGCCAGGAACAGCACTGTTCGTCACTCCCCCAAAGGAGAGCTTATGGGCAGCAGCCGCATCTACGCGACCCCCGTCGACACCGAGAGCCGCTGGGACGTCCCCGCATCGGGCGACTCACGGTTCACCTGGGAGTACGACGACGGTCGGGCCCGCCTGCTCTCGCTCTACCAGAAGGGCAAGGACAAGCAGTGGGACCA
>JAICMI010000150.1 GCA_025929315.1 Frankiaceae bacterium
CCCCGACGGCGCGTCCTACGACAGCAGCGCGATCACCGCGCTCACGTTCACCGCGGACTTCAACGGCGACGGCTGCATCGACGGCACGACGTCGGTCACCGGTGTCGTGTGCCAGCCCTACTCGGCGGCCAACCCGGAGACGCTGAGCTACTGCTGGGACCCCGGTGCAGGCTTCCGTCAGCTCTTCCTCGTGCCGGGTGCGCTCACCGACACCGAGGCGCACTGCAAAGACGCGGACGGAGCATTGCCGATCCTCGCCGGCCAGGTCACGTCGTTCAAGCTGAGCTACCGCAGCAACGAATATCTGTACGACGCCGACGGCGACGGCATCACGACATGGAGCGAGCTGGACAGCGCCGGCCCGCCGGTGGGCAACAACGATGCGGCACTCGGTCAGCCGGAGCTGGCGAACGTCGACTCCGTCGTCATCGCACTGACGGTGTCGGCCAACGGCAACCACGCACAGGCCTACACGACCCAGGTCGACCTGAGGAACCTGTCATGATCCGCATCTTTCTTCGCCGTCGTGACGACGAGGGCGTCGCACTCATCACCGCGATCATGGTCATGCTCGTGCTGCTGGCCTTCGGCTCCACCGTCGCAGTGCTCGGCGTCAACAACCTGCGCAACTCCAGCAGTGACCGGGCAGCCAACTCGTCTCTCGGTGCCGGTGACGCCGGCATCGCGTCTGCGATCGAATACCTCCGCAGCAACGGCGTCGGTGGCCTGACCTGCGCGGATGCCAGCCCGTCGGCATGCTCCACCAACCCGGCGGGTTACTCCAACCCGTCCAACCCCAAGAAGGTCCCGCTCGACAGTGCCGGAGTCGGCTGCAACGCGGGCAACAACAACTGCGCCAAGGTGTGGATCGGCGTCGTACAGGCTTTTGCCCCGCCGCTCTACAAGACCGGCACCTACAACATCCACTCCGAAGGCGTCTACGGCCCCGGCCCGAGCGCGCGCCAGCTCGTCGCGACCGTGCAGGTGACGCCCGACACCTACCCGATCGGTGTGTTCGGGCGGTCGGTCAGCGGCAACGGCGGCACCGCCGTCTACACGGAGAGCTTGTTCACCACCGGTTGCGTGTCGCCGATCGAGACCGGCTCCGGCAACGGCACCCGGTTCGTCGGCACGGACAACTACTGGGGTCAGCCGGCCGCGGCGCACACGACGAACCACATCTCCAGTACGACTAACTGTGGTGCCAACGGCTATATCGCGCACGGCAACCCGAACAGCTCTAACCCGAGCAACAACAACTGTCCCAACAACACTGCGTTGAACGGCAGCCAAAGCGGTGACGGTGGTCTGGTCAGCAGCACTGTCGGCGCTGCTTGCTTCCACACCTACACGCGGGCGGACGGGTCGTTCTACCCGGACGGTGTGTGTCCGCAGAACGCCACGCCGCGCTCCGACGGCCTGTGCGACACAACGGCGTTCACGACTGCCGACCTCAACCGTTACGGCTACCGCCCGCGCGGGCTCACCGGTGAGCAGTACAACGGCCTCAAGACACGCGCCCAGTCGCAGGGCACCTACAACATCCCGGTCGGCAACATCTCGGCAGCGATCAGCTCACTGCTCGCTGCGGGTGTCAACAGCCCGGTGCTCTACTACGACTGCTCCAACGCCGGGTCGATCTGCTCGAGCAGCAGCGGCCTGTCCATCCGCCAGTCGGACTTCCCGGCCAACACGTTCGCCCTTCCGCCGTCCACCAACGGCACATGTTCACCGATGCCGATCGTGACGGTGGTCGTCGAGCACGGCGACCTGACCTTCCAGGGCGGCAACAACACCTGGTTCGACGGCGCGTTCTTCGTACCGGACGGCAGCTTCAACGGCAACGGTGGCTACCAGATCCTGGGCACGCTGTTCAGCAACAACCTCGACCTGGGTGGCACCCAGGCGTTCGCGCTGGACTCGTGCTGGCTGACCGCGTTCCCGGGCGCCGTACTGTCCGTCAAGCAGACGAAGTTCCGCGAGGACGACGCCGCCGACGTCCCGTAAGCCCTTCGTCCTTAGTTGCCGCGGTAGTTGAAGGACCTGGTGCCTTCCAGCTCGAGGGGGACCTCGTCGGCGTCCGACTGGGCCTTGGAGTCCTGCACGCTGCCCGGCAGCGCTGAGGCGAACACGTAGGCCTCGACCTGCTGCAGCAGGCTCTTGCTGGTCGGGTTGCCGACGGCGGACAGCGGCACGCGGATCGTGTAGATCGTGGTCTGCCCCGTCACCACCGCGCCCTTCGCCGCGACCGCGCCCTGCAGCGGCGGAGCGACGTAGTCGAGCGTGTGCGGGTCGCATGCCGAGACCGAGCAGGAGTCGGTGCTCTGCGTCTTACCGGCATAGAACGTCGGTGCGCCGCCGCTGGCGTCCTGGTCGACGCCGGCGTGGTAGAGCGTCTTGCCCATCTGCCAACGAACGACGAGCCGCCCGTACGGCGCAGCTGCCGCGGTCGCGGCGTCGGCGAGCGTGCCGTGTCGCATCGTGACGGTGATGTTGACGTTCGACTTGTCCCGCTCCATCTGGACCTTCTCGATGTCCGCGCCGTCGACCTTGGCGCCGCCGAGCACGGGATAACGCGCGTCACCAACCGGGTCGTTGATCTGCGCGCGCGGCTTCTGCGTCTCCTTGACGGCCAGCGGCTTGCCGGTCCAGGCGTTGAGCCCGCTCTGCTGCGTCGAGACGGTGACAACCGATGCGCCGGAGTGGTCGACCGCCGGCACCGCACCAGTGGGACCGGCGAGGTTGTTCGAGGTGTCGCCGTAGACGATTCGGGCGCGCCCCTGGTTGTCGATCGTCACCTCGAAGAAGTCGGCGAGGTTGCGGTTGCCCTGCGCAGCGATGCACGCGGTGCCGAGCATGCAGATGTCGTTGTAGTGCGTCGGGTGCTGGCTGGCGCGGGCTTGCACGATGTGCGGCGTCCTGGTCGCCGCGTGGTCGATCTGCGCAAACCACGTCCACCACTTCTGGTTCTTCTGCGCCGACGGGCCGTCCGGACCGAGCTCCTTGAGCGTCATGTCGGTGCCGTACCAGACGACGTCGATGATGCCGTTCTTGCCCGCAGCGACCCATGGCATGAGGTTGGTCGCGGACGGCGGACGGTTGATCTTGCGGGGCTTGCTCCACTTGCCCCAGTCGGTGCCGGACGACTTCACGTGCGCATAGGAGTAGTAGACCTGGTAGTCGCTGTCGTCGACCCAGACCACGTAGAGGTTGCGCGCCTTGTCCTCGGCAAAGCCCGGGAACAGCGTGTTGGGGTTGCCCGGCAGCGTGTTGACGATCGGCTCGTAGTGCGTGACGAGATGCGCGCTGCCGTCCTTGGCCGGCTTGCTCACCGCCAGTGCGAGGCCGTTGTTGCCGACGCCCACGACGTTGAGCCCGTCACCGGTGTGCTGGTCGACGACCATCGGCGCGTCGGTGGGGGAGTAGGGCGACTGGTCGGCGATGACGGCCGCGCCGTCACCCTGGTGCCAGTTGGTCGGGTCGTCACCCGTCGTGTAGTCGATCTTCGAGCCCGTCGTACCGGACGTGTATTTCAAGTAGACGATCGGCTTCGGCCCCTTGTAGGGCGAGATCGTGTGGTCGGACTTGGCCGGGTCGAACATGGCGAACCACTGCCGGTCGGCGCCCGCCGACGAGCAGCCGAGCGGAGTCGACTGCACGGTCTTGCCGTTGTCGTGCGAGTAGGCCGTGGTGAAGCACGCGAGTGCGTAGAGGTCGGCGTAGTAGACGTTGTTGTGCCGGTCGATGGCGATCTCGGTGTCACCGCCGCCGGGGCCCATCGTCGACTTGGTCGGCGTCACCGCTGACGGCGGCGCGCTGCCGGTCTTGTTGTCCTGGACGAGCCGGTAAGAGTTGCCGTTGTCGTAGGACGCGTTCCAGATCGACCGCTGCACGCCCGTGCCCTGCGGCCCGGAGACATAGACGGTGCCGTTGGGCGCGACCCGGATGTCGGGCTCGCCGTAAGTGTGGACGGGGTCGACGATCCGCGGCACGCCGAACTTGATGGCGTGGACGTTGTCGACGGACCGGGCCTGTGAGCCCGGGGCCCCGGACGCCGGGGTCAGGCCGATGGCAAGCCCCGTTGCGGCGAGGGCGGACGTGGACAACAGCACGGCGGCGCGCTTCATCGCGAGCTCCCTGGGAGATCCGGCAGTACGCCCACCACTTCGCTGGTTTTCACCCGATTCCTGCGCCACCCCGATTTCCTCGGCCGCATAGGGTCGCAGGGTGGCCGGTGACCTGTTCGAGCAGGCCGCCAACGAGGCGGCGGCTGCGGTCGCGCCACTCGCGGCCCGGATGCGCCCGGCCACGCTCGACGAGGTCGTCGGCCAGGATCATCTGCTCGGCCCCGGCGCGCCGCTGCGGCGCCTGGTCGAGGGCGGCGGTACGACGTCCGTCCTGCTCTGGGGCCCGCCGGGCAGCGGCAAGACAACCGTCGCCCGGCTGATCGCCGCGGGCCGCAAGTTCGTCGAGCTGTCCGCCGTCACCGCAGGCGTCAAGGACGTGCGGAGCGCGATCGAGGAGGCCAAGGAGCGGCTCGGCTTCGGCGGTGAGCGGACGGTGCTGTTCGTCGACGAGGTGCACCGGTTCAACAAGTCGCAGCAGGATGCGCTGCTGCCCGGCGTCGAGTCGGGCCTGGTGACGTTCGTCGGCGCGACCACCGAGAACCCGTTCTTCTCCGTCATCTCGCCGTTGCTGTCCCGCTCGCTGCTGCTCACCCTCGAGCCGCTCGACGAGGCGGGCATCCGCACGCTGATCGAGCGTGCCGTTGTCGACGAGCGAGGCCTCGGCGGCCGGTTCAGCCTCGACGACGACGCGATGGAGC
>JAICMI010000102.1 GCA_025929315.1 Frankiaceae bacterium
CGACGGAGGCGATGTCGAGGTCCTCCAGCTGCGCGAGGACGACCTTGCTGTCGTTCTCCTCGTCCATGCGCGCGTTGGCGATCTCCGTGCCGCCTGCGATGTTGCGAGTGAGCGGACGAAGGATCATCTCTTCGGCGGTCTCGTGACGGGCGAGCAGCTCGCGCAGAGCGTTGAAGGCGTTCTGCCGCGACTTGGCCGTCTTGGTCTTGGCGACGTCGTCGATGGCCTTGCGAACCTGGTCGTGCTGGGTCAGCAACTGGGCGACCACATCGCCGCGCTTGTTCTCGAAATCGATCACGTTGGTCATGCGAGCGACCTACCCCGTGACGAGCTTCGCGAACCGATGCGCGAACGCCTCCCCCGTCGCAGTGAGCACGGATTCCGCAAAGGCAACTTGCGACACCACATCACCGGTCTCGCGCCCCGCCTCGCGCACGGCGGTCGCGTCGTTGTCGGCCCACTCCTGCACCATCGCCGTCGTGGCTTCGGCGTGAAACTGCAGCCCCCAGGCCACCTCACCTAACCGGAAGGCCTGGTTTTCATAACGGTCGGACGATCCGAGCAGAACCGCCCCAGGCGGCAGCGAGGTGATCGCATCGAAATGCCATTGGACGACCGGCCACGGACCCGCCGGCAACAGCTCGTCGCCCTCCGCGATCTGGACGGTGCCGAGCCCGAGCTCAGGCCCGCTCGTCCCCCGCTCGACGTAGCCACCCGTCGCGGCGGCCAGCAGCTGCGCGCCGAGACAGATCCCGAGAGTCGGCACGCCATCGTCGACCGCAGTTCGTAACAGCGAGCGCACCGCCGGGAGCCACGTCGCTTGATCGTCGTCCATGCAGCCCATGGGCCCGCCGAGCACGATCAAGGCGTCGCCCTCGACCGACGTCGGGACGCGATGCCCCAGGTAGGGGTGGATCGGGTGCACGTCGAGGCTGGCGGCGGGCAGCCACTCCTGAAACCAGCCCAACCCTTCGGACGGGTGATGCTGCACCACCAACGCCCGCGCCATCGGTCGTCCTACAGGACCGGGAGGTAGCGGGTGAGCTCGAACGGCGTCACTTGGTGACGGTAGGAGTCCCACTCCGCGCGCTTGTTGCGCAGGAAGAAGTCGAAGACATGCTCGCCCAAGGTCTCCGCCATCAGCTCGGAGCTCTCGAGTGCCTGGATCGCATCGGACAGCGAGCCGGGCAGCGGCTCGATCCCGAGCGCCCGGCGCTCACCATCGGTCAACTGCCACACATCGTCCTCTGCGCCGTCGGGTAGCTCGTAGCCCTCCTCGATGCCCTTGAGACCCGCGGCAAGGAGCACGGCGAACAGCAGGTAGGGGTTGGCGGCCGAGTCCGGTGAGCGGATTTCCACCCGGGTCGAGTTGCCCTTGTGCGGCTTGTACATCGGGACACGCACCAGCGCGGACCGGTTGTTGTGACCCCAGCAGACGTAGGCCGGGGCCTCGCCGCCACCCCACAACCGCTTGTAGGAGTTGACCCACTGGTTGGTCACGGCAGTCATCTCGGCTGCGTGCTTCAACAGCCCGGCCACGAACGCCCGGCCGACCTTCGACAGCTGGAACCGGTCGGACGCGTCGTGGAAGGCGTTGCGGTCACCTTCGAACAGCGACAAGTGCGTGTGCATCGCCGAGCCCGGCTGCTCGGTGAACGGCTTTGGCATGAACGACGCGTAGATGCCCTGCTCGAGCGCGACCTCCTTGACGACCAGACGCATCGTCATCAGGTTGTCGGCCGTCGTCAGCGCGTCGGCGTAGCGAAGGTCGATCTCCTGCTGCCCGGGCGCAACCTCGTGATGGGAGAACTCGACCGAGATCCCCATCCGCTCGAGCATCGTGATGGCCTGGCGGCGGAAGTCGTGGCCGAGGTCGTGCGGCGTCTGGTCGAAGTAACCGCCGGCGTCGATCGGCTCAGGCAACATCAGGTCGGCCCTCGGCCGCTCGTGCAAGAGGAAGAACTCCACCTCGGGATGGACGTAGAAGGTGAAGCCGAGCTCTGCACCCTTCTGCATCACTCGCCGCAGCACATGCCGTGGGTCGGCGTACGACGGAGAACCGTCCGGCATCAGGATGTCGCAGAACATGCGCGCCGTGCCCGGCGCTTCGTCGCGCCAGGGCAGCATCTGGAACGTCTGCGGATCGGGGCGCGCGAGCATGTCGGACTCGTGCACACGGGCGAAGCCCTCGATTGCGGAGCCGTCGAAGCCGATGCCCTCGGCGAACGCACCTTCGAGCTCTGCCGGCGCGACCGCAACCGACTTGAGGAACCCGAGCACGTCCGTGAACCAGAGCCGGACGAACCGGATGTCTCGCTCTTCGATCGTGCGCAGGACGAATTCCTGCTGCCGCTCCATGCACTCAGCCTAGGACGCAGGCGTTAACAACCGGTTTCCGAGCGCCGGTCAGGCGACGTCGATGAACGACGCCAACTCCTCGAGTGGCCGGCCCTTGCTGACAACCGCGTCCGCGCCGAGCCGTTCGGCGATCAACCGAATGTCGCTCGAGTCGTCCGAGGTGTGCATGACGATGATGGCGTCGGGGCAGGCGCCGCGAAGGTCCTCGAGCACGTCGATGCCATCGCCGCCGGGCATCCGGTTGTCCAGGACGATGGCCTCGGGCTGGCGTTCGGCGGCAAGGATCAGTCCCTGACCGGCGTCGCTGGCCACGAGCACCTCGGACCAACGGCCGTATCTCGACATGTAAGAGCCGATCGCCGCACAGACATTCACGTTGTCCTCGACGATCAGCAAGGTGCGATCCCCCGCCATAAGTCAGATAGTCGACGTGCCAGACGGTTCCGACCATCACGTGAACGGTCGGGACAAATTCATCCGTTTGGTGGGGTCGAAGTGCTTGCGTCCTAGGCTCGAACCGTGCCGCAGCTACGGGTGGCCCTCGCCCAGATCGACGTCACCGTAGGCGATCTGACGGGCAATGCTGCCCGGATCATCGAGCAGGTGGGCGTCGCCGCCGGCGCAGGTGCGCACCTTGTTCTTCTGCCGGAGATGGCGCTGACCGGCTATCCCGCGGAGGACCTCGTCCTGCGGCAGTCGTTCGTGACGGCATCTCGCGCGACGCTCGACCGGCTTGCCGGCGACCTCGCCGAAGCCGGGCTCGGCGCCGTCACCGTCGTCGTCGGCTACGTCGACGCCTGTCCGGAACCCACGCCGCGGGTCGGGCGGCCGGCCGGCGAGCCGCAGGACGCGGCCGCGGTGATCCACGACGGACGCGTCGTGGCCAGGTCGGCCAAGCACCACTTGCCCAACTACGGGGTGTTCGACGAGTTCCGCTATTTCGTGCCCGGCGACACGCTGCCGGTGATTCGGCTGCACGGGATCGACATCGGCGTGACCGTCTGCGAGGACCTCTGGCAGGACGGCGGTCCGATCACCGTCTGCCGCGCCGCCGAGGTCGGCTTGGTCGTGACGATCAACGCCTCTCCTTATGAGCGCAACAAGGACGACCTGCGCTGCAGCCTCGTCAGGCAACGCGCTGCTGAGGCTGGCGCGACCCTCGCCTACGTCAACATGGTCGGCGGCCAGGACGACCTTGTCTTCGACGGCGACTCGATCGTCGTCGCGCCGGACGGTTCGGTGCTCGCGCGTGCCGGGCAGTTCGACGAAGAGCTGCTGCTCGTCGACCTGGACCTGCCGGCGGCGACTTCCGATCGCGCCGGGCCCGTCGACGCCCAGGACCGTACGACGATCGCCATCGTTCGCAAGACGATCAGCGCCGAGCCGATCGCGTCGTACGAGCCCGCGACGCCGCGCGTCACCGAAAGGCTCGACGATCTCGCCGAGATCTACGCCGCGATCGTGACGGGCACACGCGACTACATTCGTAAGAACAGGTTCCGATCCGTCGTGCTCGGGCTGTCCGGCGGCATCGACTCAGCGCTTGTCGCCGTCATCGCGGCAGATGCGGTCGGCGCGGACAACGTGCACGTGGTCGGCATGCCGAGCCGCTACTCGTCCGACCACTCGGTCACCGACGCAGAAGAGCTTGCGCGCCGGATCGGAGCACAGTGGTCGCTCATGCCGATCGGCTCCGTCGTCGAGGCCTACGAGAAGACGTTCGCGGACATCGGCGGTTTGCATGGGGTGGCCGAGGAGAACCTGCAGTCGCGCGTGCGCGGCGTCATCCTGATGGCACTGTCCAACGAGGCCGGGCATCTGGTCCTGACGACCGGCAACAAGAGCGAGCTGGCGACCGGGTTCTCCACCTTGTACGGCGACAGCGCGGGCGGCTTCGCGCCGATCAAGGACGTCACGAAGTCGCTGGTGTGGGACTTGTCGCGCTGGCGCAACGAGCTGGCGCGCACGCGCGGCGAAACCGAGCCGATTCCCGTCGCGATCATCGACAAGCCGCCGTCCGCCGAGCTCGCCCCGGGCCAGCTCGACGAGGACCGGCTGCCGCCGTACGAGGTCCTCGACGCGATCCTCGACGACTACGTCGTACGAGACCGCGGTCGCGAGGAGCTGCTCGCAGCTGGACACGACGCCGACCTGGTCGAACGCGTGATCCGGCTCGTTGACCTGGCCGAGTACAAGCGCCGCCAGTACCCACCCGGTCCCAAGATCTCCCCGAAGAACTTCGGCCGAGATCGCCGTCTCCCCATCACCAACGCCTGGCGTGATCGTTGATCCACACCAAGGGTGCACACTGGTAGATGTCCGGGGACCCGAAGGGGCCTCGAGGCGGGAGGTAGTTCCGTGACCGAGACCGAAGGTCTGTCCCCCTACGGCTCGCCCCATGGCGAGACCGTCCGGCGGATCCGCATCCACCACCTTCAGGCGATGAAGGAGCGCGGCGAGCGCTGGGCGATGCTCACGGCCTACGAGCAGTACGCCGCTGCGGTCTTCGACGAAGTCGGCATCCCGGTGCTCCTGGTCGGCGACTCCGCAGCCAACAACGTCTACGGCTACGACAGCACGCTGCCGGTGACCGTCGACGAGCTGCTGCCGCTGGTCCGCGCCGTCACCCGCTCGACGCGCCGCTCGCTCGTCGTCGCCGACCTGCCGTTCGGCTCCTATCAGGAGTCGGCCGGGTTGGCACTGCAGACCGCGGTGCGCTTCATGAAGGAAGGCGACGCGCACGCGGTGAAGCTCGAAGGTGGCCGCCAGGTCGTCGACCAGGTCAAGGCGATCGTCGATGCGGGCATCCCGGTCATGGCGCACATCGGCTTCACGCCGCAGAGCGAGCACGGCCTCGGTGGCTACCGCGTCCAGGGCCGCGGCGACGACGCCGAGCGGCTGCTGGGCGACGCCCAGGCCCTCGAACAGGCCGGCGCATTCGCGGTTGTTCTCGAGATGGTGCCGGCCGAGGTCGCCAAGCAGGTGACCAAGGAGCTGCACATCCCGACGATCGGCATCGGTGCCGGCCCCGACTGCGACGCCCAGGTGCTCGTGTGGCAGGACATGGCCGGTCTCAACAACGGACCGAAGCCCAAGTTCGTGAAGAGGTACGCCGACCTGCGCTCGGTGCTCGCAAACGCCGCCCATGAGTTCGCGACCGAGGTAGCCGACGGGCTATATCCGTCTGACGAGCACGCTTACGAGTAGGCGATTTCACCCGAATGGCGTAGCCCGAAACTGAAACGCCACCGGCTTCCTGGCCGATGTAAGAGGTGAGCCCGCGCGAAGCGGGAACGCCCCTCGACCGGGAGTCACCGTGTCATTGAAATCCTCATTCGCCGGCGCGGCTGCGGCCGCGCTGGTCCTGGCCGCCCCTGCGGCCACTGCGTTCGCCAGCAACCCGGGCCACGGCCAGAGCGGTACGCACGGCAACCACGGCAAGTCGCACAGCCACTTCACCGCCAACGGCAAGGTCACAGCAGTCGACGGCGACTCCTTCACCTTTCACGCCAAGGGTGGATCGAAGGATCTGCACGGCACCGACGTCACCGTCACGGTGACCGACGCCACCAAGATGCGCCGTGACGGCGCGAAGGCCACCGTGGCCGACCTGCAGGTCGGTGACCGGGTCAACGTGACCGGCTCGCGCGGCGACGACGGCAGCCTCACCGCCCGTCACGTCAACGCGCACAGCCCGGCCGCGGACGACTCGACCGACGCCACCGACGGCACGGACACGTCCACCACGGACACCTCGGGAACGGGCACTGGCGTCTAGTCCATAGGCTTCGGCCCATGTCGGACCCGGCTGCGCTTGGTGCGCTCGCCGGGTCCGTCATTTCCAGCATGCAGCTGAACGAGACGGCCAGCCACCGTTACACCGGCACGCCGCCGCGCACCTTCGGCGATCGCTCGTTCGGCGGGCAAGTGCTGGGCATGGCGACGGCTGCTCTCATGCGTAGCGCGTCGTCGACCGACCCCCCGCACTCCCTGCACGGCTACTTCCTCCGACCGGTGGCACCCGACGTTGCGGTCGAGCTTCATGTCGAGCCAATGCGCGAAGGGCGTTCGTTCCGCACCTTCGAAGTCCGATTGCAGCAAGAGGGTCAGCCGAGATTCGTCGGCACCGGCCAGTTCCACGCCGACGAAGCGGGCGTGGACTACCAACCCTCGATGCCGGACGTCGTGCCGCCCGACGATGTCGAGGAGCACTGGCCGTTCGGTCCCGTCGAGTCGCGCAACATCGGCCCGACTCCACCGGCTGCTGACGGGACACACGCAGCAACCCGCCGCGCGTGGCTGAAGCTGCGCGCACCACTTCCCGACGATCCTGTCGTGCTCGCGGCAATGACGGCTTATGTCTGCGATCTGACCGGCAACTCGTTCCGACCGTTGAGCCTCGACACTTACGAGGGGTTCACCGACGCGAGCCTCGACCACGCGATGTGGTTTCACCGACCGATGCGCGTCGACGAGTGGGTCTACTACGACATCCACTGTGCGCTCAACCACGGCGGACGCAGCCTCATCCGGGGTTCCATGTACGACGCCTCGGGGCAGCTGTGCGTCTCCATGGCGCAGGAGCTGTTGATCAGGCCAACTGCTCCGTAAGCAGCGCACGTGCCTCGACCAGTGACGGGCCGTACCAGGTCAGGTGCCGCCCACTGACGCATCGAGCGACCCGACCAGGGAACGCCTCGGGCCCGTCACTCGACGAGAACGCATACGGCTCGTCCGGCAACACGACAACGTCGTACGACGGCAATGCATCGAGCTCGATCCGTGGGTAACGCTCCACATGCTGAGCGAGCGCGTTGTCGACGCCGAGCAGCTGCAAGACGTCACCGGCGAACGTGTCCCGGCCGAGGAACATCCACGGCCGCCGCCAGATCGGCACGACGGCGCTCCGGCGTTCACCCTCGTACGACGCCGACCAGACATCAACAGCCTCGTCGAGCCAGCTGGGTCGGGCCAGCCGGCAGGCAGCTCGCAACATGCGATCGAGCGACCCAAGTGCCGCAGCGACCGTCTCGGGTGCGGTCACCCACACGCTGAACCCAAGCTCGCGAAGCGCGTCGAGGTCGACCTCGCGGTTCTCTTCTTCGTTCGCGACGACGATGTCCGGACGCAGGTCGGCCATGTCGGCGACGCGCGGGTTCTTCGTACCGCCGATCCTCGCCACGTCGAGATCGAGCGGGTGCGTGCACCAGTCGGTCGCCCCGATGAGCAATCCGGGTGCGGTGACCGCGATCGACTCGGTCAGCGACGGCACCAGCGAGACGACCCGCTGCACCGCCGGCGGTACGTCGACGGTGCGCCCCAGGTCGTCGACGGCCTCAGACGTCGATCACTCGCAAGCCGGCGTGGGCCTTGTAGCGGCGGTTGACCGAGATCAGGTTGGCGGTGAGCGCCTCGATCTGGCCGGCGTTGCGCAACCGGCCGGCGTAGACGCCACGCATGCCCGGGATCTCGTCCACCAGGGCCTGCACGGCGTCGGTCGCCTCCCGGTCATCACCGAGCACCAGCACGTCGGTCTCGAGCGAGTCGACCGCCGGGTCGAGCAGCAGGACCGCGCTCACGTGGTGAAAGGCGGCGACAACCTTGCTCTCCGGCAGCAGCTGGGCCGCCTGCTGCGCAGCGCTGCCCTCCTCGACAGCAATCGCGAACGCCCCCTGCTTGTCGAAGCCGAGCGGGTTGACGCAGTCGACGACGATCTTGCCTGCGAGCTCGGCGGCGACGGACTCCAGCAACGTCCCGTGCCCCTCCCACGGCACCGCGACGATGACGATGTCAGCGGTGCGGGCGGCTTCCAGGTTGGTGCTCCCGGTCACGTCGGCGCCGGCAGGCAGCCCTTCGGCGAGCTCGGCAGCAGCCATTGCGGCCCGTTCCGCGGAGCGGGAACCGATGACGACGGGGTGCCCGGCGATGGCGAATCGTCGGGCCAGCCCGCGGCCCTGGTCACCGGTGCCGCCGAGGAAGGCAAGAGAAGTGGTCACGGGATCATCGTGTCAGCGCCCGTTTCGAGCGTGAGGACCGGTCAAGGCGGGAAAAGAGGTCACGCACGGCAGCAGGAGTTCGGGCCGGGCGCGGAGAACTTGCCGAACGTAGGGCCACGAGGGGCCTCCAGAAGGGAGCGGACGGTGAGTTCGCGCTTGAGCCGGTTGCGTCACCGTCGCGCGCCGCTGACCCCCGGCGATCCTCTGGTGACCCTCCTCGAGGACATGCACGACCTCCGCATGACGCTCGCCGCCGACCTGACCGCCGCGGCGGGTGCCGCCGACGCCGGCGCCGACGACGTCGCCCGCGACATCATCGAGGCCGACCGGGTTGAGCTCGCGCGGTTCGCGCGCGTCGCCAACATCCGCCTCGAGCGCCTCGAGCACCCACTTCCGGAGCAGGCTGAGCCGCGACCGGAACCGCGCCCCGCTTGGCGTCGACGTCTAGCCGTCGCACTGCCGGTCGCCCCGGTCGTCGGCGCGATGGCGCTGTCCGCCGCGGCCGCAACCGGCGTGCTGCCGATCCCGGGGTCGACGCACGCCCCCAAGCAAGCGGTGGTCCGCGCTGACGATCCCAGCCCGGTCTCGTCCTTCAAGCAGCTGGTCAGCGTCCTCAACAACGACCACTCCAGCGCATCACAGGTGATGGCCGCCGCTTCCAAGCTGCACCGTCAGCTGCGCCAGCTCATCGCCAACTCACCCAACGACCCCGGCAAAACGGCCGAGATCGCGCAGCTGTTGAGCATGGAGCAGTCGCTGTTGCTTCAGAAGCAGCCGCCAGGTGTGTCCGTCATCCTCGACGCGACGCGCAAGCTGGCGGCACGACTCGTTACCGTCGCCCCCGAGGTCGCCTCTCCATCGATCGCTCCGACGTTCGTGCCGACGGCGCCGCATCACACTCACAAGTCGCAACATCACGACGCATCGCCATCGCCGTCGGCGAGGCCAACTCCGCCGCAACCGGCGCAGCCAACACCCGCGACAAGTGCAAACCCGTCACCGTCACCATCACCGAGCAACGGCCCGTTCACACTGCCGCAGTAGCCGTTCGACACGTTTTGCCGGTCACGATGCAAAACTTTTTTTCGGTACGACGAACACCTCTTCACGTCGTAAACAACCGAATCGACAACGCAGCAACTGCGTAAGTTTCTCTTGCGTGACAACAGAAGTGCACGCACGTTGGTTGTCATGATGCAGCAGTGATGTCGTAGAACGCGGTGTTGTCGCACGCGACACGCGCAATGAAACCTTGCGTCAGATGTGGAAATGCACGTGCATTCGATGCCACGATTGCGCTCAGCACAGTCCCGTTCCTAGAGAGCTAGGGGGCACAGGTGGCACCAGCAGCGGCGAAGAAGACCGCGCGCAAGTCGACAAAGCGCACAGCTGCGCGAAAGACGACAGGCGCAAGGAAGACCGCAGCAAAGAAGTCGACCGCCCGTAAGACCACGGCGCGGAAGACAACAGCACGTAAGTCGACCGCCAAGAAGTCGACTGCCAAGAAGACCGCGCGCAAGTCCGCGGCAAAGAAGACTGCTCGCAAGAGCCCAGCACGGAAGACGACTGCGCGGAAGACGACTGCGAAGAAGACTGCGCGCAAGTCGACGGCAAAGAAGACCGCGCGCAAGCGGACTGCCAAGAAGACCACCGCGCGCAAGTCGACCGCCAAGAAGACGGCACGCAAGTCGACGGCAAAGAAGACCGCGCGCAAGCGGACTGCCAAGAAGGCAACCGCACGCAAGTCGACCGCCAAGAAGACGGCGCGCAAGACCACGCGTAAGGCGGCAGCCAAGAAGACTGCGCGCAAGACGACGGCAAAGCGCGCGACCGGCGCTCGCAAGACTGCAGCAAAGCGCACTGCGCGCAAGACCACGCGTAAGTCGACGGCTCGCCGGGGCCGCAGCGGCTCACCAGCGGTCCCGCCGATCGAGGTCCCGGCGCCGGGCCCTGACACGACTGCGACCTCACCGGTGATCGGAGCAGCCGACGTGCTCGTTCCGCCACCCAACGGATCCACCTCGGCTTTCTGAGTCGACAAAGCATCCGGAAGCGCC
>JAICMI010000126.1 GCA_025929315.1 Frankiaceae bacterium
AGGTTCATGATCGTGTTGAAGACGAGATAGGCAACTCGATAGGTGCCCGGCGCGCGAACGGTCGCGAAGTCGCCGACGGTCACACCGATGCCCGCGGCGCCCGGCTTGGCTCGCAGCCTCGCCACCATTGCCTCGGACAGCTCGATGCCGTGAACGTCGACGCCGCGTTGATGAAGAGGGACGGCAACGCGGCCGGTCCCGATGCCGAGCTCTAGCGCGGACCCGTCGCCGACGAGCGCAGCCAGGAAGTCCAGCGTCGGACCGAGGGCCTCAGGCGTGGACATGTCCGCCGCGTCGTCGTCATAGGTCGCGGCGACGTCCTCGTCGAAGTAGTTGGGCGGCACCCGGTCAGTAGATCCAGACGGACAAACCCACGGGCAGCTTGGCGTTGAGCCGATCCATCGCGGGGACTGTGATCCGGACGCACCCGTGACTGGCCGGATAAGACGGCACCTGGTCCTCGCCGTGGATGGCGTAACCGCTGTAGTTGAAGTAGGCCGGCCGGTAGAGCGTGCCGAGGTCGGAGGTCACCCAGCCGTCGCGCTTGTAGACGATGTGGAAGTGCCCCGTGGGCGTGATCGCGCGCTGCTGCGTCCCGTCAGAGCCGGTGTAGTAGTAACCACCGCCCGTGGAGGAGTCGAAGATGCGCTTGACCTTGCCGTGCACGGCATAAATGACGACCTGGTGCTTGAGGTCCACCTCGACGCCGGCAGCGGAGGCATCGGCCGGGTGACGCAACCGCAGCTTGTGCGGGTCGTCGAGTGCCCGCCAGACATCCATGCCCACGACGCCGTCGCGATCGAGACCATTGACCTTTTGGAACGCCGTCACTGCGTGCTGCGTGTCGAAGTCGAACGACCCGTCGACGCCGCCCACGTCGTAGTGCAACCCGGTCAACTGTCGCTGCAGAGCGCGCACATCCGGTCCGGTCATGCCCGAGTGCAGAGTGCGCTGGACCGCTCGCACGCGTCCGGTCTCACTGTGGCCCGCCCCATGCGTCGCGTCGGCGGGGCGCCGGGCCCGGTAGACGTACTTCCCGGTGGCGTCGAAGGACGTCGCGACGCTGAAGTGCGAGGTGCCTGCCACAGAGGGTCGCGCCACCCGATGCCATTCGCCGCCGACCTGCTTGCGTTGGACGACGACGTGGCCGTGCTGCGGCTTGGGGCGCACAGTGCCCTTGATGGTGATCGACGTGAGGATCGGTGCGACCTGTGGCACGTCGAGCGTCACCTGCGGATGCAGGCGCACGCGCGCAGCCGGAGTCGTCGTACCGAGATAGCTCGTCGAGGCACTGAACACCGCGCGGTAGCTCGTGGTGTTGTTCGGGTCGACACGCCAGTGCACCTTGCCGTGCGAGTTGGTCGTCTGTGAGGCGCGAGTGTTCAACCAGGAGTCCGTCCCGGCGACCTTGCGCTGCAGCTGGCTGTGCTGGCCGCGGACCGGAACGCCCTCCGCGGTCAGCGCCGCAGTGACGCGAGTCGCAGCCGGGAACTCAAGGTCGGGCTTCGAGACCTTGACGGAGCCGGTCGTCGGCAGCTGCACCGAGAAGCTGGGGCCGGTGACCGTCCCGTCCGCCGTTGTCACCGACACCACTCCGGATCGGGCACCACTCGGCACCGCGGCCTGGATGTGCGTGTCGTCAACGACCGTGGGGGCACCCGCGTCGGTCCCGTTGAACATGACATCGCTGGCGGTCGTGAGACCTGAGCCGGTGATGTCGACGACGGTGCCGACCGGACCGTAGGTCGGCGAGAGCGTGGTGAGGGTCGCGCCCGCCGCGTCGGCCGCAGTCGCAAGTGGCAGCGCAAGTGCCGTGCAAACGGCAACGACAAGTGCCCGTGGCAACGACACCGACCGGACCAGCGCGAGCATCAGGACGTCCTCTCCCCCGTGCCCGCCTGGGGGCCGGCCCTCTCACTGTAAACGCTCAGTCGGCCGCGAGCTGCCCACATGCAGCAGCGATCTCCCGCCCCCGGGTGTCCCGCATCGTGGCCGGGACTCCAGCCGCGCGGAGGGTCTCCAGGAACCTCCGCTCGTCACCCCGTCGTGAGGCCGTCCACTCCGAACCGGGCGTCGGGTTGAGCGGAATCAGGTTCACGTGGACCAAGTGCCCGCGGAGCAGCTTCGCCAGCGCTTGAGCGCGCTCCGCCTGGTCGTTGACGTCGCGGATAAGGGCGTATTCGATCGAGATCCGCCGCCGGGTCATCGCCGCGAACCGCCACGCTGCCTCGAGCACCTCGCCCACCGGCCACCGGGTGTTGACGGGCACGAGCGTGTTGCGCAGCTCGTCGTCCGGGGCATGGAGGGAGACCGCCAGGGTCACCTGCATCGCCTCCTCGCGGAGCCGGTCGATGGCGGGCACGAGCCCGACCGTCGACACCGTGATGTGCCGCTGCGCCAGTCCCAGCCCGTCCGGCGCCGGGGCGATCAGGCGTCGTACGGCGCCCACGACGGCGGCGTAGTTGGCGAGAGGCTCACCCATGCCCATGAAGACGACGTTGCTGAGCCGGCCGGTCCCGACGGCACCGGGCAGGTCTCCTCGCGCAACCGCGCGTGCACCCGCCACCACCTGGTCCACGATCTCGGCCGTCGAGAGGTTGCGGGTCAGCCCCGCCTGGCCGGTTGCACAGAACGGGCACGCCATGCCGCAGCCCGCCTGCGAGGACACACACATCGTCACCCGGTCCGGATAGCCCATCAGCACGCTCTCGACGAGCGCCCCGTCGAACAACCGCCACAACGTCTTTCGCGTGTCCCCCTGGTCGCACGTCTGCGTGCGGACGGCCGTGAGCAGCTGCGGGAGCAGCGCTGCGACGACGTGCTCGCGGTCGGCGACCGGCAGGTCGGTCATCGCCGACGGATCGTCCAAGAAACGGGAGAAGTAGTGACGCGAGAGCTGATCCGCGCGATAGGACGGTAGGCCGATCGAGGCAAGCGCTGCCCGGCGCTCCGCCGGATCGAGGTCGGCGAGGTGGCGCGGCGGCTTGCCTCGCCGGGGCGCCTCGAACACCAGCTGCTGCGTCATCCTCATCCAGTGTGGCATCGCCACACCTCGTTCAACCGGGGCGACGACGCACCACGAGCGCAGCGACGACGGCCAGCACAGCGGGCAGCAGCAGCGCCACGCGCAAGCCGACGCCGCCTGCGACCAGCCCGATGAGCGGCGGCGTCACCGAATAGCCGATGTACGACGTCCCCGCGGCCGTCGCCACTCCACTTGCGCTGGAGACGCCCACGACCTGACCGGCGCCGGCAAGAGCCATCGGAAAAACGAGGCTCACTGCCGCCCCGACCAGGGCCAGGCTGGCGTAGGCGAAGACCGTCGTCGTGCTTATGGCGAGCAGAATCATGCCGATCGCCGACACGGTGAGGGCGGTCGCCAGCAGGCCCGCACGGGACTCGCGGTCGACGAAACGATCACCGACCAGGCGCACCAGCAAGTGCAGACCGGTGAACACCGCGAACGCTGCCGCACTTGCGGTCGCCCCACCGCCGATGACGGTGCGCACGAACACCCCACCCCAGTCCGCGGCGGCGACCTCCACCACCAGCCCAGCGAGCGCAACGACCGCCAACACAACGACAGCGGGGTCGCGCGACCAGCCCTTCGTGACCGGCTCGGTGACGCCGGATGCCGCCGCCACCGGGGTCAGCCGGGACAGCAGCGGTGCCGTAGCCAGCGCAACAACAGCAGCGGTGACCAGGAACTGAACGCGCGGGGTGACATCACCGGCCGCCGCGGCCGTGCCGACCCCGGCCCCGACGAAGGCGCCGAGGCTCCACATGCCGTGCAACCGGCCGAATATCGAGCGCTGCAGCAGCCGCTCCACCTGGCTTGCATGAGTGTTGAGACCGACGTCGAGCACTCCGGTAGCAAGGCCGAACGCGGCGAGCGACGCGGCCAGAGTCGCGACGTTGCCGGCCAAGCCGGGAAGCGACAAGGCGAGCGCAGCAGCGGGCATCCCCACGATGACGAGCGAGCGACCGTTGTGGTGCGGCAACCTCGGCGCGAGCAACGAGGCGGCAACTGCGCCGAGCGGGAGGCCGAGGAGGGCCAGCCCCAATCGGAACGAGCTCAGCCCGAGCTCCGCCTGCACGGCCGGGATGCGGGTGATCCAGCTCGCATTGAGCACGCCGAAGGCGAGGAACAGGCCTGCGACCGAAACCATGTCATCGCGCAGACCGGAGTCGGTCACGTGTGGACGAAGGCCGACAACAGCAACCACGCAACCGGTGCGCTCGGAAGCAAGGAGTCGAGGCGGTCCATGAGCCCGCCGTGCCCGGGCAGCAGGCTGCCCATGTCCTTGATGCCGATGTCGCGCTTGATCATCGACTCGCCAAGGTCTCCGAGTGTTGCGGTGCACACCAGGGCAAGGCCGACGATCGCGCCCTTCCACCAGTCCTCGTGCAGCAGAAAGTGCACCAGGAGCGCGGCGCACAGCGCGCAGGCAAGAACGGAACCGGCGAAGCCTTCCCACGACTTCTTCGGGCTGATCACAGGAGCCATCAGATGCTTGCCGAACAGCACACCGGCTGCGTAGCCGCCGACGTCACTCGCGACCACGGTGGCGATGAAGACTGTGACCCGCCGGTCGCCGTCGTGCGGCGCGAGCAACAGCGCGGCGAACCCCGCCAGGAACCCGACATAGAGCAAGCAGAGCAGTGCCGCACCGAGGTCCGCGAGCAGCCCCGCCGCCCCTTCGGCCAGCCGCCACACCACCACCGCTACGGCGGTCAACAGCATGGCGACGGTCATTGCTTCTCGCCCGCTCGTGTAGCCCAGCGCGAGGATGAAACACACGCCGGCCGCGAGGGGAATGAAGGGCGCGTTCAGCTCTTGCGTGTGCAGGGCGCGCACCAGCTCCCAGAGGCCGACAAGGATGGCAGCCGCAACGACACCGAGGAACACGGGCTTGACCGTGTAGAGGGTGCCGAGGATCAGGCCGCCGAGCCCCAGACCGATGGCGATGGCGACGGGCAGGTTGCGGCCGGCTCTTCCGGGAGCGGCGGCACTCATCAGACCTCGAGCAGCTCGGCTTCCTTGGCGCGCAGGGCGTCGTCGATGTTGTCGACGTAGGTGTGCGTGATCTTCTCGAGCTCTTTCTCCGCGCGCGCGACGTCGTCCTCCCCCACGTCGCCGTCCTTGGCGAGCTTGTCGAGGCTCTCCTTGGCATGTCGGCGGATGTTACGAAGCGCGACGCGGCCTTCCTCGGACTTGTGCTTCGCGACCTTGATGAGCTCCTTACGCCGCTCCTCCGTGAGCTGGGGGAACACGACGCGAATGATGTTGCCGTCATTGGTCGGGTTGACGCCGAGGTCGCTGTCCCGAATCGCCTTCTCGATCGCGGCGAGGGACGACTTGTCGTAGGGCGTGATGATCGCCATGCGTGGTTCGGGGAGATGGAACGACGCGAGCTGGTTGACCGGCGTGGGGGCGCCGTAATAGTCGACGACAATCTTGGCGAACATGCTGGGAGAGGCGCGCCCGGTGCGCACGGACGAGAGGTCTTCGCGCAGCACGTGGACGGCCTTCTCCATCTTCTCCTCGGCCTCGAGCATCGTCTCGTCGATCAACGCGTCTCCTCCGTCGACACCAGCGTCCCGATCCTCTCACCGCGGACGGCGCGGTCAATGTTGCCGTCGGTCAGCAGGTCGAACACGACAATCGGCAGGCTGTTGTCCATGCAGAGGCTGATGGCCGTCGCGTCTGCGACGCGCAAACCCCGAGAGATCACCTCCGTGTAGGTGACGGTCTCGAAGCGCCTTGCAGACGGGTTGACTTTGGGGTCGTCGTCGTAGACACCGTCGACGGTCTTGGCCATGAGCAGCACCTGCGCGCCGATCTCCAAAGCCCGTTGTGCAGCGCACGTGTCCGTGGAGAAGAAGGGTGCGCCGAGGCCGGCGCCGAAGATGACGACGCGGCCTTTCTCCAGGTGCCTGATCGCCCGCCGCGGGACGTAGGGCTCGGCGACCTGACCCATGGTGATGGCAGTCTGCACCCGCGTCTCGATGCCGGCCTTCTCGAGGAAGTCCTGCAGCGCGAGGCAGTTGATGACCGTGCCGAGCATGCCCATGTAGTCCGCACGGGGCCGGTCGACGCCCCGCTGCGCGAGCAGCGCACCACGGAACATGTTGCCGCCGCCGACGACCACCCCGACCTGCGTGCCCGTGTTGACGACGTCGGCGATCTGCCGGGCGATCGCGGACACGACGCCGGGATCGATGCCGAGCTTCTCGCCTCCGGCGAACGCCTCACCGGACAGCTTGAGCAGAACCCGGTTCCAGTGGCTCACGGGGTCAGTCTCCCCTAGCCCCCCACTTCGAAGCGGGCGAAGCGCTTGAGCGTGACGCCGGCCTCGTCGAGGATCTGCTTGACCGTCTTCTTGTTGTCGCGGACGTAGGGCTGGTTGAGGAGCACCACGTCTTTGAAGAATCCGTTGACCCGGCCCTCGACGATCTTTGGCAGCGCCTGCTCGGGCTTTCCCTCCTCGCGGGCAATGTCCTCGGCGATGCGCCGCTCGTTGGCGACGACATCCTCAGGAACGTCATCGCGGGTGAGGTACTGCGCGCGCAGTGACGCGATCTGCATGGCCGCACCGCGGGCGGTTTCGACATCGTCTCCGTCGAACTCGACGATGACACCGATGGCGGGCGGCAGGTCGCTGGCGCGTCGGTGCATGTAGGACGTCACCTGACCGTCGAAAACGGCCACCCGGCCGACCTCGAGCTTCTCGCCGATGGTCGCGGCGAGCGCCGTTACGTTTTCCTGTACCGACTTGCCGTCGGCCATCTGTTGGCCGAGCAGCGCGTCACGGTCGGCCGGCTTCTGCGCCGCCGCCAGCGCAACGATGTCGTTGGCGAGCTGGATGAACTCCTCGTTCTTGGCCACGAAGTCGGTCTCGCAGTTGAGCTCGACGAGCGCGCCTTCGGCCGCCGCGATCAGGCCCGCGGACGCGGTGCGCTCGGCGCCCCGCTTGTCGACCTTGGCGGCGTACTTCACGCGAAGGATCTCGGTCGCCTTGTCGAACTCGCCGTCGGCTTCTTCCAAGGCCCTCTTGGCGTCCATCATCCCGGCGCCGGTGGCGTCGCGAAGCTTCTTTACGTCTGCAGCAGAAATCGCCATGTCAGATCACTCTCATCATTCGTACGTCGTCGTACTCAGGGCGGTGGCTACTGGCCGGCAGAGCCGGACGCGGGAGCGTCGCCTTCGGGTGTCGCTTCGGGAGCCGCAGCCTCGGGTGCAGCAGCATCGGGTGCAGTAGCGTCGGGTGCAGCGGCCTCGGGTGCAGCGGCCTCGGGCGCCTTGGCCGCAGCGTCGCCGCCGCCCTGGAGCAGCTCCCTCTCCCAGTCGGCGAGAGGCTCGTCGGCGCCGAGTGCACCCGGCTCGGGCTTCTCCTCGCCCTGCGCCGCACCGGCACGCGCGATGAGGCCCTCGGCAACGGCGTCGGCGATGACGCGCGTCAGGGTCGAGACAGCGCGAATGGCGTCGTCGTTGCCCGGGATCGGGTAGTCGACCTCGTCCGGGTCGCAGTTGGTGTCGAGGATCGCCACGACCGGGATGCCGAGCTTGCGTGCTTCGGCGATCGCGATGTGCTCCTTCTTGGTGTCGACGACCCATACCGCGCTCGGCACCTTTGCCATGTCGCGGATGCCGCCGAGAGTGCGCGAGAGCTTCTCCTTCTCGCGGGAGAGCATCAGCGCTTCCTTCTTGTA
>JAICMI010000056.1 GCA_025929315.1 Frankiaceae bacterium
CCACAGATCCTCGTTGGCGATCTCGGCCGCGGCTGTGACGCCGCCACGGACCTCCCAGGCGAACGACAGCACACCGTTGTCGGGGCCGACGAAGATGGAGTCGTCCTTGGTGCGGACGGCGACACCGCGAGCCGCCTCGGCGTGCTGCGGGTCGACCATCGCCAGGTGCACCGCGCGCGGCATGAACGGCATGGCCGCGGCGAGTGAGTGTGCGCCCGCCTCGACGTCTTGCGGCGTGATCAGGTGGCAGACGTCGATGACCTGCACCTTCGGCGCAATTCCCGCGATGACGCCCTTGCAGACGCCGACGAACACGTCGTCGTGCCCGTAGTCGGACAGGAACGTGAGCCAGTCGTAGCCGCCGCCTGCCATGTTTACTCCTGCATGCAGAGCACGACGACAGCGCTACTTCTTGTTACGGCGCTGGACGCGCGTTTTCTTGAGAAGCTTGCGGTGCTTCTTCTTCGCCATCCGCTTGCGGCGCTTTTTGATGACCGAACCCACGCGAAGCCCCTCGACACGTCCAGAAGTCTGAACCGTCAGGCTACCCCGCAAACGGGATGAAGCAGCGAGTGCGGCTAAGCAGTCTCGACATAGGAGCCGGACAGGTAGTCGTTGACCGCCTGTTCCGGCACCCGGAACGACCGGCCGACCCGGACGGCAGGCAGGGTGCCGCCGTGGACGAGCCGGTAGACCGTCATCTTGGACACGCGCATCAGCGATGCGACCTCGGCCACGGTCAAAAACCGCAGCTCCGCGAGGGGGCGTTCGCCCCCGGCGCCCGTTGCAGACATGCTGCACCGCCTTCTCACGCGCCGGCGCCGGCTTCCCCACCGGCGCGACCGCATACGCGTGCACTACCTCTGAGGGTAGCGGTGTGACTCCTGCGCGTCACGGGGCAGGTGGGGCGAACTTCGTTGCTCCGAACGGGCTACCCCCGGTGCGGTGGGGGCGAACTATGCCAAAAGCCGCAGGACGTGAGCGGCGAGTGGGACGTAGGACGCCGGCGCCACGTTGTCGTCCAGCGGCACGACCACGTCGAGCTGCCCCTGCTCGGCCGCCACGAACAGCGCGGGGTCGTTGGTGTCGGCAAAACCGATGGTCGGCAGCCCGGCCTGGCCGGCCGCCCCGGCCCAGCCGTGGTCGGCAATGACAAGCCCCGGCCGCTCGCCGGTCTTGTCGAGCTCGGTGAGGATGCGGGCCATCGGCTCCGGTGCGTGGGTGTGCAGGAGGTCGCCGCCGGTACCGATCGTCGCGACGCCGCCGACATAGCGGATGCGGCGCTGGGTGCCGTGGACGCTGACCCAGGACTCCGCCGCCGGCGTCAGCACCGGGCAGCCGTCCGCCGCCAGACCCGCCGCGATCGACATGTAGAGCTCCAGCAGCCCGGTCGGATGGCCGGTGGCGAGCAGCACCGGGGCCTTCGCGGCCGCGACGTCGGCGAGCCGCTCGGCCACCGCGTCGAGAGCCTGCAGACACAGGTCAGGGTCGATGACGTCGCCACCCGACTCACGGGCATGATCGGCATCGATCCCGACGCGCTTGGCGACCACGGCCACGACATCTTCGTAGGTCCACGCGCGGTCGAGCTCGACGCCGAACCAGTAGTCCGGGTCACGGTCGAGCATCTTGCGCACGTTGCCGACGTTGCTCGCACGCGGCGTCGCGACGTCACCCGCGATGCGATGACGCACGAGGTGCTCGCGCAGTTCCTGTCGGTTCATTCAGTGGGATCCAAACCGTGTCGTGGAAAGACCGCCTGGCGAGTAGCCGCGATCGCCTCGTCGACTCGGTCCACCCCTGCAGGCGACCAGGGCGCGAACTCTGCGGGTCGGCCGTCCGTCATTCGAGTGGGTGCGTGCACGGCGGTCTTCGCGTGAACGATGTCGCGCCACTCCTGCGGTGTCTCCGTCTCCGGATCGATCGGCGTACCGGCCGCTTCAGCGAGAAGGTGCGTCCACGTGCGAGGTACGACGCGAACGAGCTCGTAGCCGCCACCACCTGTAGCCAGCCAGCGGCCGCCACACACCTCGTGCGCGAGCTGATGCAGCATGGCGTGTGCCCGTCGTTGGCCGTCGACCGACACCAGGAGGTTGGCAAGTGGGTCGAGTGCGTGCGAGTCGCAGCCGTGCTGAGTGACCAGGAACTCGGGTTCGAAGCGTCGTACCAGCGGAATGGCGACGGCGTGCAACGCGCGTAACCAACCGTCGTCACCGGTGCCCGCAGGCAGCGCGACGTTGACCGCTGACCCTTCCGCGCCCGCAGCGCCGATCTCGTCCGGGAAGCCCGTGCCCGGGAAGAGCGTGCGACCGGACTCATGCTGGCTGATCGTCAGCACCCGCGGGTCGTCCCAGAACGCGGCCTGGACGCCGTCTCCGTGATGCACGTCGATGTCGATGTATGCGATGCGCTCAACGCCTTGCTCGAGCAGCCAGGCGATCGCAATCGCCGGGTCGTTGTAGATGCAGAACCCGGATGCCGATGCTGCCATGGCGTGATGCAACCCGCCGGCGACGTTGACTGCGTGATCATGCCGTCCGTCGTGCACCGCCTGAGCGGCTGCGAGCGTGGCACCGGCCACGAGCGCGGTCGCCTCATGCATGCCGCGAAACAACGGGTCGTCCATCGTTCCGAGTCCGTGCGCCGGATCGGGTGTCATCGTCTCGCCGGCACGCCGCACCGCGTCGAGGTAGCCGACGTCGTGCACGAGCGTCAGCTCGGCGTCGGTCGCCGGCTCGATGGGCAGCACCGAGACGCCGGGACGGTCCAGCAGGCCGAACGAGCGAGCCAACGCGATCGTCAGGTCGACGCGTATCGGCGCGAGCGGATGGTCCGGCCCGAAGTCGTAGCCGATGAGCCGCTCGTCCCAGGCGACACCAAGTGACCGGCTCACCCGGTCATAGTGTCAACTCTTGGTCACGACGATGCGGCCGGTCATTCCCTCGCTCTTGTGGTGCGTGCACCAGTAGTTGTAGGTGCCAGCCTTGTGGAACACGGTCGTGTAGATGACCGCACCTTGCATGCGTGTGTCACCCGCACTGTGCCTGCCGGCAAACGTCACGTTGTGCCCCGGGCAGATCGAGTAGGCGTCACACGCGGTGTCGCGATAGATCCACTTGATCTTCTGACCGACCACGACATGCGTCCTGTGGTTGGTGTCCTCGGTGGAGCTGCACGACGCTTTGCTCGCCTTGCACCACCGGAAGTTGTCTGCCTGGATCTTCTTCACCGCAAGCGCGCGGGCAGGCGCCGACGTGCTGTGGGTCTGGGCCAGGACGGGAACGCTCGTCGCGGCGGCAAAAGCCAACCCGCATGCTGCTACCAGGACCTGCCGAGATCTGCGCATGTCCAGAACAACGTGCAGAACGGCAGACCGGTTCAACCGATGCCTTGCGCCAGCTCCCGGGACCGGTCCCGTGCTGCCTCGAGGGCCGCGAGCAACGCGGCCCGGACGCCATGGTTCTCGAGCTCGCGGATGGCCGCGATCGTCGTACCGCCCGGGCTGGTGACGGCCTCACGCAGCTGAACCGGATGCTCACCGCTGTCGCGCAGCATCTGGGCCGAACCCACCGCCGTCTGCACGATGAGCTCGGCGGCAACCGCGCGCGGCAGGCCGAGCAGGATGCCGGCGTCGATCATCGCCTCGACGAGGAAGAAGAAGTAGGCCGGACCGCTGCCTGACAACGCGGTGACGGCGTCGAGCTGGGTCTCCGGCACGCGGATCACCTTGCCGACCGGACTGAGCAGTGCCTCGGTGCGCGCAAGGTGTTCCTCGGTTGCGTGTGCGCCGGGCGAGATCGCGCTCATCGCCTGATCGACGAAAACGGGGGTGTTGCTCATCACGCGAACGACGGGTGTGCCCTGCGCCAGCCGCCCTTCGAGGAACGGCGTCGGGATGCCCGCCGCGATGGAGATGACGAGGTTGGCCGGGGAGGCAGCAGACGCGAGCTCGTCGAGCAGGGCGCCCATCTCCTGGGGCTTGACGGCGACCAAGAGGGTGTCGGCCTCCGCGGCCGCCTGCGTGGTGCTGACGCCACGGATCGCGTAGCGCTCCTCGAGCAGCTTGGTGCGCTCAGCGTGGCGCTCGGTGAACACGAGGTCGGCCGGCTGACGGCCGGCGCGCAGCAAACCCGAGAGCAGCGCCTCGCCCATCTTGCCCGCGCCCAGGATCGCGACCTTCTCTCCCATGGACCCATTCTCGCCGATCATGCGCAAACGTGCCGTCTGCGCCCGCCATTCGGCCCCTTCCTGCATGATCGGCGAGGAATTCGGGCGGCCTGTGGACGACGTACGACGCCCGAGGACTCAAGAGGCCACCCTGCCCCGATGACGTCGCCACGCCCCCATGAGCTGCTGCAGGCGCCGTTCACGACCGGGACGGCGCGACAGTTCGGAGTCACGGCCAAGCAGCTCCGCAGCGCGGGCTGGCGCCAAGTAGTTCACGGCGTCCACGTTGCGGCCGAGACTCCCGACAGCCTCGAGCTGCGCGGCGCAGCCATCCGGCTGGTGCTTCCGGATGATGCCGTGGTCGGCCTGACCGCCGCGGCTTGGCTGCACGGCGCCGACGTCCGCGACCGTCGAATCGATGGCGTCGAGGTCATCGCCCAGCGCGGCGACCAGATCCGGCGCGCCGGACTGACCGCCTCGTCGGCGCTGCTGGAGCCGGGTGACGTGGTCGAGCTTTTCGGCGTACCCGTCACATCGCCAGTACGTACCGCATTCGACCTTGCCCGCCGGCGGGATCTCATCGAGGCGGTCGTGGGAGTGGACGCCATGCTCAACCGAGGCAACTGCAGTCTCGATGAACTCGTCCGTTACGTCGCGGCGCACCGCAGGTGGCGGGGCGTGCGCTATGCGGACGCGGCGCTGCAACATGCCGAGGTGCTGTCGCAGTCTCCGATGGAGAGCCGTCAACGCATGCGCTTGGTGCTGGCGGACCTGCCACGACCGCGAGCCCAAGTTCCGGTTTGTGACAACGGCATCCCCTTCGCCTACATCGACAACGGTTATGAGGAATGGCGAGTGGGCGCCGACTACGACGGCGAGGTTCATGGCGAGCGCTGGCGCTATGACCTCGAACGCCAGGAGCGCGTTCGAGATCAGCAGTGGTGGCACCGGCGATACACGTCGCTGCACATCACCGCCGGCTGGCGGCAGATGGTTCGCCAGGTCGGCGGCGCCCTGGTTACCGCGGGCTGGCGCCCCGGGCTCGCCGATCATGCACAAGAGGTCCATCTGGAGAGGCTCAGTCGGGCACTTTCTGCATGATCGGCGCTAGGACTTGGTGGCGAGGGAGCGCAGGAAGAACGCGACGTTGGCGGGGCGCTCCGCGAGGCGGCGCATCAGGTAGCCGTACCACTCGTCGCCGTAGGGGACGTAGACGCGCACGGTCTCGCCCTCGGCCGCGAGCCGCAGCTGCTCGTTGGGCCTGATCCCGTAGAGCATCTGGAACTCGTAGCTGCCTTGCGACCGCGCGCTGCGCTGGATCAGCTTGGTCGCGATGCCCACGAGTCGTGGGTCGTGGGTGGCAACCATCGGATAACCCGGACCGTTCATCAGGATCTTGAGGCAGCGCACGTAGGACTTGTCGACGTCGAGCCGGGACTGGTAGGCGACACTCTCCGGCTCCCGGTAGGCGCCCTTGCACAGCCGGACCCGCGACCCTGCCGTCGCGAGGTCGCGGCAGTCGCCGGCGGTACGACGCAGGTAGGCCTGCAGCACCGCGCCGGTGTCAGGAAAGTCCGTGCGCAGCTCACGCAGGATGGCGAGAGTTGAGTCAGTCGTCGTGTGGTCTTCCATGTCGAGGGTCACCGTCGTACCTGCCGCGGCGGCCGCCGCGCAGATCGAGCGCGCGTTGTCGAGCGCCATCGACTCGTCGAGCGCCTGACCGACCGCCGAGAGCTTGACGGACACCTCGGCTCGCCGTGCGAGCTCTTGGTCGTTCAGACGGCGCAGCAACGACAGATAGGCCTTGGTCGTCGACTCTGCGTGACCGACCTCGGTGGTGTCCTCGCCGAGATGGTCCAAGCTGACCGCAAGACCCGCGTCGACGAGCTCGGCTGTGACACGCACCGCGTCCTCGATGGCGTTGCCCGCGACGAAGCGTCGTACGACGGTGCGCGACACGGGCGCGTTCTCGATGATCTTTCGCACCGCCCTGTTGCGGGAGGCAGTGAGCAGCGCAGCGCGCATCGGATCCATCAGTTGGGTCCAGGCCCGGCGATGAAGTCGGCGGCAGCGACGAAGTGCAGCCGCGTGAACGCGAGAGCTTCGGCAAGATCGGTCTCGCGTTCGGCGCGGGTCTCGGCCCGGCGGGTGTTGACCTCGACGACGATGGTGCCGTCGAAGCTGTTGGCCGCGAGCGTCTCGAGCAGCTCCGCGCACGGCTGATCGCCCCGGCCGGGCACGAGGTGCTCGTCGCGAGGGCCGCCGATGCCGTCGGCGATGTGCACGTGGGCGAGGCGACGGTCCATCCGCTCTGCCATGTCCATCGCGTCGGACTGCGACACCGATGTGTGCGACAGGTCAATCGTGAAGTCGGGGAACTCCTCGAGCGTCGGATCCCAGTCGGGCGCATAAGGCGTCACAGCGCGACCGCGAGCACGCAACGGGAACATGTTCTCGACCGCGAACCGGACGTCGGTCTCCTGTGACATCCGCTTGATCCCGGCCAGGAAGTCGCGCGCGTACTCGCGCTGCCAGCGAAATGGCGGATGTACGACGACGACACGGGCCCCGAGCGAGTCGGCGGCATTACGGGCGCGGACCAGCTTCGCCCACGGGTCGGTCCCCCAGACGCGCTGCGTGATGATCAGGCAGGGCGCGTGGACCGCGAGGATCGGGACGCCGTGGTAGTCCGCCAGTCGCTTGAGCGCCTCGACGTCCTGGCTGACGGGGTCGGTCCAGACCATGACCTCGACCCCGTCGTAACCCAGCTTCGCCGCGATCTCGAACGCCGCTGCGGTTGACTCCGGATATACGGAAGCTGTCGAGAGGGCAACTTTCGCCTCCGGAACCCTGACGACGGCCACGTCATCAGTCTCCCTCACGGTCTGGCGCACATAGAGTGGGCGCGTGCCAGAGGTCGCCCTCGATTTCCCGCGTCAATGGGTGGAGTTCACCAACCCCGAGGACGACGAGGAGGTCTTCCGCTGCGATCTCACCTGGTTGCTGTCGAGCTGGACCTGCATCTTCGGCTCCGGCTGCCACGGGATCGTCAAGAACCGTCCCGATGACGGCTGCTGCTCACACGGCGCCTACTACAGCGAGAAAGCGGACGAGAAGCGGGTCGAGAAGTTCGCGCGTCAGCTCACCGACGACGAGTGGCAGTTCCGCAAGCAGGGGCTGAAAGGTGGCATCAGCGAGGTCGAGGACGGCAAGCGCCGGACTCGCCGGATCAACGGCGCCTGCCTCTTCCTGAACCGTCCCGGCTTCGCCGCCGGTCAGGGCTGTGCGCTGCACCTCCATGCACTCAACACCGGCCTGCACCCGCTCGAGACCAAGCCGGATGTGTGCTGGCAGCTGCCCGTACGCCGTACGTATGAGTGGGAGAAGCGGCCGGACGACACCAAGGTGCTCGTGACGACGATCGGCGAGTACGACCGGCGTGGCTGGGGCAACGGCGGGCACGACCTGAAGTGGTGGTGCACAGGAGCGACCGAGGCGCATGTCTCGCCGGATCCGCTCTACAAGACCTACGGACCCGAGCTCGCCGAGCTGATGGGCAAGCCGGCCTACGACCTGCTCGTCGAGCTGTGCGAGCAGGCGGTCAAGGGTCCGCGCGTCGCGCCGCATCCGGCTGACTGAGGCGCGCCTCCCGGGAACTGTCGGTCCGTCGCCCTACCGTCGCGGACATGGCGAAGACGGCGACCCGACCCGCATTCCGGTGCGACGAATGCGGTCTCGAGGTCGGCAAGTGGGTGGGTCGCTGTCCTGAGTGTCAGGCATGGGGCACGATCGCCGAGCTCGGCGCCCGGTCCGGCGTGACGGTCACCGCCGGGCCGGTGTCCGCACCCGCCAGGCCGATCGGCGACGTCCCCGCTCAAGGGGCCAGCCATCGGCCGACAGGCATCGCCGAGCTCGACCGGGTTCTCGGGGGCGGGCTCGTTCCCGGGTCAGTGGTTCTGCTGGCCGGCGAGCCGGGCGTCGGCAAGTCCACGCTGCTCGTCACGGCTGCGGCGCGCGTCGCCCAAAGCGGGCGTCGCTGTCTCGTCGTGACCGGCGAGGAGTCGGCCGCGCAAGTCCGGCTGCGCGCCGGACGGATCGACGCGATGGCTGACGAGCTCTACCTCGCGGCCGAGACCGACCTGGCCGCGCTGCTCGGTCACGTCGATGCCGTCTCACCCGAAGTGCTCGTCGTCGACTCAGTGCAGACGATCAACACGACGAGTGTCGACGGGACGTCGGGCGGCGTCGCCCAGGTCCGCGAGGTCGCGGCTGTGCTCACGCGCGTGGCCAAGGAGCGCGGCATCTCGACCGTTCTGGTCGGGCACGTGACCAAGGAAGGGTCGATCGCCGGCCCGCGGGTGCTCGAGCATCTTGTCGACGTGGTCCTGCACTTCGAGGGTGACCGTCACTCACGCTTGCGCCTCGTGCGGACGGTCAAGAACCGTTACGGACCGGCCGATGAGGTGGGCTGCTTCGACCTCACCGACAGCGGCATCGTGGGTCTGCCCGACCCATCCGGGCTCTTCCTGTCGCGCCTGAGCGATCCCGTACCAGGCACGTGCGTGACCGTCGCAATGGAAGGCAGGCGGGCGCTCGTCACCGAGGTGCAGGCGCTCGTGGCCAAGACGAGCCTGCCGGCGCCGCGGCGCTCCGTCAGCGGCCTCGACGCTGCGCGGGTCGCGATGACGCTCGCCGTGGTCGAACGACGCGGCGGTCACAAGCTGCACGAGATGGACGTCTACGCCGCGACGGTGGGCGGTGTGCGCCTGATCGAGCCGGCCGCAGATCTGGCCGTGGCGCTTGCCGTCGCAAGTGCAGCCAAGAACCAAGCCCTGCCCGGTGATCTCGTCGCGATCGGCGAGGTCAGCCTTTCCGGTGAGATCCGTCCGGTCGGTGGCCTCGCGGCGCGACTGCAGGAGGCGGCGCGACTCGGGTTTCGCCGTGCTCTTGTTCCGACCGGCACGTCCACGCAGGTCGACAACATGCGCCTCATCGACGTGACCGACCTCCGCGCCGCGCTGCTGGTCCTCAACGATTCGGTATCGACTCCACGACCGAGCAACGTCGTACCTCTCGAAGTCGTTCGCTGACAGTTAGGATTCGCCCTCAGATCGCATCCGCCGCGCGATGAGGAGTCCGGTGTCTCCCACCGACCGACCCGACGGCGACCTCATGCGCGCAACGCTCGCAGCCGTCGCCCCCGGCACGGCGCTGCGCGACGGTCTCGAACGCATCCTGCGTGGCAACACCGGCGGTCTCGTCGTACTCGGTCACGACAAGACGGTCGAGTCGCTCTGCACGGGTGGGTTCCCACTCGACGTCGAGTTCTCCGCGACCCGGCTCCGTGAGCTGGCGAAGATGGACGGCGCCGTCGTACTCGACGACAGCTACGGGCGGATCCTGCGGGCAGCCACCCACTTGGTGCCGGACCCGTCGATCCCGACCGAGGAGTCCGGCACTCGGCACCGAACGGCCGAGCGCGTGGCCAAGCAGACCGGCTATCCCATCATCAGCGTCAGCCAGTCGATGCGCATCATCGCGCTCTACGTCGAGGGTCGCCGTTACGTGCTCGACGACTCGGCGGCGATCCTGTCGCGGGCCAACCAAGCGCTGGCGACGCTCGAGCGCTACAAGCTCCGACTGGACGAGGTCAGCGGCACGCTCTCGGCACTCGAGATCGAAGACCTCGTCACCGTCCGCGACGCCGTCGCCGTCAGCCAGCGGCTCGAGATGGTGCGCCGGATTGCCTCGGAGATCGAGGGCTACGTCGTCGAGCTCGGCACCGACGGGCGGCTGTTGTCATTGCAGCTCGACGAGCTGATGGCCGGGGTCGAGCAGGAGCGGGAGCTGATCGTCCGTGACTACATGCCGCCGTCCTCGGGCCGCCGTGCGCGCAAGGTGGAGGATGTTCTCCTCGAGCTCGACAACTTGTCCGCTGCCGACCTGCTCGACCTTGGGGCGATCGCACGCGTCTGCGGTTTCGGTGCCTCCGCGGACACCCTCGACTCCGCAGTGTCGCCGCGCGGCTATCGACTGCTCGCGCGGGTGCCGCGTCTGCCCGGCGCCGTCATCGAGCGACTCGTCGAGCACTTCGGGTCGCTGCAGAAGCTCCTCGCAGCGGGCATCGACGACCTGCAAGCCGTCGACGGTGTCGGCGAGACCCGCGCCCGTTCGGTGCGCGAAGGTCTCAGCCGACTAGCCGAGAGCTCAATCCTCGAGCGCTACGTCTAATCCACGAGCGTTGGTAGGCGCTCGACGGCTTCGGCGTAGTCCTGCATGAACTCCTGCACCACCTGAGCGCAGGTCTTCACCGAGTCGACCAGGCCGACACCCTGTCCGACCCAGTAGCTCACGAGCTCCCGCGCCTTGACGTTCCCGGCGTCCGCAGCACGGTCGATGCTGGAGAACGCGGGCGTCGACAGGATCGACATCAGCGGCAACGGCAGCGAACCAGGGCTGTCCGGCCCCTCCCACGCCTCGTGCCACGCAGAGCGCAGCTGCCTGCTCGGCTTGCCGGTGCGCGCCTTCGACCGGATGGTGTCGCGCGAGCTGGCCGCGACGAGCTTCTCCCGAAACGTCTCCGACACCTCAGACTCCGGAGTTACAAGCCACACCGACCCTGTCCACGCACCGGCCGCGCCCATCGCCATGCACCCTGCCATCTGCGCCCCCGTCATGATGCCGCCCGCCGCGAGCACAGGCACCTCGCGAACCTCGCGCACCGCGCGCACCACCTCGGGTACGACGACCAACGTCGACACCTCGCCACAATGACCGCCGGCCTCGGTGCCCTGCGCGACAAGGAGATCGACGCCGGCGTTGACCTGGCGAATCGCGTGCTCCTTGGCGCCGACGAGAGCGGCGACCGCAACACCCTCGGACTTTCCGCGCTCGATCATCCAGGCCGGCGCGATACCCAGCGCATTCGCGATGAGGCGGATCGGGTGCTTGAACGCCACGTCCATCAGCTGCTCACCGATCTCCGGTGAGGTCGCCGGCGGGACGTCGCTGTGGCCGCCGTCGAGACGGAGGTCGACGTCGTAGTCCTTGAGCAGCGACGCGAGAAACTCGCGATGCTCGGTCGGCAGGTGCTCCGCGAGCTGCGCGATCGTCATGCCGCCGGTGTCGAACTGGTGCTCCGGCACGAGGATGTCGACGCCGTACGGCTTGCCATCAACATGGTCGTCGACCCAGCGAAGCTCGGCCTCGAGTGACTCCGGGGTGAACATGCTGCCGCCGAGCACACCGAACCCGCCGGCCCGGCTCACCGCCGCGACAACGTCTCGACAGTGGCTGAAAGCGAAGAGCGGGAAGTCGACACCGACCAGGTCACGAATGACGTTCATGCGGGACAGCATGACTCACCGAGAGCTCAGGCTTGTCCCTCGACCCGGAGAGCCAGCTGCCGGCAAAGAACGACCAGCTCGGCCACCGAACGCCCGCCGAGCTCGGGCGCGACGCTGTCCAACGGACGCGTCCCGAGCGTCGTCGCGGCCGCGCGATAACAGCGCCCGGCAGCGACGAGCTCACCGGAACGCTCCAACGCACCACCGAGCAGGAAATGCGCGAATCCGTCGTGGGGGTCGAGATAGACGGCCTTGCGCAACACCACCAATGCCTCGGCGTCGCGGCCAAGGTTGGTGAGCGCCAAACCCTGCAGGTAGTGAGCCTCGGCGCGCAACGGGTCCACGGTCGTCACCTCGGCAGCAAGGTCTGCTGCCTCCACGTAGCTGCCTGTCGCAACGGCGGTCCGCACCACCACCATCGGATCGGGCTCGGCGGGCGGCGCCGGCGTGACGGCAACCGCTGACCGTGAGCCGCGACGGTCAACCGGCCCGCGGCGCCGATCCGCTCTGGTGGGCCGAGGCTCGTTCTCGGTACGACGATCAGGCAACACCGCACGCTTGCTGTCGGCTCCGACACCACGCCGATAGACGAAGGCGTCGCCGAGCGGCACCAGCGAAAACTCGTCGCTCACCTGCCACAACGTCTCGGCGTGCCCCAGAAAGAGGTAGCCGCCGTCGCGCAAGCAACCGTGCAACCGCTTCATCAGGTTCTTGGTCGTCGTCCGGTCGAAGTAGATCGTCACGTTGCGGCACAACACGACGTCGAGCTCGCGCGGACCAAACGGAGGCGGCTGCGTCGCGAGGTTGTGGTGCCGGAACTCGACCATGTCGCGAATCTCGTCACGCACGACGAAGTGTCCGGAGTCGGCGTCGAGGTAGAAGAACCGCTGCCGATCCAGAGGATCGGTCATCACGAACGCGCGCTGGGCATAACGCGCCTCGCGCGCCGCCACCAGCGCGCGCGTGGAGATGTCGGTGGCCACGATGCGCACGTCCCAACCGGCATTGGCCGGCAGCAGCTCGCGGAGAAGCATGGCGAGCGTGAAGGGCTCCTCTCCCGTCGAGCAGCCGGCGCTCCAGATGCGCAGTCGCTTGGTGTCCCGCGCCTGACGCAACAGCTCCGGCAGCACATGTGTGCGCAACGCCCGGATCTGCGGCGGGTTACGGAAGAAGTGCGTCTCGGGGATGGTCACCTCGTCCAGCAGCGCCTGCCGCTCGCCGCCGTCCGTGAGCATGGCCAAGTACGACGGCACGTCAGCACTGCCGGTCGCGCGCATCCGTTCGCCGATGCTGTAGGCGATCGACTCGCGCCGTGAGTGGTCGAACGCGAGCCCGGCAGACTCACGCAACAAGCGGGTGATCGCGTCGTACTGCTCGTCGGACATCTGCGCCGGGTTCACGACGCACCTCCCGGCGCGGTCGGTCTTGTCAGCCGCCGAACAGCGCTGCCGATGTCTTCAAGGGGCAGCTGCAGCTCAGCAGCATCGATGGCGACCGCGGCCGCGGGCATGCCGTAGACGGCCGACGTCTCCTCATCCTGGGCGATCGTGAAAGCACCGGCGTCGCGCAGGCACTTCATGCCGGCGGCACCATCGCGACCCATCCCGGTGAGAAGGACGCCAACGGCTTCACGGCCGACCGTGTCCGCGATCGACATGAACGTCGCGTCGATTCCAGGGACGTGGTACTGCGACGGCGGTGGCTGATGCATCGTGACGCGGAGCTGGTCGTGGACGATGAAGTTGAGGCCGCTCGGCGCGATCGTGACAGTGCCCGGCATCAGCCGCCTGCCGTTGGCACCGACCGAGACCGGCAAGGCGCAGGTTGTGTCGAGCCATCCGGCCAGTCCCTCGATGAAGCCGTCGGCCATGTGCTGGACGACCACGACGGCCGCCGCGAAGTCGGGCGGCAGCTCGGCGAGGACGTTGTTCAACGCCTGCGGCCCTCCGGTTGATGCGCCGATCGCAACGACGCGCACCCGACGCGGGCTCAGCTCCAGCGAGCAACCAGGAGGCCTGACGGGAGCGGCGCTGACGACATGGCTCGAACCGACAAGGCCTCGAGTGGACACCGTCGTCGGCGCTCCGCCGCCCAGCCGGCCCCGGGGATGGGTGATCACTTTGACGCGGCCGGCCACGCGCAAGCGACGCCGCAACGACTCCGCGTAGTCCTCCAGCCCTCCGCGGCTGTCCGCGCCGGGTTTTTCCATCACGTCCACCGCGCCCGCGGCCAACGCAGCGGCGGCGTTGTCCCGGTCGGCACCGTCGACGAAGGCTGAGTAGACGATGATCGGCGTCGGGCGCACGGCCATGATCCGTTCGATCGCCTCGATGCCGTTCATGACCGGCAGGTGCAGGTCCATGAGCACGGCCTGCGGCCGGAGTCGCTCGACGATCGCGATCGCATCGCGCCCGTTGCGTGCTTCACCGATGACGGTCAGACCGCCGCCGGCCTCGATGGCAGCACGGGCAAAGCGACGCTGCACCGCGGAGTCGTCGACGACGACCACAGTGACCGGCTCGCCACTGCCCGACGCCGCAGCGGCGGGCGGCTGGACGACGGTCACGGTCCACCTCGGGCAGGGGTTCGGGCAGGCGCAGCTCGGGGCCGGGCGGCCCTGCTTCAGGTGTCGTCGGGATCGAGGGCCGCCTTGAGGCCCGCCCGGCTCAGTCGGTCAGGTGGAAGACGACCGTGTCGGCGGCGACACCGTTGATCGTGACCCGCAGCTGGTAGGTGCCTCGCGGTGCTTCTGGCATGTCCGCCGGGCAGTTGTTGGCGGACCGGTGCCGGTTCCACACGAGCGCGTAGGCGATGGTCTTGCCGGCTCGGAGGCGGGACTTCGCAATCGCCCCTTTGGACGTGCAGTCCGCCGACGACCAGACCTGGTCAGCCCCGGACACGATCGTCCAGACGCGGTCGCCGGGCGAGGTCCGGAACCGGCACGGGTGATCCGAGACGTTCCGGACAACTGCTGACAACCTCGGCGTCGAGCCGGCCGGATAGGTCGACGCGCTGGTCGCGGCCGCCACCGTGAGGTCCCGTCGAAGGCAGCCCGGCACCCGGGTGGGCGTGGGACTCGGTGTCGCAGCCGGCGTCGTGGTGCTGTGCGCCGGTCCGGCCGCGGGCGTTGCAGCTCCGCCGGAGCAGGCCTTGGCGATGACGATGATCAGAACGAGGAGTACGGCGAGGATGACCGACCGCCGGATCCAGTAGACCCGTGGCGGACGAGGCCCGACCGGACGCAGCAACGTGTTCGGACCCATCCGCGCGATGCTACGTGCGAGGATCGGCGCTCGATGAGCGAGCCGTTCGACCGCGCGGTGTTGCGCTGGTACGCCGACAGCGCCCGCGACCTCCCGTGGCGGCGGCCGGGCGCGACACCGTGGGCCGTCGTCGTCAGCGAGTTCATGCTCCAGCAGACGCCGGTCGCACGGGTCGAGCCGGTGTGGCGCGAATGGTTGGCTCGCTGGCCGACCCCGGGCGCGCTCGCCGCCGAGTCGACAGGTGAAGCCGTCCGCGCGTGGGGCCGGCTGGGCTACCCGCGGCGTGCGCTACGCCTGCACGCGGCCGCGAGCGCGATGGTCGACCGCCACGGAGGCGAAGTACCCGACGACATCGAAGAGCTCCGCGCACTGCCGGGTGTCGGCGACTACACCGCGGCGGCGGTCGCGGCCTTCGCCTTCGGTGCACGCGTCGCGGTCCTGGACACCAACGTCCGGCGCGTCTACGCGCGTGCGTTCGACGGTCGCGAAGACGCGGCAACCGCCCCGACCGTCGCGGAGCGAGCGGCCGCGCTTGCGCGCGTGCCGGAAGTCGCGCCCGCGTCGTACAGCGTGGCCGTCATGGAGCTCGGCGCCCTGGTCTGTCGCGCGCGCACACCCCGCTGCAACGACTGCCCGGTCGCGGCGCAGTGTCGCTGGCTCGCCGCTGGACGGCCGGCCAGTCGCGCCACCCGACGCACCCAGTCCTACGAAGGCACCGATCGGCAGGCACGCGGGCGGCTGCTTGCCGTGCTGCGAGCAAGCGCGCTGCCAGTACCTGCTGTGGTGCTGGACTCGACGTGGCACGACCCGGAGCAACTGACCCGAGCACTGCAGAGTCTCGTCGCTGACGGGCTGGTCGAATCCGTCCCGGACGGCTACCGGCTCCCCGCATGAGCGGACGTTTCCGCTACGTCTTCGCGCACCGCGGCGGTCGCGCGCACGGACCGGACAACACACTCGGGACGTTCCGCGAGGCGCTCGCGCGCGGTGCAGGCGGCCTCGAAACCGACGCCTGGCTCACTGCGGATGGCCAGGTCATCCTCGACCACGACGGTGTGCTCCGCGCCGCGAAACGTCGACAGCAACCGATAGCGAACGTACGACGCGACCAGCTCCCGGCACACATGCCGACGCTAGCCGAGCTCTACGCCGACTGCGGGACGGACTTCGACCTTGCGATCGACGTGCGCCTCCCGGAGGTCGCGGCCGCCGTCGTCGACGTTGCGCATGCCGCCAATGCGCTGGATCGGCTCTGGCTGGTCGGTGGGACCCCGAAGCTTGTGCATGGTTGGCAGCACCTCGACCACAGCGGCTACTACGCGATGAGCATTCGCCTCGTCGACCGCCGCGGCGACATCATCGAGGCAGCGAAGCGATCAGGTGCGAACGCGTTGAACATGCGCTGGCCGTGGTGGACCAACCGATGGGTACGACGAGCCCACGACGCCGGACTCCTCGCGTTTGCCTACGACGTGCAGTCGAGGTGGGCGCTCAACCGCTGCGCCCACCTCGATGTCGACGGTATTTTCCGCGACCGCGTCGACCTTTAAGCGTCGGGCGCGGCCGTGGCCTCGCTCTCGCCGCTGCCGGCCCCGGCAGCTGCGACCGGCGGTGCATCGGGCGCCACGGGCTTGATCTCGCCGCGGAAGGCGAACTTCTTGGCGGGTGTGCCGTCCGGCGCCGGAACACCGTCCGGGTCGTCCTCGACGTCGACCACCACGATCTGCCCTGCGGTGAGCTCGCCGTACAAGATCTTCTCGGACAGCATGTCCTCGATGTCGCGCTGGATCGTCCGCCGCAGCGGCCGCGCACCCAGAACGGGGTCGTAGCCCTTCTTGGCGAGCAGCTTCTTGGCGTCGGAGGTGAGCTCGATCGCCATGTCGCGGTTCTTCATCTGCGCGTCGACCCGACCGATCATCAGGTCCACGATCTCGACGATGTTCTCTTCGCTCAACTGGTGGAACACGATCGTGTCGTCGACACGGTTCAATAACTCGGGCCGGAAGTGCGTCTTGAGCTCGTCCTGCACCTTGAGCTTCATCCGCTCGTAGGAAGACGCATCCGTCTGCTCGCCCGCGAAGCCGAGGTTGATGCCCTTGGCAATGTCACGCGTGCCGAGGTTGGTCGTCATGATGATGACGGTGTTCTTGAAGTCGACGGTGCGACCTTGCGAGTCGGTCAGCCGGCCGTCCTCCAACACCTGAAGCAGGGTGTTGAACACGTCCGGGTGTGCCTTCTCGACCTCGTCGAACAGCACGACCGAGAACGGCTTGCGTCGGACCCGCTCGGTGAGCTGGCCACCCTCTTCGTAACCGACATAACCGGGCGGCGAACCGACGAGACGCGAGACC
>JAICMI010000061.1 GCA_025929315.1 Frankiaceae bacterium
GGCGGCATGCTGGTCGACGTCGAAGAGATCGTCAACGTCGTTCACAATGTGCTCACGCTGGGGGCCACTGCCAGCATCCCGTCCGTGATGGTGACGCCCCGTCCGCTGGCCAAGTGAAGAGAGCCTGATGCTGCTGCAGTTGAGCTCGGACCAGGAGTTCTTCCGCGAGACGACCGACAAGTTCCTGACCGACCAGGTGCCGGTCGAGGTCCTGCGCCGGCTACGCGACGAGGCGGCCGGTTACGACGCGGACTACTGGCGTCGCGGCGCGGAGCTCGGCTGGACCTCGCTGCTCGTGACCGAAAAGCACGGCGGCGGCAACATCAGCGGCAACGGCATCCTCGACCTCACGATCGTTGCCCACGAGTTCGGTGCTCACGCCGCGCCGGGTCCGCTCATCGCAACCAACGTGGTCGCGGCGGCCCTCGCCGAGACCGACAGCCACCCCGACGTGATCGCCGGACTGCTCGACGGCAGCACCGTGGCGACGTGGTGCATCGACGAGCCCGGCCGGCGACCACTCGACGTCGACGTGGAGATCCGCGTGGATGGCGACGACCTCGTCATCAACGGGGTCAAGCGCCCCGTCGAAGCAGCCGAGCAAGCGAGCCATCTCCTCGTGACCGGCCGCACCGACGATGGGCTCACCCAGGTGCTCGTGCCGGCCGAGACTGCCGGCGTCACCGTCACCGCGATGCGGAGCGTCGACCTCACCCGCCGGTTCGGCGCGGTGTCGTTCAGCGACGTTCGCGTTCCGCGCGCGGCCGCCGTCGGCGAGGTCGGCCAGGCGAGCGCTCAGGTGCAACGCCAGTTCCATCTCGTGCTCGCCCTGGTCAACGCGGAGTCGGTCGGCGCGATGCAGACGGCGTTCGACATGACCGTCGAGTGGGGCTTCGACCGCTACTCGTTCGGCCGGCCGCTCGTCTCCTATCAAGCACTCAAGCATCGGTTCGCCGACATGAAGTCGTGGCTGGAGGCCGGCCACGCCATCACCGACGAGGCCGCCGAGGAGCTCGGCACCGGGGACGACCGGGCAGCGATGCTGCTCAGCGCCGGCAAGGCGTTCATCGGCGACTACGGCGGCGAGCTGATCCAGGACTGCGTCCAGCTGCACGGCGGCCTCGGCGTCACGTTCGAGCACGACGTGCACCTCTACCTGCGCCGGCAGACGGTCAACCGGGCGCTCTACGGAACTCCCTCCCAACACCGCCAGCGGCTCGCCGACCTCGGCCAGCAACGCGACGAAGCGGCCGCAAACAAGGTGGACGCGTGAGCGACGACAACGTCGAGGACGTCGAGGCGTTCCGCCAGCGGGCGCGCGAGTGGATCCGTGCCAACCTGCGGCGGGCGGACGGTCCGGGCCAGACGCTTCGTGGCAAGGACGAGCAGCAAGACCTCGCCGAGGTCGCGCGCGAGCGCGAAGTGCAGCGCATGCTCTTCGACGCAGGTTTCGCCGGCATCTGCGTCCCCAAGGACTACGCGGGTCAGGGCCTGACGCCGGCGCACCAGCGCGCGTTCAACGACGAGCTCGTCGGCTACGAGTACCCCGCTCGGCTGCAGGTCCCCCCGATGACTCCCTGCATGGCGGTGCTGCTCGAGTTCGGCACCGAGGAGCAGAAGCAGCGCCACGTCCCCGCCATCTTGAAGGGCGAGGAGATCTGGATGCAGCTGCTCTCCGAGCCCAGCGGAGGCTCGGACGTCGCCGGCGCTCTCACCAGCGCGGTGCGCGAGGGCGACGAGTGGTTGCTCAACGGGTCCAAGATCTGGACGAGCGGCGCGTGGTGGGCCGACTGGGGACTGGTCCTCGCGCGCACCAACTGGGACGTGCCGAAGCACCGCGGTCTTTCGGTGTTCATCCTGCCGCTCAACGCGCCGGGCGTCACCGTGCACCGGATCGAGATGCTCAACGGCAACCGCGAGTTCTGCCAGGAGTTCCTCTCCGACGTCCGCGTTCCGGACAGCGACCGGATCGGCGACGTCGACGACGGTTGGACCGTCGGCGTCCGGTGGTTGTTCCACGAGCGCATGCAGCACAACTCTCCCTACGTGACGCGCCCGACCGGTGCGACGCGCGAGGGCGAAAAGGGGTCGATCCTCAAGGTCGTCCGCGACGCCGGTCGGATCGACGACCCCGTCGCGCGCGAGCTCGCCGGTGAGGCCCTCGAGATCGGCTTGGTGACGGAGGCGCTCAACCACCGCGTCGCGCGCGGCATCATGACCGGAACGATGTCCGACCAGGCGGCGGCGGTAGGCCGGTTGCTGATGTGTGTCTCGCTGTCGCGGCAGTCGACCATCGCGTTCGAGATCGCCGGCGCCGCCGGTGGCGCCTGGGCAGACGACGACGGCGAGGCGGCCGAGCGGGGCACCGACTTCCTCATGCGCCAGACACCGTCGATCGGCGGCGGGACGACCGAGATGGCCCGCAACGTGATCGCTGAGCGCGTCCTCGGCATGCCGCGCGAGCAGGCGCTCGATCGCAACGTCCCGTTCCGCGAAGTGCCGCGCGGCTCCGCCCGTCAGTAGTCAGCCATGACCCGCGGCGAACTCGACCGCCGGCACATCATCGGCGAGCTCGGCATGAGGATCTCGGTGGTCGACGACGCCTTGCACGGCACCGCTGATGTCACACCGCAGATGCACCTGCCCGGCACGTCCCGTCTTCGTACGTCGATCATCGCGGCGTTCACCGATCTCCTCGCCGGGCTCCTGGCCGGCCGCGTGATGGGGCCTCGGGTGCCCGTGACCCTCGACCTCGCCGTCGACTTGTTCCGGCCTGCCGAGGATGTCCGGCGAATCGTCGGAGTCGGCCGTCCGGTGAAGGCCGGCCGCAACGTGTTCGTCGCCGGTGTCGACTTCAGCAGCGTTGCCGACAATGGTGACGGCCAACCTCTCGGCACCGCAAGCGCGACGTTCATGCCGGTGCCGGACGAGTCACTGCGACTCCCCGACTCAGCCCTGCTGCTCGACCGCACTCGCGACGAGACGATGCGACTGGACCAGCCGTTCGCCGACCGTGCCGGCTGCATCCGCCAAGAGCCCGGCGTTGCGGTGCTCGTGCGATCCGACGACGGGCTCAACTCTTCCAACACCATCAACGGCGGTTTGATCGCACTCGTCGTCGAGGAAGCTGCAGTCTCCACAGCATCTGCCACGAGTCTGGCCTCGCTTTCGATGCGCTATCTACGCCCTGCGCGAGTGGGTCCGCTCACCGCCCGCGCGACCGCGGACGGGAGAGTCGCGCGCGTCGACGTTCGCGACTCGGGCAGCGACGACCGCCTCGTGGTCACGGCCGTTACACGCACCTTCGGCTGACGGTAATGTCACCCGCAGACGAGCCTGCCTGACCAAGGAGCCCGACGTGGCCGACTACACCTTCTTGTTGTACGAGCCACTCGACGAGGGAAAGATCGTCCGCATCACGCTCAACCGACCTGAGGCCCGCAACGCGCAGAACCGCGGCATGCTTGTCGAGCTCAATGACGCGTTCCTGCGTGCGGAAGCCGACGACCAGGTACGCGTCGTCATCCTCGCCGGTGCGGGCCCGCTGTTCTCCTCCGGCCACGACATGGGTTCCAAGGTCTCGATGGAGGAGCTGATGCCGGGTCCGGGTCAGCATCCGACCCGCGGCATCAATGGCGGGACACGCAAGGGCGCCGAAGCCCTGATGTTGCAGGAATGGCACTACTACTTCGAGAACACCCGCCGCTGGCGCAACCTTCGCAAGATCACGATCGGTCAGGCTCACGGTGACGTCTACGCCGCTGCGCTCATGTTGCTGTGGGCGACCGACCTCATCGTGTGCGACACCAACACGAGGTTCACCGATGTCGTCGGTGCGCGACTGGGCATGTGCGGCGTGGAGTACTTCGCCCATCCCTGGGAGTTCGGCCCGCGCAAGGCGAAGGAGCTCCTGCTCACCGGCGACTCGCTCGACGCCGACTCGGCGCACGCGCTCGGGATGGTCAGCAAGGTGTTCGCACCGGACGAGCTCGCCGATCAGACACTCGAGTTCGCCCGGCGCATCGCTGCCCTGCCCACGGTCTCGGCGTTGCTCATCAAAGAAGCCGTCAACCAGACCGTCGACAACATGGGCTTCTACAACGCGCTCAACGCGTGCTTCACGCTGCATGAGCTCAACCACGCGCACTGGGCATGGGTCAACGACGACCACTACCCCATCGCCAAAGAGGACTCCGGAGTTCCCAACTGGCGTGAGGCGCCACCCATCGTCCCGTCCGTCAAGGACAAGGCCCGCGCAGACGGATGAGCGCCGACGCGGTACGCCGCGCCCCTTTCGGCGACAACCCGACCGTCGGGCGACGGGGCCGCGAGACGCGCGAGCGCATCGTCGAGGCAACCGTCGAAGTCCTGACCCAACAGGGATACGACCGCTGCAGTGTCGACCGCATCACCAGCCAGGCCGGCTGTTCCCGCGTCGCGTTCTATCAGTACTTCTCCAGCCGCGACGACGTCATCCGGCAGCTGGCGGCCGACGTCGTCGGTCACATCCAGGACATCGTCGACCGACTCGACCCGCTGACCCCCGACGCGCAGGGCTGGGGCAGCATCCGCGCCTGGGTTGCGGCTTATGGCGACGTCTACGACCGCTACGGCGGGCTGTTTCACGCGCTCCGGGCCGCGATCGACAGCACCGAGGATGTGGCATCGATTCGGGCCGGAGTCATGGGCCGCAACGTGGCGAAGATCCGGAGCAGGCTGGCCGACTCCGCCTTGTCCGTCTCCCATCTCGACGTGGTGATCGAGCTGCTCACGGAGACGATCGGCTGGGCACACACGATGGTCGGCATCATGCGTGCCGTCGACCCCGGCCGCTTTCCACGCGAACACCTCGAGGACGCGCTCGCCGACGTCATACACCGCACGCTGTTCGGGATCGACTCCGCGGTCAACGTCCATGCGGCGCCCTCCGCGCCGGTCCCGATTCCCTTGGACCCGGCACTGGCCGCACTTCTGCAACAGGACCCCGCGACTGTCGACCGGGAGGTCAACCCGACCATCGACGGCCTGCTCCGCGCCGGCCGGTCGACCCTGCTGTCCCGTGGTTACTTCGGCACACGCATCGACGACATCGTGTCGGCAGCAGGCGTGTCGCACGGGGCGTTCTACCGCTACTTCACCAACAAGGCCGACTTCACCCGGGTGCTCGTGGTGCGGGCGATGCGTCCGTTGTGGAAGACGATGCTCGAGCTGCCGCACGCAGACCCCTGCGGTGCACCGACCCGGGACGAGCTTCGACGCTGGTTGCAGCGCTACAACTCAGTCCGGGCCGAGGAGGCCGCCGTGCTCGGCGTCTGGATGGACGCAGCTTTCCATGATCCCGCGTTCAGCGTCGATGCCGCCGGCGCACTTGACTGGAGCCGTCGTCATGCCGGCCGTGCGCTGCGCCACCGAGGGTTGGCCGGCAGCGAGGTGGACGACGTGGTCTACGCCGCGTTGCTCACGGCTTACGGGTCGCGCCGGGCGGACGCGGCCTTCACCGAGGCAACGGCCGACGTCATCGAACGCGGGCTGTTCGGCCGCTGACTGCGCCGCTGACTGGGGCGCTGACCGGGCCGATCAGCTCTCGGCGATGCCTTGCCCCGGCCCACGCCCCGCCACTGCCCACAGAGCCGAAGCCACCGCGATACCCGCAAGAAGGATCAGGATCGCGATCGGTGTGGAGCCCTTGTCCGTGCTCGAGGTCGCGGCGACCGGCGTCGTGGCGACCGCCGTCGCCGCCGGCGACGGTGCGATCACCGGTGTCTGGCCCGGATCCGATCCACCGACCGACGACTGCTGCGGCAGCGAGGGGACCGAAGGCTGCTGTGCCGCTGCGCCGCCCGTGACCGGAGCGCTCCCGCTGTCCGTCGTCGACGGGGCAGAGATCGACGGCGCTGGGAACGCCGGGCCGCTCGACGTCGACTCGGTGGTAGCGAGTGACGAGCTGTTCGGCTTGCTGAGGACCACGCGCGAGGTCGAGTCACCGGGAATGATCGCTACGGCAAGGATGCCGTCAGACACCAGCGAACCGACGTGGAAGGTGAAGCTCGAGTCACCGGCGCCCAGCGCCGCGGACTCGTGGTGCTTGCAGTCGTAGTCGGGCGCGTCACCGAGGGGACCGCCCTGCTCGGAGTGCAGACCCGCGTTGACCAGCGGGCAGAGCTCCAGCGTCGCCACCGGCGTCGTACCGCTGTTGGGCGCGACCTTCAAAGTGAAATCGGTGGCGGTCGTACCGTCCTTCAACTCGTAGATGACGGCCGCCAAGGCGGTGCAGTTGCACGGCGACGTCGGATTGATCGGGCCTGACTGCACGAGCAGACCGTCGGCGGGCACGTCGGCGGCCGTGGCGTCGGCCGGGCTCAACGGCAAGCCGCCGGGGTTGGCGACTGTCCACCAGCCCTGCTCGGTCGGTGCGTCGGCGCGCGCCACCATCGGCGCGAGGCCGACGACAGCGAGTCCGAGCGCCCACCCGACGGCATTGATCCGGAGAAGAGCGCGCCGCATCTCAGGACGCTCCGAAGAAGACTGCGCGCGCGATGTCGTCCTGTTCGAGCAGGTCTGCGGTGCGGCCTTCGAACCGCACCTCACCCTTCTCCAGGAAGATCGCGCGGTCACAAAGCTCGGCGGCGATGTTGAGGCTCTGCTCGACCACGACGACGGTGAGTCCCTCCCGGTTGAGCTTGCGGACGATCTCCATCAGCTCGCCGACGACAACCGGCGCCAGACCCAAGGACAGCTCGTCGATGCACAGCAGCTGCGGGTCGAGCAGCAGCGCCTTGGCCACCGCGAGCTGCTGCTGCTCGCCACCCGACAGCTTTCCGGCCGGCTGTGACCGTCGCTCGGCCAGTCGCGGGAAGGTGGTGAAGACCCGATCCATGCGCTCGCGCACCAGCGATCGTTGCCGCCGGATGCCGAGCGCCTGCATCTGCAGGTTCTCTTCCACGGTCATGTCGGTGAACACGGCCTTGCCACCGCAGATGAGTGCCAGGCCCTGCCCGGCGAGTCGCTCGGCGGGCGCGCCGGTGATGTCGCGGCCACCGAACATGACATGACCCGACGTGGGCGACTCCAACCCGCAGATGACGCGGAGCAGCGTCGACTTGCCGGCACCGTTGGTGCCGAGCAGCGCAAGCGCTTCACCCTGCCGGACCGACAACGAGGCGTCGAAGAGCACTTGCAGCTGCCCGTAGGCAAAGTTGATGTTGTCGACCTGGAGCAGGTCGAGGCTGGCGCCGCCGCTCAGCGGCACCATTGGCTGCGTGCTGTCGGTGGCGCTCAATATGTGCTCCGCCGGAACGTGGCGTCGCTGACCCGCCAGCAGTTGCACTTGTCCGTGAACGTGTCGTAGCGGTAGAACTGCCCGCCGGAAGTCGAGCCCTGCTTGGTGAAGTCGTTGGGCCCCTGCGGGAAAGAGAACGCGACGGACTTGGCTGCCTGCAGCCCAGCCGCGAGCGCGTCGGTCTGGATGGCGGGCGCGTGGTTGAGCGCCGCCGCGAGCATCCAGATCTGGTCACACGCGTTGCCGACCGCGTAGGGCTGCTTGTAGGTCGGGGCGATCCCCTTCTTCGCGAGGATCGCGTTGCAGCGCTTGGTGGCCGCCGTCGGGACCGCTCCGGGTGTCCGCTCCTCGCCGTCGCGATCCTGGCTCACCGTGATCGCGCCGTTGAACTGCTGGTAGTTGGGATGACGCGAGCCGTAGGACGTCGTCACGAGCTGGTCGTTGGGCATGCCGTACTTCCACGTGGCGCGCTGGCGTTGTGCATCATTGGTGAACTGGGCGATGTCGCCGGTGAACTGCACATAGGTCACGTTCGTCACGCCGTCCCGCTTGAACTGCAGCACCGCCTGCTCGAGATCGGAGTCGTTGGCGATGACCGCGGGGCAGCCGACGCTGTAATAGCTGATCGCCGACGAGGGGACACCCACCTGCGCGAGCCACGCCTTGGTCTGAGTGACCTCTTCAGGGAAGCAGCTGCGCGCGAGCAGGCCCAGCTTCTTGAACCCGTTGCTCGGCTTGAAGAAGCCCTTGGCCGCGAGGCCGAACACGCTGTCGTGGTAGACCGCGTCGTAGGTGTTGAAGCCGAACACGTAGGGATAGAACTGCCGGCGCAGCTTCTCCTCGATCAGGTAGGCGCTGAGATAGTCGATGTGGTGCTGCGGGAAGCACGTGTAGGCCGACGAGGTCGAGTCGAACGCGCCCGTGTCCAGCACGGCGAAGGCTCCACTGTCGATGATGTCGTTGCACTGCGATCTAAGGCTGCTCTGGTCTGCCGGGTTGCTCTTGTAGTACTGCGGGACCAGTTTGCGGCACGCGACGCCGCCCGAGGCGTTGATGTCGTCGATGGCGGCTTGATAAGCGTCCTGCTGCAACTGTGGCTGTGCCACGTTGAAGGCCGCATTGCCGACCGGACCGATGATCTGCGTGAGCGCGATCGCGATCTTGATCGTCTTGTCGGTGACGCCGGGGCCGCTTGCCGGTGGTGACTGACAACCGCCACTGGAACTCTGCGTGGTCGTCGCACCGGTGGACGAGCCGGTGGTGCTGCCACCCGCAGCCGGCGCCGTCGTACCGCCCGTCGTGGCTCCGCTGCTGATGCTGCCGGGGACCGAACCGGCGGTGGTCGACCCGGGTACGGAGCCGGGGGTCGTGGAGCCGGGCACCGAGCCGGCCACTTCCGACGGTGCCGCCGATCCGTTGGGAGTGGCGGCCACACCCGAGGTGGGGAACGTGCTGTCGAACCCGTTGCCACCTCCTGTCGGGATGAGCACCCAGACGAGCAGGCTCAGCACGACGATCGTCGCGAGTGCGGCCGAGACGCGCTCGTTGGCGGGCGCGCGGCGGGCCCACAGCCGGAACTGCTGGAACGGGGTCATTGCGTTCTCCTGGCGGCGGCAACTGCTGTCTTACGTGCTCGCTTCGCTGCGGGCTGTTGTGGCATGCCATTACCGGACCGCGCGATCGCGGACTGTTGCGTGCCCAGGTAGCTGGCGACAACTCGCGGGTCCTCGCGGACCTGCTGCGGTGTCCCGTCAGCGATGACCTGGCCCGTCTCCATCGCGTAGACCCGGTCGCACAGTCCCATCAGCAACGGCATGTCGTGCTCGACGATCAGCACCGCGCAGTCGAGCTCGTCACGGATGCGACGCAACAGCGGCCCGAACGCCTCGGCTTCGCGCTGTGCGACGCCGGCCGTGGGTTCGTCGAGCAACAGCACCTTTGGCTTCATCGCAACCTGCGCCGCGAGGTCACAGATGCGCCGGGTGCCGGTCGACAGCTCACTCGTGCGAGCGTCGGCCCAGGCTCGCAACCCGAAACGGTCGACGATGTCGTCGGCGGTCTGCCGGGTACGACGCTCGGTCGCGCGCACCCACGGCGCACTGATCATCGCCGACATGACACCCACCTTGTTGCGGTGGGCAAGTGCGACCTGGATCGTCTCGGTGACGGTCAGGCCGGCGAACAACGTGGCGTCCTGGAAGCTGCGGCCCAGCCCGAACGCCGCGCGGAAGTCCGGGGCCAGGTCGACGACCTCGTGGCCGAACACCTTGACCGATCCCCGCTGCGGCGTGATGACGCCTGAGATGACGTTGATGAGCGTCGTCTTGCCCGCACCGTTGGTGCCGATCAGGCCGACGATCTCACCCGGCCGCACTTCGATGTCGGGCCCGTCGAGGGCGACCACGCCGCCGAACTGCACCCGCACGCCGCTGACGACGAGCGGGAGATGTTCGGCCCCTCCCTTTGGCTGTGCCTCTGCCATGCGGGTGGCTCGCTGCTCGAGATAGCCCTGCCACCACTGCTGCGCTGCTCCGGCCAGACCGGTGGGGAGCTTCATCAGGGCGAAGATCTGACCGGACCCGGCCAGCGCAAGGCTGAAGGCGAGGTTGCGGCCGTAGTCGCCGAAGATCGGCGTGACGGCAGGCCCGAGAAAGAACGTGAAGCCGTAGAGCAGGACGGCCGCTGCCACGGCGCCGCCGACGGAACCGAGCCCGCCGATGACGGGGATCGCGATGATCGCGACCGACACGTCCGCGGTGAACTGTGTCGGGCTCACCGAGGTCCAGGCATCGGCCCAGAGGACACCGGCGACGCCGGCCACGAACCCGGATACGGCGAGGATCGCCAGCTTGACCGTCGCCGGGCTGACGCCGAACGCCGAGCTCGCGCGTTCGTTGTCGCGAACAGCGAGGATCAGCCGCCCCGGATTCGAACGCCGTAATGCGCCTGCGGCGAGAACTGTGAGGACGAGGGCGACGAGGCAGACGTAGTAGATCGCTCGTGTCGATGTCGGCGTCCCGAGGTGCGCACCGACAGCGGGGGCGGTGACGAGCAGGCCGTAAGGCTGCTTGGTGCCGACCCACGATTGGTGGTAGAGCCAGTCGTCGGCGACGACGGCGAAACCCAACGTCGTCACCGCGAGAGTGAGACCGCGGACGCGCAGCGCGGGCAGGCCGATGATGACCATCGCGACTGCGCCGATCGCGCCGACTCCGAGGAACAGGGCCGGCAGCGTCCACCCGTGAGTCGACAACCGTGCGGCCAGATAGGCGCCCAGACCCACGATCGCGAAATGGCCCAGGCTGACCTGTCCGCCCCAGCCGACGAGCATGGTCAGGGCGACGCCGAGCAGTGCGTAGATCATGACGAGCGACAGCAGGAACGCGTGGCCTGAGGTGTTGAAGTAGGGCAGCCGCGGCCAGAGGCACGCGAGGAAAACACCCGCGACGAGCAGTCCCGGTCGCTGGAACCGCACGAGCGGGCTCGTCCGCAGCGCGGCCGGCACGCGCGTTACCGGTAGGTCCTCGGCCGGCGCACCCGAGAGTGAGAACACCTGCCCGATGGCGCGGCCGCGCAGCAGGACGATGCCCAGGATCAGCAGGAACACCGCGAGCTCGGCGTCGGACCCGTTGGACGTGATGGCGGAGACGCTCTGGCTGACCAGCCCGATGACGAGACCACCCAGCAGGGCGCCGGGGATCGAGACGAACGCGCCGAACGCGGCGGCACCGAGGGTCAGCATCAGCAGGTAGGGGCCGAGGGCGCCGACGTTGAAGCTTGCCTGAGTCGGGGCGGTGAGGACGGCGGACACGGCCGAGAACACACCTGCGACTGCCCACGTGATGGCGCTCATCCGGTTGATGGAGATGCCGCACAGGCGGGCGGCGTCCGGGTTGTTGGCGGCCGCACGGATCTGCTTGCCCACCACCGAGTAGCGCATGAACAGGGCGAGCGCGATGACCAGCAGCGGCACCAGGATCGCGGTGAGCACCCACATGCCGGACAGCACGACGCCGCCGAGACGGATGTTGGCGTTGAAGGGCTGGGGGTAGATCGTGTTCTTCGAGGTGTCGGGCCCGAGTGCAGGGATGTAGGTCAGCGCCAGCAACAGCTGGGAGACACCGAGCGCGAGCAGGAGCAGGCGGATGGGTGAGTTGCTGCGCCGCCGCAATGGTCCGACCAGGTAGCGCTCCACCAGCAGGCCGGTGACCAGGCCCACGAGGGCCGCCAGGCCGAAGGCGACCCACCAGTTCCAGCCCCAGTCGTAGACCCATTTGGCAAGCAGCAAGGCCGACAACGTGCCGAGCTGGGCGTGAGCGAGGTTGAGGAAGCGGTTGGACTTGTAGACCAGGACCAGTCCGACTGCCAGCAGTCCGATGGTCAGACCGTTGAGCACCCCGAGGACGAGCGTGCCCGACGTCATCGACGGCCCCCGAAGGTCACGCGAGAGGCCCGTTCTCGATCTGGGACACTGGATATTCCCTACCGTCTACTGGTATCTATCCTGACGATAGCAACGATTCCGGAAATGAGAAGATGCCTTTCACGCGGCTCCGGCAGCCATTGGCAAAGCGGCGCTTTTCGGACCGTAGGGGCTTCTAACAGGTGCGTCAACGCAGGTCAGCGCGGATGAGCGCGCTGTGATAAGCAACGTCTGCCACATCACTCGGCAGCCCGATCGAGGAGCACACAGTCCATGTCTCTGTTCGACGCATATGGCTACAACGGGAAGCGCGCCGTCGTCGTCGGTGGCGCCACCGGCATGGGCGCGGCCTTGGCCGAGCTCGTCAAGGATGCGGGCGCCGAGGTCGTCGTCATGGACCGTGCCCCGGTGACGCTCGACGGGGTCAAGAGCATCCAGGTCGACCTCGCCGACAAGGCCTCGATCGAGGCGGCGACCGACAAGTGCGGCGGGCCGGTCCACGCGTTGTTCTCCTGCGCCGGCGTCGCCGACGGCACCCCGGGCATCGAGCGCATCAACTTCCTCGGCCACCGGCACATGATCGACCGCATGCGCGCCGCCGGGACGCTCTCCCGCGGAGCCGCGATCGGCTTCATCTCCTCTGCCGCCGGCGCCGCCTGGCAGGCCAACCTGGACAGGGTCAAGCGCTACCTCGACATCACCGACTTCGACGAGGCTGCCAACTACGCGGTCGACAACGGCATGGACAACTACCTCTGGACCAAGCTCGCCATCTGCGCCTACGTCGCGCGCGAGGCGATGGGCTTGCTCAAGGAAGGCATCCGCGTCAACGCGATTCTTCCGGGCCCGACGGACACCCCGCTCGCGCGCGCCAACGCAGACATGTGGCTGGGGTTCGCCTCCGACTACCGCGACGAGACGGGCATCGAGCCTTCGACGCCGCTCGACCAGGCCTATGCGCTCGCGTTCCTCTGCAGCGACGCCGCCCGGGCGGTCACCGGCATCACGATGGTCACCGACGTCGGCTACTTCGCGTCGGGCCTGTCCGGGTCGTTCGAAGCGGCCGCACCGGTGGCGCAGTTCCTCACCACGAGCGAGTTCTAAGACGCACGCGTGCGTCCACTCCCGCAGCTGACCCCGGCGAACGAGTGGTTCTGGACCTCGGGCGCTGACGGCCTGCTCCGCATCCAGGGCTGCGCCGACTGCGGCGTACTCGTGCATCCGCCGGTTCCGATCTGCCCCTCGTGTCGTAGCCGGGCGCGCGAACCGCGCGTCGTCTCCGGCACCGCGACCGTCATCGGGTTCACCGTCAACCAGCAGCAGTGGCTGCCGGACATGCCCCCGCCGTACGTCGTCGCCAACGTCGCCCTCGACGAGGACCCCAAGGTCCGGCTCACCACGAACGTCGTCGGCTGCGCGCCCGACGACGTACACATCGGCCAGCGGGTGCAGGTCACGTTCGAGCACCAGGACGACGTGTGGATCCCGTTGTTCGAGCCGACCGGCGAAACGACCGACGCAGACCTGGTCGGCGAGCCCACACTCCCGACGCCGCGGGCGCGGTTGTCGGACGACATGTTCGAGCACAAGGTCGTCCTGTCGGGCATCGGGCGTTCCGCGATCGGACGCCGACTGATGCGCGACCCGCTGTCGTTGACGGTCGACGCGTGCCTCGAAGCTGTCGCCGATGCGGGCCTCGACCTCGACGACATCGACGGGCTGTCCACCTACCCGGGCTACTCGCCGAGCGGCATCAGCGAGGGTGGCATCACCACGGTCGAAGAGGCGCTGCGCATCCACCCGACCTGGATCAACGGTGGCGGCGACATCCACGGCCCGGGCGGTGCCGTCATCGCCGCGATGCTGGCGGTCGCGAGCGGGTTGTGCCGGCACGTGCTGTGCTTCCGGACGGTGTGGGAGTCGACCTACAGCGCACTGCGGCTCGGCGGCATGCCGGGCGGCCGGGTCGCTGGGCCGCTGTGGGAGTGGCGGGCGCCGTTCGGCGCAATGTCCGCCGGCAACTGGATCGGCATGAACGCCAACCAGTACTTCCATCGCTACGGCGCCTCCCGCGAAACCACCCTCGCCTGCATCGCGCTCACCGACCGCGCCAATGCCGCGCGCAACCCGGCTGCCATCTATCGCGACCCCATGTCGATGGACGACTACTTGTCGGCGCGACCCATCACGTCACCCTTTGGGCTCTACGACTGCGACGTGCCGTGCGACGCGTCGATCGCTGTCGTCGTGTCCGATGCATCCGTCGCCGGCGACCTGCCCAAGCCGGCGATTCGCGTGGACGCCGTCGGCACCCAGATTCTCGAACGCGTGTCCTGGGAGCAGGGCACGGTCACGCACGAACCCCAAGTTCTCGGTCAGTCGGCACACCTTTGGACTCGCACCGACCTGCGCCCGCGCGACGTCGACATCGCACTGCTCTACGACGGGTTCACCTTCAATGCGATCTCGTGGCTGGAGGGCCTCGGCTTCTGCGGGCTCGGAGAGTCGAAGGACTGGCTGGAGGGCGGAAAGCGCATCGCCATCGACGGCGAGCTGCCGGTCAACCCGCACGGTGGGCAGCTGTCCGAAGGGCGCACCCATGGCTTCGGTTTCATCTATGAAGCAGTCGCTCAGCTGCGACACCAGGCCGGCGAATGCCAGGTGCCCGGAGCGCGCACCGCGGTGGTCACCTCAGGTGGGGGCACACCGTCAGGAGTGATGTTGCTGCAGCGCGACGGTGTCTAGTGTCGTGTCTCGTTAGTTCCTTTACTTTGTTTGGTGGACGCGAGATGATCAGGCATGTCGCTGTCTACTGGCCTGGTGCGGCTACGCGATGAGGACCGGGCGACGCTGCTGAGTTGGTCGAGGTCGTCGTCGGTGCGGGCCGGGTTGGCCCAGCGGGCGAAGATCGTGTTGGCTGCGGCTGGCGGTGAAGGGACGAACTCGATTTGCCGGCGGCTCGGGGTGACACGCCCGACGGTGAGCCACTGGAAGAAGCGGTACGCCACCGACGGGCTCGTGGGCCTCGACGATGCGCCTCGGTCGGGTCGCCCCAAGCGCATCGACGACGCGGCGATCATCGCGGCGACGTTGGAGCCGCCGCCGGAGCGGCTCGGGGTCACGCACTGGTCGACGCGGATGCTCGGCGACCACCTCAAAATCGGGCACGCGACGGTCGGGCGAGCGTGGCAGCGCTATGGCGTGCAGCCGTGGCGGCAGGAGACGTTCAAGTTCTCCACCGATCCGGAGCTCGAAGCGAAGGTTCGTGACGTCGTCGGTCTCTACCTCAACCCGCCAGAGAAGGCGATCGTGCTCTGCGTCGATGAGAAGAGCCAGATCCAGGCGCTGGACCGGACCGCGCCCATCCTGCCGCTGCGTCCTGGCCTGCCGGAAAAGGCCACCCACGACTACAAGCGCAACGGCACCACCACGTTGTTCGCCGCTCTCGAGGTCGCCACCGGGAAGGTCACCGACGCCTGTTACGACCGGCACGGCAAAGCCGAGTTCCTTGACTTCCTCAAGAAGGTCGCTCGCGCCTACCCGCGTCGCGAACTGCACGTCGTCGTGGACAACTACCACACCCACAAGCACGACGACATCAACGTCTGGCTGGCCAAGCATCCGCGGATCACGCTGCACTTCACCCCGACGTCAGGCTCGTGGCTCAACCTGGTCGAAGTGTTCTTCGGGATCATCACGCGGCAAGCAATCCGACGCGGCAGCTTCGCCAACGTCAAAGACCTCGTCACCGCGATCAGCCGCTTCATCGCAGGCTGGAACGACCGCTGCCACCCGTTCATCTGGACCAAGACGGCCGACGAGATCCTGCCGCACGCACGACGTCAAGGAACTTCAGAGGCGCGACACTAGTCGCTCGTCTCGTAAGACTCGACCGCCTCCGCCGACCACATCGGCGGGGGCGGTCGCCATTGATGCACCGAGGCTGCCCGACCAGTCCGGACTAGCTGTCGGCACCCAAAGCCGCAGGTCAAACGCGCGATCCCCCA
>JAICMI010000122.1 GCA_025929315.1 Frankiaceae bacterium
ATACCAGTCACGCATCGACAACGCCGAGGGCTACTTCCTGACCGCCGACGACATGGTCTGGTTCCTCAACCACTACATCGGCGACGCGAAGGACTTCGCCGACCCGATGATGTCGCCCATCAAGGCCAAGGACCTGGCTGGTCTGGCACCGGCCGTGGTGGCGACGGCGGAGTTCGACCCGCTGCGCGATGAAGGCAACGCCTACGCCGATGCACTGCGCGCGGCTGGTGTCGAGGTCGACTCGCACTGCTACGACGGAATGATTCACGGCTTCTTCGACATGGGGCCCTTGTCGACAGGAGCGCGGGCGGCGACCGACGACGTCATTGCCCGGTTCCGGTCAATGCTGTGGCGGTAAGACGTCGGCTGATCGTCAAGGTGACGGTGGGCGCGGACGCACCAGAACGCTGCGCGCAGGCATTCACCGTGGCCGCGACGGCCACCGCGAGCGGTGCCGATGTTTCGCTGTGGCTGACGGGAGAAGCGTCGTGGTTTGCGCTGCCCGGTCGCGCCGAAGCCTTTGAGCTGCCGCACTCCGCGGCACTGGCTGATCTGCGCGACGCGATCCTTGCCGGTGGAGCACTCACGTTGTGCACGCAGTGCGCCGCCCGCCGTGACATCACGACGGACGACGTCCTGCCTGGTGTGCGCATCGCGGGTGCACAGACGTTCGTCGAAGAAGTCCTCGGCGCCGACGTCCAGGCGCTCGTCTACTAGCGCGAGCGAGCGCGCAGCCGGTCGGTAGCTGATCGCTGAGCCGGCACCACAGATGTCGGCTTCGGGTCACGCTCGTCGTCCTCGTCGCGTCGGCGACGCCGCCACAACCACAGCAACAACGCGAGGGCGGCAAGAACGATGAGCAGCACCGCCAGCGGGACGAGCAGCTGTCGGTGTCTGTCCAGCGGGACCGCCTTGGCCGCGACCGGCGGTCCGGTGATGCCCGCTGCGGACGGGAACGTGATCGTCGCCTTGGCCGCGCGCTTGAGCAGATCGCTCTGCAACACGATGCGCGCGTTCCAAGGACCGGCGGGGAGTGACTTGTCAAGGAGCACGGTGACGGGCTCTGACTCGCCAGGGGCCAGTGTCGTCCCAAGCTTTGCCGGGAAGGGACCGGCGGTCAGACCACCGGGACCATCGGTCAGCTTGAGCGAGCCACTGATGTCGATTGCGCGCCCACCGGTGTTGTGCACCTGCGCCAACACCTCGGGACGCCCGTCGTTCGTGCGCGCCCCGCTCAGGGTGTCGATCCCGAAGTCTGTGGGTGGCGCACCGCCGTCGCCGACGGAGAGATAGACGCGGATACCGGTGCGGGCGACCTCGTGGATCGGACCCTTACCCGGAATGCTGGCCGCGGCCCACACGACGGCATAGCGCTCCGCCGCAGACGCGTCGGCCGGCACGGCGACCGTTGCCTCGACGACGGCAGACTGTCCTGGAGTGAGATGCAGCGTGGAGGGTTGCACGCTGATCCACTGGGACAGCTCGTTCGGACGGTTCCCGTCGTAGGGAGACCAGAGACCGTCCTTGATCTCGGCGCCCCCCGCATAGAGCGAGACGTCGAGTGGACTCGTCGTCCCATCGGAGACTTGCATCTTGCGCGTGATGGTCACGCCGGGCTTGAGGTGGTCGATGATGTAAAGACGCGCGCGTGGGTCATTCGCGAGCGCGGTCGGAGCCTCGAGCAGCTGGATGCCGAGACCGGGATGCTTGTTGGCAGCGGCCGCGGCGGCATGACCTGTAGCGGAGTACGCCGGAGTGGCCGGGACCACGAAGGCCCCGACCACTGCGAGCGATGCGAGTAGTCGTCGCATGTGACTAGCTGGTCCTAGGTCAGGAAACCGAGTGGGTGATCGTACCGCTGTAAGTGCCGGCAACCTGCGCCGGCAACAGCGTGAAGGTGATCTTGGGATTCCAGGTCACCGTGTTGTTACCTGTACCAAGCCAGGCGCCAATGTTGGCGCCGGTGCCGGCGAGACTGACCGGCGTCAACAACGTGCCCTGCGGCGTGAATGCGCCGACCTGTCCGAGTTGTGCGGTGCCGACACCGGCCCAGTAACCGACGTTGGCCTTTGTGACTGTCTCGTCAGCCGTTGCGGTGCCCGTGGTGAAGTCGGTGCTGGACGCTGCGGCCGTCCACCCGGCGTCCAGAGCGCCGCGGCCGTCGGTGACGGTCACGTTGCCGAGCGAGTTGGACAGCGATGCGGACCCGGTGCTCGCCGTGCCGAGGTTGACCGGGGTCACCGAGCCGTCAGGTACGGAGATCGACAGACCGCCGCTGGCTGTCAGGCTGAACGTGCTGGGCGTGTCTCCGGCACCGGCGTTTGCGGCGACGGGGATGAACGCGGCGAGACCGACGGACATTGCCGTCGTCATCGCTACTAGCAGTGGCTTGCGCATTGTTCCTCCGGGCAGTTACGACGCCTAGGGGGGCTATGGCGTCTGCTTACGAAGGACTAGATCGGTCAGCCAATCGGCGCGGACGATGACTAGTTATAACTATCTTGATCTTCAGCCGAATGGCGTAGCCCAAAGGCAGTCGGACTAGGTTGTGCGCGTGCCCGGCGCAGTAGTGACTCTCGATTACACCGACCTGTCACGACTCGACCTGATAGTCCTCGGACTACTCCCAGACGAGGCGCTTCCGCCCGCCGACACCTATGTCGACGAAGAGGGGACACCGGTCGCGATCCGGGACACGGACGGGCGCATCGTGTCGAAGCGTCCGATGCCTTGGGAACGTCCGCAGGACGTCCGCGCCGGCGGTGCGCGTCCGGTTGTCATCCCTCCTCCAGAGCAGATGCCGTCCGGTGAGCTGCCCCTGGACGCCGTGGTGTTGATGCCGGTCGGAGGCGCGCGACTCGACGACGCGCGACGTCCGCGGTGGGTGCAGTCGTGGACGGACGCAGCGAACAAGTCCGGGGCTGTTGTCGTCAGAGTGCCGATGGACGCCCGCGAGGCAGCGACACGTGCGAGCGAGCTGGCTGCGGCCTACACCGGTGGCACGATCGTCGAGGTGCCGACCGTGGCGCAGCCTGTTGGTGCCGGTCGCGTCGTGTTCTTCACCGGTCTGTCCGGATCCGGCAAGTCCACCGTCGCACGCGCCGTCGTCGAACGGCTGGCGTCGAGCCGCTCGATCACTTTGCTCGACGGCGACGTCGTCCGCACCCATCTGTCCAAAGGACTCGGCTTCTCCGCAGCGGACCGGGACATCAACATCCGCCGCATCGGCTGGGTTGCCGCCGAGGTTGCGAAGCACGGTGGGCTCGCCGTGTGCGCGCCCATCGCGCCGTACGACGCCACCCGCAAGTGGGTGCGCGAGACGGTTGAGGCCTCAGGCGGTCCGGGGTCCTTCGTACTGGTCTGGATCTCGACTCCGCTCGAGGTCTGCGAGCAGCGCGACGTCAAGGGTCTCTATGCGAAGGCCAGGCGCGGTGAGATCAAAGGCTTCACCGGCATCGACGACCCTTACGAAGCGCCGCAAGATGCCGAGCTCGTGATCGACACGTCCCAGGTCTCCCTGGACGACGCCGTCGACCAGGTCCTGGCCCGACTACAGGGTTGACGCGAGGGCCTCAGCGCTCAGTGCGGTCGGTGCCGGCGATGCCTTGCGCGGCTTCGAGCAGCCGGTCTGCGATCGACGGGTGGCAGATCACCAGGTCGAGCGTGAGGCGCTCGGCCGTGTTGTATTCCAGCGGCGAGCCGTCGAGCCGGCTCACATGCAGCCCGGCGGCCGCGGCGACTGCGACAGGCGCCGCGCTGTCCCACTCCTTCATCCGGCCGCTGTGCACGTAGGCGTCGACGTCACCGAGGACGACGGACATCGCTTTCATGCCGGCGCTGCCGATCGGCACGCCTACGCCTCCGACCTGCTCGGCGAACCCGTCGAACCACGTCGGTCGCCGAGTCCGGCTCACCGCAAACCGGAGCCCGTCTGCCGGCGCCGACGGCTGCGGCAGGTCACCGCCGGTCGTCAGCGTGCGGCCGAGCCCGGGCAGGGCCACCGCACCCGCGATCAGTCCCCCCAGCCCAGGAGCAGAGCCGCGCTGCCACAGCGCGACGTGAACCGCCCAGTCGGTGCGGCCTTCTTCACCGAACTCCAAGGTGCCGTCGAGAGGGTCGACGATCCAGACGCGGTCCGCGTCGAGACGCGACCTGTCATCGCTGCCTTCCTCCGACAGCACCGCGTCGTCCGGCACTGCGGACTCCAGCGCAGCGACGAGAAACTCGTGCGAACGCCTGTCACCTTGCTTGCGCAGGGCATCCGGCTCGTCGAACCCGACGTCGGCGCGCAGCTTCAGGAGCAGCTCGCCGGCGGCGGTGGCCAGCTCGCCCGCGAGCGCTGCATCGCTCCTGGCCGGGTCGCTCAAAGCATCATGCCGGCGCCGACGGTCGCACCGGTCGCCTCGTCGATGAGCAGGAACGAACCCGTGACCCGGTTACGACGGTATTCGTCGATGAACAGAGGCTGCGTCGTGCGCAGCTGCACCCGCCCGATCTCGTTGAGTGACAGCGAGTCGGCGGTCTCGTCACGGTGCAGCGTGTTGACGTCGATGCGGTAGTCGAGCTCACGCACCTGGGCCCGGACGTTGCGCGTCGTCTGCTTCACGGCGTACATGCCGCGAGCTTGCAACGAGTGGTCCGGCGAGAGCCAGCAGATCATCGCGGAGACGTCCTGGCTGACCTTGGGCTGGTTGTGCGGACGGCAGATCATGTCGCCGCGGCTGACGTCGACGTCGTCGGTGAGCCGGACCACCACTGACATCGGCGGGTGTGCCTCGGCGACCGGTCCATCGGCGGTGTCGATCGACTCGATGCGGCTCGTGAGCCCGCTCGGGAGTACGACGACGTCGTCGCCGGCCTTCAACACGCCGCCGGCGACGGTGCCGGCGTAGCCGCGGTAGTCGTGCAGCTCACGGTTGGTCTGGTGCTGTGGCCGGATGACGTACTGCACCGGGAAGCGCACGTCGATGAGGTTGCGGTCGCTCGCGATGTGCACCTCTTCGAGGTGGTGCAGCAATGACGAGCCTTCGTACCAAGGCATGTTGGCACTGCGGTTGACGACGTTGTCTCCGTGGAGCGCGCTGATCGGGATGAACGAGAGGTCACCCACGTCGAGCTTGGTCGCGAACTGCCTGAACTCGTTGCGGATCCGGTTGAAGACCTCTTCGTCGTAGTCGACGAGGTCCATCTTGTTGACGCAGACGACGAGGTGCGGCACGCGCAGCAGTGATGCGATGAAGGAGTGCCGGCGCGACTGCTCGACGATGCCGTTGCGCGCGTCGACCAGGATCAGCGCGAGGTTGGCCGTGGACGCGCCGGTGACCATGTTGCGTGTGTACTGAATGTGGCCAGGGGTGTCCGCGATGATGAACTTGCGCTTGGGTGTCGCGAAATAGCGATAGGCGACATCGATGGTGATGCCCTGTTCACGCTCGGCGCGAAGCCCGTCGGTCAGCAGCGCAAGGTTGGTGTGCTCGTCGCCGCGGTCCCGCGAGGTGCGCTCGATCGACTCGAGCTGGTCCTCGAAGATGGTCTTGGTGTCGTAGAGCAACCGGCCGATCAGCGTCGACTTGCCGTCGTCGACGCTGCCGGCGGTAGCGAACCGAAGCAGTTCCACTTAGAAGTAGCCCTCTTTCTTGCGGTCTTCCATGGCGGCTTCGGTGAGCCGGTCGTCCGCCCGCGTCGCGCCACGCTCGGTGACACGGGTGGCGGCGACCTCCGCGACGATGTCTTCGTAGGTCGCTGCCGTGGACTCGACCGCCCCGGTGATGGGCGCGTCTCCGACGGTCCGGAAACGCACCTTGAGAGTCACGACCTCTTCGTTCTCGCGGGGGGTGCTGTGCTCGCCGACCGACAACCACATGCCATCGCGACGGAAGACCTCGCGCTCGTGGGCGAAGTAGATGGGCGGCAGCTCGATCTGCTCCTCGGCGATGTACTGCCAGATGTCGAGCTCGGTCCAGTTGGACAGCGGGAAGACCCGGATGTGCTCGCCCTTCTGGTGTCGGCCGTTGTAAAGGCTCCACAGCTCCGGGCGCTGGTTCTTGGGGTCCCACTGGCCGAACTCGTCCCGGAAGGAGAACACCCGCTCCTTGGCGCGCGCCTTCTCCTCGTCGCGCCGGGCGCCGCCGAAGACCGCGTCGAACTGGCCTTCGAGGATGCCGTCGAGCAGGGTCACCGTCTGGAGGGGGTTGCGGATGCCGTCCGGCCGCTCACGGACCCGACCCTTGTCGATCGACTCCTGCACACTCGCGACCACGAGGCGGACGCCGAGCTTCTCCACCGTGGCGTCGCGGAACTCGAGCACCTCCGGGAAGTTGTGCCCGGTGTCGACGTGCATGACCGGGAACGGGATCTTCGCCGGCCAGAAGGCCTTCTTGGCGATGTGGAGCATGACGACGGAGTCCTTGCCACCGCTGAACAGCAGCACCGGACGCTCGAACTCGGCCGCGACCTCGCGGAAGATGTGGATCGCTTCGGCTTCGAGCGTCTGAAGGTTGGTCAGCTCATAAGTCTGCGCGGTCGAAGCCATAGCTTGGTGATTCTAGTCGTGGCCGGCCGCGACCTCTTCCATGACGTCGTCGACCCGCGCCACGAACCGGTCCCAGCCGAACTCCTCCGCCCGCGCCCGGGCAGGCCGCCGCATCCGGGTGAGCTGATCGTCCGAGAGTGCTGCTCGCACCCGGTCGGCGAACTGGCGGGGTTCGGGTGGCTCCAGCCAGCCGGTCACCCCCGACACCACCGTCTCGCGGGGACCGCCCCGGTCGACGGCAAGAACCGGGGTTCCGCTGGCCATGGCCTCGAGCGGCACCATGCCGAAGTCCTCGTTGCGAGCGGTGAACAGCAACAGCGTGCTGGTCCGGTAGAGGTCCATCAGCTCGTCGTCCGTCGGGTCGGGCCGGAACTCGACCGGCAGGCCGGTGGCGGCTGCCCGCAGCTGGGCGAGGTAGGGCCGGCTCTTGTCGTCCACGGCCCCGGCGACGACCAGCGGGATCGACAGGCCCTCGCCGGCCAGGAGCCGGACGGTCTCGAGCGCGAGCTCGATGTTCTTCTGCCACATGATCCGGCCCGCGACCAGCAGCTGCGGGGGGCGCTGGTCCGGGCCGACGACGAACCGCTCGATGTCGACGCCGGGATAGAGCACCTCGACGTCAGCGAGGTCGCGCAGCCGCGCGGCACCGATGCGCTTCTTGGTCTCCGAGCTGTTGGCGAAGACGTGGTCGAAGCGCCGCCACATCCGCCGGTCGGCCAAGCCGAAGGCCGGGCCCAGCATCTGCAGCACGGCGTACTTCGACCGGCTCTGCGCGCGGAGCGCCTCCCGGGTGGCCGGGTCGTACAGGATCTTGAGCGGCGTGTGGCAGAACGCCACGGACGGTCCTCGGTAGTGGTTGAGGATGAAGTCGCCGAGGCCTTCCGACGAGACCAGCAACCCTTGGGAGCCGTCCTGTGGCAGTCGAGCCCGTGCAATCGTCGCGGCAGCGCCGACGAGCGGGATCAACGAGCGCTGCACCGACACCCGCGGCGTGAGCTCGATGACCTCGGTGTAGTTGCTCAGCTCGTCGTACGTCGTGTCGGGTTGATGATGATGCGTGTAGGTGACCCACTCATGCCGGCTGCGCCGGCAGAGCTCGAGAAACGTGCGCTCCAAGCCACTGCGCAGGTAGACCCACGGGTGGTAGATCGCGAATCTCACTCCTGCAGCCTGCCTATCCCTGACCGCGCCGACGCGAGAAGCGCGTCGCCACCCCGGACCACGCGAACAGCAGCATGACCGCGAGCACCGGCACCCACACCGGCGAGGTGCGTGCGGCGGTCGGCAGCCCAGCGGTCAGTGGCGTCTCCGGCACGGGCGTGATCGACCTGACGCCCGCCCGGCGGATGGCGTCCCCGACGTGCGTCAGGGCGTTGTCGACGGCGTGCACCGAGCTGGCTTGAACCCTGAGCTCGCCCAGCCCCGGAGCAGTGAAGAGGTCGCGGCAGGTGAGCGTCACGCCGGGCAGTGCCTCGGCCTGCGCGCGCGCCGCCCCGCACACCGTGTTGACAAGTGTGTCGCCGGGCTG
>JAICMI010000037.1 GCA_025929315.1 Frankiaceae bacterium
CGCCCTTGGGGATCTTGGCGCCGATCGCCTGGAACTTGGCCGGGTTTTCCAGGAACTCCTTGATCTCCTGGAGCTCCTCGATCGCCTCGTCGGCGCCCGCGACATCGGCGAACGTCGTCTTGGGCGTGTCCTTGCTGACGAGCTTGGCGCGTGCCTTCCCGAACTGCATGACCCGGCCGCCGCCGCCCTGCATCTGGTTCAGGAAGAAGAACATGATCAGCAGGATGATCGCGAAGGGGATCAAGCTGAACAGCAGCGACAGGAACGGGTTCTCGTGCGAGACCTTGACGTTGTATTTGATCGCGTCGCTGCCGGAGTTGTTGGGCGCGTTCTTGAGGTCCTCCAGCAGGACGTCGTCGTAGTGCAGCGTGTAACTGGACTGGAGCTTGGTCGCACCATCGATCCCCGCGATGGTCTTGGCCTTGGCGGGGTCGAGCGTGACCTGGATCTGCTGTTCCTTGTCCAGGACGTTGGCGGTCTGGACGTCGCCGGCGGCGATCGCCGTCTCGATCGTGTTGAGGGACACACCCTTGTAGCCGCCGTTGGACGAGGTCAGCGTCACGAGGGCGAGCACGAGGATCACGGCCACGACCAGCCAGGTGATCGGGCCACGAATGGTTCGTCTGAGGTTCATCGGCTCGGGCCGGGACAGGCCCGTCCCTCCTGATCGGGCGGATTTTCCGTACGACGACGATACCCCGCTCGCCTGAGCGCCGCGGCCAACGCGACGTCAGTGGGCATAAACCTCAGGCCGGAGGGTCCCCACGTAGGGCAGCTCGCGGTAGCGCTCGGCGTAATCCAGGCCGTAGCCGACCACGAACACGCTCGGAATGTCGAAGCCCATGTACTTGACCGGCACCTGCACCTGAGCCGCCTCCGGCTTGCGCAGCAGCGCGAGGACCTCGACCGACGCCGGCTGGCGGGAGCGCAGGTTGCGCAACAGCCACGACAGGGTCAGGCCACTGTCGATGATGTCCTCGACGACGAGGATGTCGCGCCCGGCGATGTCGCGGTCAAGGTCCTTCAGGATGCGAACGACACCGCTCGACGACGTCGACGAGCCGTACGACGAGACCGCCATGAACTCCATCGAGACGGGGATCGTGAGCGCCCGGGCGAGGTCGGCCATCACCATGACGGCGCCCTTGAGGACGCCTACCAACAGCACCTCACGGTCGGTGTAGTCGGCCTCGATCTGCTTGGCGAGCTCTGCGATCTTGTCGCGGATCTGCTGCTCTGAGACCAGGACACCCTCGACGTCCGGGTGCAGGTCGGCCGGCTGAGTATCGACGTCATGCATCGGCAGCAATGGCGCAGTCATCGGAAGACGAGCCTGTCATATTCGCGGGCACCCACCAACCCACCGGGCAGTGACACCGCCCGCTGGCCGTGCCATTCGGTGACCAATCGGTCCAAGTCGCGGACATGACCCGCCGTCAGTGCGCCGGCCGGCACGCCGGCGGCGATGGCAGCTCGGCGCAGCACCCGGGTGCGGATGGCCGCGGGAAGGGCCACGAGGTCGACCACCGCCAGGGAGTCGACGCTTTTGGCCCAGTCATCGAGCGCGTCCGCGTCGGCGCGCAGCAGCTTCGCCGTCCGCGCCAGCGACTCGGCGACTCCCGGCCCGAGCGCTGCTTCCATCGCCGGAATCACCTCGTGCCGGACCCGCACACGGCTGAATCTTGGGTCGGCGTTGTGCGGGTCATCCCACGGCGACAGGCCGAGCGCCGCGCACGAGGCCAGCGTGGCCTCTCGTCGTAGACCGAGAAAGGGCCGCAGGTAGCGACCTGCTCGCGCGGCCATGCCACCGAGTGACCGTGCGCCGGAGCCACGAGCGAGGCCCAGCAGCACGGTCTCGGCCTGGTCGTCGAGGGTGTGGCCGAGCAGCACGACCATGGCGCCCATCTCGTCCGCGGCCCGGTCGAGGGCGTCGTAGCGCGCGGTTCGGGCTGCGGCCTCCGGACCGCCCGCGCGCCCGACCGACACGGTCTCGACAGCCACTGGGTCGAGGCCCAGGCCGGCGCACACCTGCACAACGGCGAGGGCGCGTTCGGCCGACCCGTCCTGGAGCTGGTGATCGACGGTGACGGCGCCCGCTTGCAGTCCGATGCGTGGCGCAACCCACGAGACGGCGGCTGCGAGCGCCAGGGAGTCGGCGCCGCCGCTGACCGCAACTGCCAGTCGGTCCCCGGCGGCGAGGTCCGGCTGAGCGGCGAGCGCCCGTCGTACCGCAGTTCGACCTGCCGCCACCGCCGGGTCGGGCGCCACAGCCGTCAGCCGTTGACCGCGGGGAGGGGCCGGGGGTGCACGCGCGCGAGCCAGCGGGCCGGCTCGCGGATCTCCCCGGCGTCCGGCAGCAGCTCAGCGGCGCCCCAGACCCGGTTGAGCCCGGGCATGCCGACGTGGTCAACGACCTCGCGGACGAAGCGTGCGCCCTCGGCGTACTGCTTCATCTTCATCTCGATGCCGAACAGGCGACGCATCATCCGCTCGACGGGGTTGCCGCTGCGTCGACGCCCCTCGAACCGCTCGCGGATGCTCGCCACGGTCGGGACGACCTCCGGCCCGACCGCGTCCATGACGACGTCAGCGTGGCCCTCGAGCAGACTCATCAGACCCGTCACCCGATCCAGCACGGCACGCTGCTCCGGCGTCTGCACGAGCTCGAGAAAGCTGAGATCCGAACGGCCTCGTACGACGTCGGTCAGCGAACCCAGCGCTCCACGCAGGCGCGACACGATCGCCGCCGGGTCGAGGTCCGCCGCGGTGAGGTAGTCGCGCATCAGCGAGCGCACGTGCGCGTGCAGCCAGGGCGCGGCCGCGAACTGCGTGCGATGGGTGACCTCGTGCAGGCAGACCCACAGCCGGAAGTCGCGAGGGGTTACGCCGAGCGCACGCTCCACCGCGACGATGTTGGGAGCGACGAGCGTGAGCCTGCCGCCGGGAAGGCCCTCCGTGGGAGCGGGGCCGAGCAGCTCGAACTGACCGAGAACTCGCGTCGCCAGGTAGGCGAGGAGCGCGCCGACCTCCGCGCCCGTGACCCGCGGGCCGACTGCACTGGCCACCGGGCCGAGCGGCCTCGCCCGGCCGCTGGTGAGCGAGTCGAGCACAGGGTCGAGCAGGTCCCGGAAACCGTCCACGTTGGAACGGATCCACCCCGGCCGGTCGACGACTGTGACCGGGGCGGCGGAGTCGATCGCGGCGGTCAGCTGCGTCAATCGGGCGACATGCGCGTCGGCCTCGGTCGCCAATGCGCGCAGGTCCTCGACAGTCGCCACCGCTTCCTCGAGAGGCAAGCGGGGACCGGGCGGCACCAGCCTGGTAGCCGTGGCTGCGGCAACCTGCCAGTCGACGAGCTGCATCGGTCCACGCTACGTGCAGCAGTCGGCCAGAGACGTGGCGAGTCGGTCGAGCGCCGCCTCGGCCGGCGTCGGTGCGGGGACGTGACCTGCGAGAAAGGCGAACAGGAGGAGCCTCCCGTCGGTGTCCACCACCTCTCCGGCGAGCGCGTTGACTCCCGCGAGCGTGCCGGTCTTCGCGCGGACAACCCCTGCCGCGGCGGCGGCCGACCTGCCGCGATAGCGATCGGCGAGCGTGCCGGTGAACCCGGCGACGGGCAGTCCGGCCGACAGTGCGGCCAGAACAGGGTTGGTGGAGGTCGCCAGCCGGAGGACGGCGACAAGCGCATCCGGCGTGACCCGGTCGTCCCGGGACAGCCCACTTGCGTCGTAGAGGCGAACGCCGCGCATCGGCACACCAAGCTCGCGGACCGCGTCGGTGACCGCGGTTGCCGCCCCGGCGAACGTCGCCGGTTGCCCGGCGTGGCGAGCGAGGAGCCGACCCAGCGCCTCGGCGAGGTCGTTGTCGCTGTCCGTCAGCATCCGCGTGATGAGCGCGGGGATGGACGGCGACTCGACCGCGGCGATGCCGAGGCCCGAGGCCGGTGTCACGGCCGGCCGGACGTGCCCGCGCACCTGCAGGCCCCGGTTCCGCAGCGCAGCGCGAAAGTCGAGAGCGGCCTGCCGCGCGGGGTCGCCGGCGCGCGGCGCAGTCGCGCCTTTCGCCAGCCGGCCTTCGTCTACCTCCAGCGGACTGAGCCGGCTGACATTGCCACCGGTCAGGTATCCAGCAGACCAACCCCGGGCGAGGACGGGGCCGGACCACGCGCTCGCGTCGTACCGAAGACGCAGCGGGCCGATCGACGGGACCGCCGCCGCCGTTCGGGCGGCGAGATCGGCGAGGGAGGCGACGTGCGGGTACCCGCTCCCGGGCCTGGTTGCGAGGGTGACGTCACCGCCGCCGACGAGATAGAGGGTGTGTCCGACGCGGACGACGCCGGTCGTCAGCGGCTCGACGCCTGACAGCCGGGAGAGCGCGGCCGCGGCGGTGAGGAGCTTGACCGTCGACGCCGGAGCCATGGGCCGGGTGGCGTGGCGGGCGAAGAGCTGTTTGCCGCTCGCCGCATCGACGACCACCCCGGCGATCGTGCCGAGGGCAGGGTCGTGCGATTTCGTCGTCAGCGCGGCGGCAATGACGTCGGGGTCCGGGATGTCCGTCGACGACAACCGATGCAGTACGTCGGGGACCGCGATCGCAGCCGTCGTACCGGGTCGATGGTGTTTCGTGTCGGGTCCCACGACCAGGTAGGCGGCGCCGGCAGCGGCGAGAACTGCGACGAAGACGAGGAGCCGTGACAACCGCAAGTTGCTGCCCTCCTCGTCGTCGGTCCGCGCCGGTCCGCGACACTAATGGCGTGGAGTTCGACGTCACCATCGAGATCCCCAAGGGTGGACGCAACAAATACGAGATGGACCACGAGACGGGTCGCATCCGGTTGGACCGCACGCTCTTCACGGCGACGCAGTACCCGGCTGACTACGGCTACGTCGAGGACACCCTCGGCGCGGACGGGGATCCGCTCGATGCGCTCGTGCTGTTACAGGAACCGACGTTCCCCGGTTGCCTCATCAGATGCCGCGCGATCGGTATGTACCGGATGCAGGACGAGATGGGCGGCGACGACAAGGTCCTCTGCGTACCGGCGCATGATCCGCGCCTGGAGCACCTGCAGGACATCCGGCATCTGCCGGAGTTCGACAAGCTCGAGATCGAGCACTTTTTCGAGGTCTACAAGGCGCTGGAACCCGGCAAGAGCGTCGAGGGCGCGCATTGGACCGGCCGACAGGAGGCCGAGGCCGAGATCGAAGAGTCCCGACGCCGGCTCAAGGAGTCTGGCCACTCCTGAGCACTGCTACCCGCCGCCGGAAGCGGGTGCTTCCGACGGCGGGCAGCGTCAGTGGGTCGAACGTCAGGCGGTCTTGGACCGGTCGCTCTTGCCGATGCTGATGGACAGGCCCATGTTGCTGGCCAGCGCGCGGAGGAACTCACCCGCGCCGACGAGGACGATGCCGGTGACGACCGGGTTCTGCCAGTCCGCACGCAGTGACTGACCGAACGACGTGAACACCGAGTAGTCGATGGCCCAGGCGCCGAGGATGGCGATGACGACCGTCATGGTCGTCGCCAGCGCTTTCGGAGCCTTGACGGGCAGTACCTCGTCGAGAACCTGGCTGACGACAGCGAGCGCGAGCGCCAGGCCCACGAACACGACGAACGCGTACATCTTGTTGCCTCCTTTGCGACGCACGGCGCGCCGCTCACAACACTTCGACCATCGGGGGGAGCCTTGGTTACCGAGACAACGACATAAATTTCCGGTAACGCATCAGGCAGGCGGGAGGTCGGATCTCTCGGATGGACGTCGACGCGGCGCTCGTCAAGGCGTGCCAACGCGGTGAGCCAGGCGCGCTGGATGCGCTGATCCGCGCGACCTACGCCGATGTCTACGCACTGTGCCGGCGCATGCTCGCCGACCCGGACGAGGCATCCGACGCGACGCAGGAGGTGTTCGTGCGAGTCATGCGGTCAGTGCTCGGCTTTCGCGGCGAGTCTGCGTTCGGGACCTGGCTCCACCGGGTCACGGTCAACGTCTGTCTCACCTCACTGCGCCGGCGTTCACGCGCACGCGCCACCGGGATGGTCGCGGGCGGCAAGCCGTTTGCACTACCGGGCGATGAACCCGGCCTGACCGCCGTCGCGGACAACCCCGAGGATCGAGCGGTGACCGCTGACCTGGCCTCCCGGTCGGAAGCGGCGCTCGCAACCCTGCCCGAGGATGCGCGTGCCGTCGTCGTACTCCGAGACATCGAAGGACTGTCCACGAGAGAGGTCGCCGAGCTGCTGGGGGTCACCGAGACAGTCGTGAAGGTGCGGCTGCACCGGGCACATGCACGGTTGCGGACGATGATTCTTGCCGGCGAGACAGCGGAAGGAGGTGCCGGCGCATGAGTGACACACCTCGTTTCTGCCGGGAGGCGCAGGCTCAGCTGCCCTTCCTTGTCAGTGGTGAGCTCACCGGCTGGGGCGCGCGGGTGGTGCGCGCACACGTGAAGCGGTGCACCGAGTGCTCGGCCGAGCTCGCTCGCCAAGAGCAGCTGTCGTCGGCGCTGGCCTCGTTGCGCGAGTCACCACCAGAGCCTCCGCCCGGGCTGCTTGACGACTTGCTCCAACGCGCACGCGGCGGATCACTGCGCGAGCGTGCCGCAGTTCCGGCACGCGGTGCGGTCAGTGGGGCTCGACCCGCGATGTCAGTGGCGTTCCTGACCGTCGGTGCGGCCGCATCGACAGGTCTCGGCTACGCCGCCTGGAAAGGCGCCCGCTGGGCCCTGTCCAAACGCCAGTAGAGCCTGCATCGGTGGGCCCCCGCAGCCGACGCGAGCCGCATCCGTGCGCTCGCGCTGCCCAGTCGGACGGGTTCGATGTCCCACCGATGCGAGCAAGAGTTCAGTCCTCGGGACCTCGGCGGAGAACGATTACCCCAGCGGGCATGCCTCGGCCCGCCAGCCGGCGAGCGCACTGTCGCCACTCGAGCGCGACCAGGCTCCGATCGGCCAGCAATCGGCGCGGCGCGTTGTGCAGTGCGGTCAGCCCTGCCGCGGTCATCACATCGTGACGCTCTTGCATCGACTCGAAGAGGTCGTCCTCCTCGTGCGCCAGGCGACCGTTCGTCTCATGGACAAGTCCGCATTCCTCGATCAGCGCATCAGGTGAGATTCGACGTCTGGACGGGAGCTGCAGCAAAGGGTTGAACAACACGGTTGGTGTGCGCACGCCGCTGGCGATGGCACGGAAGTCCTGCTCGGGCACCGAGCGGACGCCGGCACGTAACGCCTCCACCGCGGCCGAGACGGCAGCGCGGCCCTGCTTCGGTGCGGTCTTGAGCGCCTTTTCGAGCGCACCTACGGACACCTTCCTGCGTTGTACGGCGTCAGCCAGAGCCGCAAGCACGGATCGGTCGTCCCTGATCCGCACGCCAAAGTCGATCAACGCCCGCTCCAGCGGTGCCACCGCGAAACCGTCGAGTTGATGGGGCTCGGGCATGTAGCGGGTCCTCGTGACTTTCAAAAGGGACGTCGACTTGCGCGACTGATCCCATGGGAGAAGCAAGTGAAGGTGAGTGGGATCCTCGTCAGGCAGGAAGCGAATGCCGGAGGCCTCGAGCACGAGACGGTCGGTGAAGACTGCCGCCGCGCCCGCGTAGAGGTACGACGCCCACATGCGCTGCTGCGGCTCGAGCGGTCCGCCGAACGCGGCATAGACACCCGGAAAGATGACCTGCCAACCAGCGGACATTCGCTGGCGTAGACCCTTCTCTCCGACGCAGCAGAGAGCTTGCTCGCGACTGAAGAAACTCATCGGTGGCACACCGATGCCTGCCGTGGGGGCAAGAAGGACGCACCGATGCACATCGGATGGGCAGCGGGGGCCCACCGATGCGGGCAGCTAGCGGTCGACTTGGGTTTGGCGGTTGTCGGGAGCAACCAGTCGACGAGCGATGGCGTTCTCGTCATCTGTCTGCTCTTGTGATGCCCGTTCGGCCGCGACCCGTGCGTCGTAGGCGGCGATCTCCCTCGTCACTTGCTCGTCGTCCCAGCCGAGGATCTCAGCGAGAACCATGGCCACCGGTTTCATGGACTCGAGACCGCGATGTGGCGTCTCGATGCTGATTCGCGTACGACGAGTGAGCACGTCATCCAGATGCAGCGCACCTTCATGCGTTGCCGCATATCGGATCTCCGCCATGAGATACGTACCTGCACCGGGGACCGGTTCCAGCCAACGGCGGTCGGAGGCCGCGGGCGCAAGCACATCGCGAAGCATCGCGCCGTAACGGCCGAGCAGGTGATCGACGCGCCAGCGTGGGAGACCGGCTTCCGTCGCGAGCGACTCAGCTTGGTTGGCCAACGCGTGGTAGCCATCAGCACCAACCAGCGGGATGCAGTCAGTAACGCAGCGCGGCACATGCCGGCCGAGCTCGCCAACCGCGGCGTCCACGACATCACGCGCCATGATGCGGTAGGTCGTGTACTTGCCCCCGGCAACCGAAACCATGCCGCGCGGCGATCGACTGATCGCGTGTTCCCGTGACAGCTGCGACGTGACCTCCTCCTCACCGGACAGCAACGGTCGCAGCCCGGCGTAGACACCGGAGATGTCCGCAGCGGTCAACGGAACGGCCAGGACCGCGTTGACGTGGTTGAGGACATAGTCGACGTCCGTGCGGCTAGCAGCCGGATGCGCCTTGGCGTAGTGCCAGTCGTCATCCGTCGTACCGATGATCCAGTGCTCGCCCCACGGAATGACGAACAGCACCGACCGCTCCGTACGCAGGATGATGCCGGTCTCGCTACTGATGCGGTCGCGGGGTACGACGAGGTGAATGCCCTTTGACGCACGCACCTTGAACTCGCCACGGCTTTCCGCCAGCACTTGCACGTCATCAGTCCAGACCCCTGTGGCATTGATGACCACGCCGGTGCGCACGGTTGCGATGTCGCCGGTCTCCGTGTCGCGCAGCTCCGCGGCAACGACGCGACCGCCCTCCTTGACGAAGCCCACAACCTCCGTGGAGCTACGCACGATCGCGCCGTACTGGGCAGCAGTACGCACCAACGTCAACGTGTGTCGTGCGTCATCGCACTGCGCGTCGTAATAGCGGACGCCACCCACCAGTGCGTCTCGACGTAGCGCGGGTGCGAGTGCGCGCGCTCCAGTGCGCGTCAAGTGCCGAGACCGCGGCAGCGTGCGCGAGCCGCCCATGACGTCGTACATCAGCAACCCTGCGCCGACGTAGAGCCTCTCCCATCCGTGGTGCGTCAGCGGATACAGGAAGGACACGGGTCGGATGAGATGTGGCGCCAGCCGGGTGAGCATCAGCTCTCGTTCGAGAAGGGCTTCACGGACGAGATGGAAGTCCATCTGTTCGAGGTAACGCAGGCCGCCGTGGATGAGCTTGCTCGACCGCGACGACGTGCCGCTGGCGAAGTCGCGAGCCTCGACCAGTGCCGTGGAGAGCCCCCGCGTCACAGCGTCGAGTGCCGTCCCCGCCCCTGTCACTCCGCCGCCGACGACGAGCACGTCGACGTGACCACCGTCCAGTCGCTCCCACGCTGACTGCCGGTGCTCCGCATCGAGCTGCGAGCCGCCGTTCATCCCAGCGACTCTAAGTTGAGCGCCACCCATGGTCGACAATTGGCTCATGCCAGGAGGCCGATCTGTCGCTGCGGCCGCTGCCGTGCTCATCGTCACCGCCGCCCTGGACGGTGCGGGCAGCGCGGGCGCGACGGCCACCAGAACGCTTCCGCATTCGACGTGCGCCGTGTTCCCGGCGGACAACTACTGGCACGCCGACGTGTCGAAGCTGCCTGTCAACCGCCACAGCGGGCAATGGATGTCGCACATGTCACCGGGCAGCAATCTGCATCCGGACTTCGGCCCTTCCTACGGCGCGCAACCGGTGCCCTACGGCATCCCCTACACGGTCGTCCCGCACTCACACCCGCGGGTGCACGTGCACTTCACCTATGCCAGTGAGAGCGACGACGTCGGTTACCCCTTGGGCTCGGACAGCAAGATCGAAGGCGGCGTCAACGCCGACGGGGACCGGCACGTGCTGATCGTCGACCGCAAGACCTGCCGCCTCTTCGAGCTGTACGACGTCCACCACGACAACGGCCGTTGGACGGCAGGCTCCGGCGCGACGTGGTCACTCAACGCCAACAAGCTGCGCCCCGCCGGATGGACGTCCGCCGACGCTGCCGGCCTGCCGATCCTGTCCGGCCTGTTGCGTCTCGACGAGGTCGAGGCGGGTCATGTCGACCACGCGATCCGGTTCACCACCAACATCACGGACCGCCGCTTTATCTGGCCGGCACGCCACGAGGCCGGTTCTGTGTCCCACCACTCCTACCCGCCGATGGGCGCGCGCTTCCGCCTCAAGGCCGGGTTTGCCATCTCGTCGTACCGCAAGGACACGCGCGCGGTGCTACGTGCGATGAAGCGTTACGGCTTGGTGCTGGCCGACAACGGCTCGCCTTGGTACTTCCAGGGAACGTCGGAGAAGGGCTGGCCCAGTGGAATGCTTGACGAGCTGAAGAGGATCCCGGCGAGCGCATTCGAGGCGGTGGACACCTCGTCGCTCAAGCGCAGCTCTTCCTCAGCAGCCGTGGCCCGCTGACCTGTGTCGACACGTATGTCGCGCCGCCCCTGATCTGCGCGGGCCACGCCACGAGCAGGCGTCCGCACTTGTCGATCGCGATGCCGTTGACGTCGGTCGAGCGGCCGCAGTAGAAGCCGTTGAGCGTCGCGGTCTGGCCTTGCAGACACGCGCCCATCAGTTCGCTGGCCGTCTGGCTCTGCTCACCGAGAACGCCGGACAGACGCACATGCACCCAGTGCGGATGTGCGCTGAGCGCGTCCAGGCTCTGCGCGGCGTAGGAGTACCAGTTCGGCTTCTGGCCCTGCACGTTGACGCCGTGGTACCAGGCAACATCAATGCGGCCAGGTGCGCCGGCCACGATGTGCGGCAGGACGTTGCCCGCACCGCCGGCCTTCGCAACAACGGTGGGAGCCGACCACTTGTCGAGTGCCTGTGGTGCCGAATGGACAACCTTGATAGCAGCGCCGTCGTAGTTCGGGTAGTCGTGCACGGACTCCGGATAGGCGACGTAGACGTTGCCGGCAGTGTCGATCGCGCCGGGCGCAAGCTGCATGCCGACGATGTGCGCAGGCGGACCGGTGTCGTTGACCGCAAGGTGCGGCGTCCAGCCACCGGGCACCGCGGTCTTGCTCGCGTCCGCGCTCACGACCCACACGCGGTTGGCAGCGACGACGTTGACCTCGGCCGGCTGCCCACCACAGCCGCCAACGGGAGAGCTTCGGGTACCGAAGACGACGTAGACGCGGCCGGTGCGCTGGTCGACCATGACGTTCGACGGACCGCCGGAGTCCGCGCACTGCAGGTCGAGGTAGTCCTGCTGGCCGGGAATCGCCACCGGCACCGGCGGACCAAACGTTGCGCCGCCGTCTTTGCTGGTGGCCACCCACATGTTGTGCTGGGCGACGCCGCTCAACAGGTTGTGGAACAGCAGGTAGACCCGCGGCTTGTGTGTGGTGGGGTCGTCCGGTCCGACGGCGTACCACTGCCGGTCGGTGTCCGCGAGTGTGTTGCCACTGGACTCGGTCCAGGACTTGCCGCCGTCGTCGCTGAACATGGTGCGGAAGTTGATGCCGCCGTAGTCGAGCTCGCTGGTCAGGATGCGCCCGGTGCGCATCGCGACGATGTCGACGTCGGTCGTTGCCTCGGACTGGTCGGCCGGCTGCGCTGCGGTCTTGCTCCAGTGAATGCCGTCCTTGCTGCGGTAGACCGTCTCGGGCCCGAGGCCAAGATCGTTCGGCTTGCCGGCGTTGGTCACGACGTAGTGCACCCCGTTCGGTGCCACCGTGATCCGCGGTTCGGACGTCCCGGAGGAGTCCGCGAGCTTGACCGTCTTGAAGGCTGGCTTGGCGCCCGAGGCCGTCGCAGGCAAAGTCGCGGCGGCCAGACCGGCGGCCACGAGGGCGAGAACAGGAACCAGGACGCGGCGTCGATTCACGGACCAAACGGTACGGCGGGCGCACACGGCTGTCAGCAGACGTAGCGAGGCCGTGATCGTGCGCGCGGAGCCGCCTGTCGGAATCGAACCGACGACCTATTCATTACGAGTGAATCGCTCTGCCGACTGAGCTAAGGCGGCGTACGCCCCACCCATGTGGCAGTGCGGCGAACCCGGACGAGTCTACCCGCAGCGGAGCCCGTCCTTGGGCACGACCAGACGGTTGAGATAGGCGTTGACGGCGCTCACGATGCAGCTGTTGCCATGTTCGTAGGCGGTGTGGCCGTCGCTGTCGAACGTCACCAGGACGCCGCTCGCGAGCTGGCTCGCCAGTGCCTTGGCCCAGACGTATGGCGTGGCCGGGTCGCGGGTCGTGCCGATCACGACGATCGGCGGCGCGCCCTTGGCGTGCACCGCGTGCGCCTGCTCGACCGGTGGGACGTGCCAGAAGGCGCAGGGCAGCGAGCCGTAGGCAATCGGCACACCGAAATGTGGTGCGAGGCGGGCGAAGGCGCGAGCACTCGCGTCGTAGGCGGAGACCTGACGAGGCGAAGGACGGTCAATGCAGTTGATCGCCAGGTTGGACTCGATCAGGTTGCTGTAGCTGCCGTCGGCGTGCCGGTCGGTCAGGTAGTCGGAGAAGGACAGCAGCAGTCGCCCGTCGCCCTTCTGGGCGCTTGCGAGGGCCTGTCGCAACGCGCTCCAATAGGTGGTCGAGTAGAGCCCGAACGCCAACCCTTCGAAGAACTCGCCCGGACCCAGGTGACGGCTGCCTACTGACAGCGGATGGGCGTCGATCTGTGCCGCCAGTCGATCGAGTCCACCCTCCGCGTCCGACGACGGGAACGGGCAGCTGCTGGTGTGCACGCAGTTGGCGAGGAAGTCACGCAGGTCGGTCTCGAACCCGATCGCCTGCACCCGGTTCTCGGCCGCGGTCGGCTGACGAGGGTCGAGTGCACCGTCCAGCACCATCGCCCGAATGCGGTGCGGGAAGAGCTGCGCGTACTTGGCGCCTAGATACGTGCCGTACGAGCCGCCGTAGAACGTCAGCTTGCGATCGCCGACCGCAGCGCGCAGGACATCCATGTCGCGTGCGGCATCGATCGTGCCGACATGCTCGAGGTACTGGCCGTTGCGCTGGTAGCACGCAGCGGCAAACTCGCGGCTGCTCCGGACCATGGCAGCGTGCTCGGCCGCGGTGTCCGGTGTCGGGTCCACCCCGACATAGGCGTCGAGCTGGGCGCTGCTCTCGCATCGGACCGGCTTCGAGCGGCCGACGCCACGCGGATCGAAGGACACCAGATCGAAGTCGGGGGTGACGCCGGCAAATGTCCCCGCCGACCCGCGCACGTAGTCGACGCCTGATGCGCCGGGCCCGCCCGGGTTGACGATCAACGATCCCCGCGGATGACCGGCAGCCGGCTTCCGGATGAGGGCGACGTGCATCGTCGCGCCTCCCGGCCGCGAGTAGTCGATCGGCACCAGCAGCTTGCCGCACTGGAAGCCGTTGCCGCAGGGACTCCAGTGGATGCGCTGCCGGTAGAACGGCCTGAGGGCGGCCGCGGTTCCGGGGCTGGGCCCCGTTGCCGACGAAGTGGCTGTGGCACTCGGACCGGACGACGTCGTGTTCGGCGAACTGCCACCGGCGGAGCAGCTGCTGAGGACCGCGGTGACAGCGAGCGCGCACGCGGTCAGGACTCGGGCTGGGATGTTCCCTCCTCCTGCGCGTCGGGCCGCGCACCATCCGCGACCGCGTCGTCGTACGCACGCCGCGGCGCGCACACACCGGCGCGCGAACATCGACAGGTCTGCCCGCTTGCCGCAAGCCGTACGACGACGGAGTCACTCGGGACGTTGTGACCGACGACCCGCCCGTCCCCCTCCGGCGTCTCGACGGTGGAGCCGAGCTTGGGTGCCGAGGCCTTGAACTCTTGATAGAGCGGATGCTCGTACTTCAAGCAGCACAACAACCGACCACACGCGCCGGAGATCTTCAACGGGTTGACCGGCAGGTCCTGGTCCTTGGCCATCCGAACACTGACCGGTTCGAAGTCCTTGAGGAAGGTGGCGCAACAAAGGTCACGTCCACACGGCCCGATGCCGCCTTGCACGCGCGCTTCGTCGCGAGCACCGAGCTGACGCAGCTCGACCTTCGTGTCGAGAGTGCGGGACATGTCCCGCACGAGATCGCGGAAGTCAACGCGATGCGGCGCGGAGAAGTAGACGACGATTCGGCGCGGCTCGCCCCGGTCGAGGTAGTCGACGCCGACCACCTTCATCGGCAGCTCGTGTTGTCGGATCAGGCGCTTGGCAGCGACCTTGGCTTCGGCCCGGCGACGTCGGTTGCGCTCGTCACGGTCGAGGTCGGCGTCAGTAGCCAGGCCCGCCAGCTGAGGCAGACCACCGATGTCGTCCTCGCTCCAGGCAGGGGCCCACACGCACTCTGCGACTTCCGTCCCGCCCTCGGTCGGCACGAGAACCTTGTCACCGACGCGCGGCTGCAGGTCACCCGGATTGAGGTAGTAGAGCCGGCCGTAGCGTTCGAAGCTCACCGCCATGACCATGCTCACGTCGACGAGCGTACGACTTGTCAGCCCCGATGCAGCGCAAGTGCCATGGCCTCGACCGCGAGCAGCGGGGCCACGTTGATGTCCACCGCCTCACGGCAGGCCAGCACGGCTTCGATCCGGCGCAAGGTGGCCTCCGGAGATGAAGCCTGCGCCAGCCGCTGCACGGTCGTCGCGAGATCGACGTTGACCAGGTCGACGTCAGCACCGATCTGTACGACGAGAACGTCACGGTAGAAGGCGGCCAAATCGAGCAACGCGCGGTCGAGCGCGTCGCGCTGAGTGCGCGTCGCTCGAGAGCGCTGGCGCTTCTCCAGATCGCTCAGCGCGCCGGCGACGCCACGCGGTCTCGCTCGACCTCTCCCGCCGATGTCACCCAACGACTCCTTGAGAGCCGACGTCTCGGCCTCGTCCAGGGACTGAACCACGGAGGCGGCTTCGCCCCGAGCGGCGTCGACGAGGTTGGCGGCGGCAGTGAAGCAGCCGCCTACGGTGGCGACTTGCGCCGGCATCTCGAGCACCTCACGACGCCTGCGCTGCGCGTCTGAGTCGCGGGCAAGCCGACGTGCCCGGCCGACGTGGGACTGGGCGGCGCGTGCGGCAAAAGCCGCGAGTGCTCGGTCGATGCCCTCGCCCACCAGATGATCTGCGAGCTCGTCCACTCCGGGGATCCGCAACGTCACCAGCCGACAGCGGGAGCGGATCGTGGGAAGCAGATCCTCCGCGGACGGTGCGCACAACAGCCAGACGGCGCGTGGCGGTGGTTCCTCGATCGACTTGAGCAGCGCGTTGAGTGCCTGCTCGGTGAACCGATCGGCGTCCTCGACGATCGTCACCTGCCAGCGGCCCCGCGTCGGCGCGAGCGCGGCGCGGGTGACGAGCTCCCGGGTCTCGCCGACGCCGTAGGACAGGCCGGCCGGACTGACGATCTCGACGTCGGCATGCGCACCGGTCAGCGCGGTGTGGCACTCGTGGCATACGCCGCACCCGCCGTCCGGGCACTGCAACGCAGCGGCAAAGGCGCGTGCCGCAACAGATCGACCTGACCCCGGTGGGCCGGTGAACAGCCACGAGTGCGTCATCGTCGGTGCATCAACGCGTGCGGCGGCTCTCAACACGGCCACCACGTCCTCCTGGCCGATGAGGGCTCCGAACACGCCAGCATCGGTCATGTCGACACCCGCTCCGTCGACGTCACGGGCACACCCGCTCCGGCAGACGTGCGACTCCGCTCCAGATCCGTCTCGACCCGGCTCATCACCGCGGCATGGACTGCAGCCGCGTCGGCCTTCTCGACGTCGACGACCAGGTAACGATCACGACCTTGGCGGGCGAGTGCGAGGAAGCGCGACCGGACCCGCTCGTGGAACTCGAGGACTTCGCTCTCGATACGATCCCCCGGGCCCGTCGCACGTGCCAGCCCGACCGTCGGGTCGAGATCCAGGAGCACCGTCACGTCCGCCGCAAGGCCGCCGGTCGCCCAGCGCGACAACCGGCGCACCTCGCTGTCGTCGAGCTCGCGGCCGCCTCCCTGGTAGGCCAATGAGGAATCGACATAGCGGTCACTGATCACGACCGCCCCCCGGGCGAGCGCGGGCCGGATCACCTCGGCAACGTGCTGAGCCCGATCGGCGGCATAGAGCAGCGCCTCGCTCCGCGGGGACATCCCGGAGCTGGCGCGGTCGAGCAGCACCGCACGCAGTCGGCGGCCCACCGGCGTCGCGCCTGGTTCGAAAGTGACAACGACCTCGACTCCGCGCGCACGCAGCGCGTCCGCCAGAAGCGCGGTCTGGGTCGACTTGCCGGTGCCCTCGCCGCCTTCGAAGACGACGAACAGACCGGCAGCGCCACGACCCGGCTCGGGCTCGCGTCGGCGCAGGGCTGCCAGTAGGTCCTGACGCAGCGGGACATCCGGCCGGTCATCCATCAACCGGAAACAGATACGGCCGACGCCGAACGCGACGAGACCGGCGGCGAACATTGTGATCGTGATGCCATCCAGGCGGATGCGGGTGTCCCCGACGACTGCCGAGTGCTGACCGATGATGCCTGCGATGAACGGCGCCGCGACAACGACCAGCAGCAGCATCAGCCGCATCATGTTGTAGATGTAGGCGAACGTTCGCGCGCGACGGTCGTCGCTCACCTCGAGACCGACGAGCGTCATGCTGACGACCCAGACCACGCCGGCGAAGGCGCCCATCAAGAACGTGAAGACCATCGCCAGCAACAGGTTGGGCATGATGGCGTTGAACGACAGGGCGACACCGGCCGCGGAGATGCACAGGCCGACCAGTCGGCGGCGTGACAAGCCGCGCATCAACCGCGGACCGCCGAACATGCCGGTGGCGAGTCCGACGAAGATCGTGGCGAACAAGATGCCGTAGCCCGCGTGGCCGGCGTGCACATCACGAGCAAAGCTCGGCGCCAGTCCGATGGCGACCGCGGCCGCGGCGACTGCACCGAGAATGCCGACCACCAACCCGCGCAGCCACCGGGACGTGGCGATGAACCGCCACCCATCGACGATGGAGCGCCACGTCGACATCGGCTCCGCCGACTCTTGGCGGCTTGCCTGCACGGAGTCGATGGTGCGCAGCGACCAGACCGTCGCCGCGGAGACGAGGAAGGTTGCCGCATCGAAATACAGCGCAAGGTCGACGGAGTTGCTCCGGAGGTGCGCGAAGACGTGACCGAGCACATGGTTGATCTCGTCGAGCAATGCGAACAGCGATGAAGCGACCGCTGCGGATCCGTACGTGGTGATGAGGCTGATGCGGTTGGCCGACTCGAGGTGACTGGGCGGGACGAGGTTGGGAACGGACGCTTCTTTGGCGGGGATCCAGAACAGCGACAGGGACTCGATGAGGAACGACGCGACGAGCAACCACCACAGCGTGTGCACAACAGGTATCGAGGCGTAGAGCGCGAAACGCAGGACGTCGGCGGTGACCATCGTGTAGCGCCGGTTGAACCTGTCACCCCATGCACCGGCAAACGGCCCGATGATCAGTGCGGGCGTGAGGCGAACGGCTATGACGCTCGCAGTCGCATACAGACGCAGGGAGTAGTCGTGGTGGACAAGGTCCTGCGCAAGTGCGGTCGTCGCAACGAAACCGAGCCAGTCACCGAGGCTCGAGAACGAGAGGGCGATCCAGAGGCGGCGAAACTCGCGGAACCCGAGGACGTTGCGAACCTCGCCTTCACCCGGCGGCTTGGCGGCGACGTCGGACAGTCCGCGGACGTGCGCCCCGGACGGCTGGTGACGTCGCAATCGGGGAATGGCTGTCAGTCCTTCTTCTTACGGGAGGGCGTCTTCTTGGCTGCAGTCTTCTTTGTTGCCGCCTTCTTGGCAGCAGACTTCTTGGCGGGCGCCTTCTTCGCTGCGCGCTTGCGCGGCGTCGCCGGGCCCTTGGCTCGTCGCTCGGCGAGCAGCTCGGCCGCCCGCTCGATCGTGATCTCCTCGACCGAGTCACCCTTACGAAGGCTCGCGTTGCTCTCGCCGTCGGTCACGTAGGGCCCGAACCGGCCCTCCTTGACGACCACCGGCTTACCGCTCACCGGATCGGCGCCGAGCTCGCGCAGCGGTGCTGCCGCTGCGCGACGTCCGCCGGTCTTGGGCTGGGCGAGAAGCGCAAGCGCCTCGTCGTAGCCGATGGTGAAGAGCTGCTCTTCGCTCTCGAGTGATCGCGACTCGGTGCCGCGCTTGACGTAGGGCCCGTAGCGACCGTTCTGGACGGTTATCTCCTCGCCGTTGGCGGGATCGTTGCCCAGGCTTCGCGGCAGCGTCAACAGTCGCAGCGCGTCGTCGATCGTGACGGACTCCATGTCCATGGTCTTGAACAGCGACGCCGTTCGCGGCGCCACACCCTCGTCCAGCGGCTGAGTGGTGATGTAAGGGCCGTATCGACCGGCGCGTACGACGATGGGCTCATTGGTCGCCGGGTCGGTACCGAGCACTCGCTCGTCGCTCTGCTTCTGCAGCAGGGACAGTGCCTTGTCGATGGTGAGCTCGTCCGGCGGCAGATCCTCCGGGACGCTGGCGCGATCCGAGGTCTCACCGTCGACGCCGCGCTGTACGTAGGGCCCGTAACGACCGACGCGGACGACGAGAGGCTGGTCCGGTCCTCCATCCTCCGACGGCGCGACACCGATCGGGATCGAGTTGACCTCACGGGCGTCGATGTCGCCAAGTCGGTGATGGACCAGCTCCTTGAGTCCTTCGCCGCCGCCGCCGTCGGCAGCGTCCGGGTTGCCGAAGTAGAACGCGGCGAGCCATTGGACGCGTTCGCGGTCACCACGGGCGATCTCGTCGAGGTCGTCCTCCATCGACGCGGTGAAGCTGTAGTCGACGAGCCGACCGAAATGTTGTTCGAGCAGGCCGACGACCGCGAACGCGGTGAACGACGGCACCAGTGCGGTCCCGCGCTTGAACACATAGCCGCGGTCCTGGATCGTGCCGAGGATCGACGCGTAGGTCGAGGGCCGCCCGATGCCGAGCTCCTCGAGTGCCTTGACCAGGCTCGCCTCGGTGAAGCGTGCCGGCGGGTTGGTCGAGTGCTCCTGCGCCTCCATCCGCTCCGCGGCGAGTGACTGCGCTTCGGTCAGCTGCGGCAGCCGCCGCTCGCGGTCCTCGCGCTCCTGCTCGTCGTCGGTCTCCTCGACGTAAGCGCGCAGGAAGCCGGGAAAGGTGATGACCTTGCCGCTCGCTGCGAACTCCGCCACCAGGGCAGCGTCGCCGTTGCCGGCCACCGTGCCGGACACCCGAACGCTCACTGACTGTCCGGTGGCGTCAGCCATCTGTGACGCAACGGTGCGCTGCCAGATCAGCTCGTAGAGGCGGAACTCATCCGTCCCGAGCTCACCTCGCACGTGCTGCGGCGTACGGAAACGATCGCCACTGGGGCGAATGGCCTCGTGCGCTTCTTGCGCGTTCTTGACCTTGCGCTCGTATCGGCGCGGCGAGTCGGGCACATAGTCGTGGCCGTAGAGCTCGCGCGCTTGATCACGCGCAGCCGAAAGAGCCGTGTCCGACAACGTTGTCGAGTCGGTCCGCATATAGGTGATGTAGCCGTTCTCATAGAGCCGCTGGGCCAGGCGCATCGTCACCTGCGCGGAAAAACGCAGCTTGCGGCTCGCCTCCTGCTGCAGCGTGCTGGTCATGAACGGCGGATACGGAGAGCGCCGATAAGGACGCGGCTCAACGCTCTTGACCGCAAAGCTCGCGCCTTCGAGCCGCGCCCCGAGCGTCGCCGCCGCCTCGGCATCGAGATGTACGACGTCTGACGTCAGCTGCCCGGTCTCGTTGAAGTCGCGGCCGGTTGCGACGCGCTTGCCGTCGAGGCCGACCAGCGTCGCGTCAAAAGTGCGGGGGTCCCCGACGCCGGTGTCGAACGTCGCCTCGAGGTCCCAGTAACCAGCGGACCGGAACCGCATCCTTGCGCGCTCGCGTTCGACCAACAGGCGAGTGGCCACCGACTGCACACGTCCCGCCGACAGCCGTGGCATGACCTTCTTCCACAGCACCGGCGAGACCTCGTAGCCGAAGAGCCGGTCGAGAATGCGCCGGGTCTCCTGCGCATCCACGAGGTTGCGATTGATGTCGCGTGGGTGCTCCACGGCCTCGCGGATGGCGTCACGGGTGATCTCGTGAAAGACCATCCGGCGCACCGGGACACGGGGCTGCAGAACCTCGAGCAGGTGCCAGGCGATGGCCTCGCCCTCGCGGTCCTCATCAGTGGCAAGGAGGAGCTCGTCGGCGTCCTTCAGCGCCGCCCGGAGCTTGGCGACCTGCTGCTTCTTGTCGGGATGTACGACGTAGAGCGGCTCGAAGCCGTTGTCGACGTCGACACCGAGCCTCGCCCCAGGCTCCTTCTTCTTGTCGGCCGGGATCTCGGCAGAGCGGCCGGGAAGGTCGCGGATGTGCCCGATGGACGACTCCACGACATAGTCCGGCCCGAGGTCGCCCGCAATCGTGCGCGCCTTGGCGGGCGACTCGACGATGACAAGGCGGCGTCCACCGCCGGCCACCGTGCTCTCAGTCACTGCGCTCCTCGTCCCCTCGTCGCTCAGGCGCCGCGAGCGTAATCGGCGGCCGGCCAGTGGGCTGCATCCGCGCCCGCCGGCGGGTCGCCGACGAGCTCGCGCAGCCGGTTGAGCCGGCGCTGCCCGACGATCCGATAGGCCGGGCCATCCGCGCGCGGACCCACCAGGAGGCCAGGTACGCCGGCTCCTGCAAGGGCGGCACCGACCGGTGCCCATGCCTGGTGGTCGTGGGGACCGAGCGCCAACGTGTACATCGCCGGAGCGACGCGCCCGTCGGCCAGGCACCACCAACGCAACCGCGGCCCGTCGAGCTCCCAGCCCGCCGGCGGCGACTTGACCGCTCCGCGCGTCCAGGCGTCGGCCAACGGCCGCAGCTCGGTGAGCCAGGGTGTGCGCACGGCCACGCTGCCCGGTCCGCGCTCGTCGGGGTCACCGTCCTCCAGTTCGGGCTCCAGGCCCAGCGCCGCCAGCTCGGAGGCCAGCGCCGTGACGCGCCACCCCCCGGCGACGACCACGCTCACCCGCGCCTCGCCGCCGCGCCGTACGACCTGGTCGGAGCCGGCCAGGAGCCCGTCGAGGTCGGCGAGCTGCGGCTCGCGGGCCCCGGCGGAAAACAGCGACATCTGACTCATCGCGGCCGAGGTTACGCGCCGACGCCGCGGCGAGCCGGTTCACGCGAGCACGGATCAGGGCGCGGCGGCGGTCTCCACAGCAGGCGCCTGGGCGCCCATGTCGATCTTGCGCCGCTTGCTGACGACCACAGCGCCGACGATCAGGCCGAGCGAGATGACGCCGACGATGACCCGCACGGCCGTGTTCTCGTGCGGCCCGTGGACGCCGTACTTGACGACCGTCGGTACGACGAGAAGAGCCACCAGGTTCATGACCTTGATGAGCGGGTTGAGTGCCGGGCCGGCGGTGTCCTTGAATGGATCGCCGACCGTGTCACCGATGACGGTCGCGGC
>JAICMI010000137.1 GCA_025929315.1 Frankiaceae bacterium
AAAGCGACCTGCTGCACCCAGGAGCCGCGGTCGAGGAACGGCTCGGTGGCCGATGGGCCGACGACGCCGGTCAGCGACTCAAGATGACTGATGCCGTGGTGACGGCGCCACGACGACTGCCTGGCGCCGTAGGTCTTGGTCAACCTCGCCAGCGCCGCAGCAAGTGCATGCCGCAGCACCACGGCGGGCTTTCGATGGCCCGTGATGATGCTGGGCGGCGGCAGCCCGGCGAACGACGGCCGGATCACGCGGAGCACGAGGTTGTCCATCGGGGTGACGTCGTACTGGTGGCTCTCGGTCGACAACGTGTCGAGCCGCGCCTTCAGATCGGTGCTCAGGCCATGGAAGAGCCGGTGGTGCAGGGCGTCGCGCACGGCCACGAACAGCGTCGCCGCGGGACCGTCCGTGACGTCTTCGGGGGCTGTGCCGCTGGGCGAGGAACCGCCGGGATCACCGGGCGCGTAGGCCCGGCCATCCCAGCCGGCAAGCAGCTTCAGTGCTTTCTGCTCCGCGGCCGACAGTCGTTGATCAGAGCGCATCGCCATCAACGCGGGCAAGTAAGCCGGGCCACGCATGTCGGCCTCGCCGATCGCCATGTCGATGCGCATGAGCCCCTTGGGCGCCAGGTGATGTGTCGCGGCCAGCAGCCGTCGGATGATGACGACGCGGTTGGCCGGACCACCCGGCCGGGTGTTGCTGCCGGACAGGTCACCGTCGACCCAGCCCGGCGCGGGCTTGGTGTTCCAGTTGACGACCCACCCTCTCTTGGGGTCGACGACGTGCGGCATCCGCTTGAACGGCAGGAAACCTCGCGCGTCGTCCTTGCCGCGACCGTCGAGTGGGAACCGCTGGTCCACTCCCGCGGGCCTCTTGAAGTAGAGCCCCGGATGCCAGTAGCCGATGTGCTGCGAGTCTGCGGCGACGATGTTCTCGTTCCACGTCACCTTGCGCACACCGGCTGCGAGGTCGGCAAGCGAGTGCGCCCGGTCCCAGTCGAGGATCCCTTCGACCGTCTGCACCTCGCGTTTCCACATCGCATAGTCGACGCTGCGCGCGAGCTTGCCGTCCTTGCTCGTGGCGACGACCGGACCGTGCACGGTCCGGCACACCCGGTAGTCCTGCGAGAACGCGGGCGGGCCCGTCGGCACGCCACCCGGGGCCTGCCGATACCGGATCGTCTCGGTGCGGCAGTCCTCGTCACGCCAGGCGCCGTCGTGGAAGTACTGCGGCGGGCCGCCAGCGGTCGGGTTGGGCCGGGTGGTCTCGATGTAGCTGTCGATCGTCTTCGAGTAACCGGTCGTCAGGCCCCACGCAACGCCGGCACTGTGCCCGATGCCCACGGTCGGGATGCCCGGCACCCCGACTCCGCGCGCGTCGTAGCCGCCGCCGTGCACTTCGAGCTCGTAGAGCAGGGACGGGTAGGAGTAGTCGAGCTGCGGGTTGGACGACAGCATCGGGTGCCCGCTCTTGGTCCGTGAGCCGCTCAAGGCGTAGGCGAACGACCCGCCGTGCAGGCGGAGGTCGAGAGCCGGTGCCGGCGCGTTGCCCGTGCCGTCTCCCTTGGTGAGCTCCGCTGGCAGCTTTTCTGCGTACGACGCCGCTGCGCGGAACGCCTCGGCGCGCGCGGCCGCGGAGCGATCGCCCTTCGGCAGGTTGGAGAAGCGCGACGCGACCGTCGTCACTGCCTTGGGGTCGTCGTCGGGGAACAGCTGCAGGAAGGCCTTGCGGCCTTTCGCCTTGCCGTACTTCTTCTCGAGCTCCTTCAGGCTGGCGACGTTGTCCATCTCGTTGCCGCCCTGCGAGGCGACGAACCGCGTGATGTAGACGCCCGCGGCCATCGTGTCCTCGACGGTCCAGTCGGCGGGTGTCGTCGACAGCACCTGATATTCCGCCGGGAGGAGTGTCGGGTTGCTCTGGGTCTCCTTGATGCGCGCTTCGACACCGGCGGCGTATCCCTTGATCGCATCCTGCCCTGCCGGTGACAGTCTGGCCAGCATGTCGTCGTACTCCGCGGTGGTGTAGGTCAAGGTCCGTTCCTGCAAGTCGGCCGGGACGTCCGAGGCCCCGGCCAGCTCGGCCAGCGTGCCGCGGGCGGTCCGTCGTATGGCGTCGATCTCGAACAGCCGATCTGTGGCAGCGGCATAGCCGGCGCCGAACCACACGTCATAGCCGTTGTCGCCGTAGACGAGCGGGACGCCATAGGCGTCGCGATAGATGCGTACCCCGTCGGCGGGCGTCGCCGGTGTGCCGGTCGGTTTCTGGAAGTCGGCCGACTTGCGGTTGGCCGACCAGTACATCGCCCGCTGGTCATCCACGTGCGGTCCGAAGTCCGACGCGTCACCGTCGGCTTCGTACTGCGCCTGCCCGTTCGCCGGGTAATTGCCGCTCTCGCCCGGCGGCAGCACCGACAACGCAGTGAGGGTTGAGGTCGGCGGCGCATCGGTGCTGCTCCCGGCGTGGGCCGGTGGCACCACAAGACCAGCAAGCAACATGGCGAAAAGAAGTGGCCGGGCACGCATCGATTGAGTATGACGGGGCGGTGAGCCAGCTCGAGATCGCCGCCGTAGACGACGAGGCAGCCGCGAAGGCATGGCACCTCGTCGATGACGCGACCCGCTCGGGCGACGTGCCCGCAGACCCCTTGAGTGAGGTGCTGCCTCGGGTCGTGCAACCGCGGCAGACAGGCGAACGCAATGAGCTCTGGTTGGGCACGGTTGATGACAAGCCCGTCGCGATCGCCGAGCTCGTGTTGCCCCTGCTCGACAACGAGGCCAACGCCACCGGTGAGATCCGAGTGCTCGAGGCTCATCGCCGCCGCGGCTATGGCTCGCAGCTGCTCGCGCATGTCACTGCCCGGGCGAAGGCCGAAGGTCGCCGTCGCCTCTTCGGTCAGGTGGTCGAGCCGCTCGACGGGGACGAGGTGCCGGCGGGTGTCGCGTTCGCGAAAGCGCACGGCGCGCGCCCGGTTCTCTTCGAGATCCGCCGGGTGCTCGAGCTGCGCTCGCTGGATGAACACCGGCTGTCCGAGCTGGCGGCCCGAGCTCGGGAACGCGCGGACGGCTACTCGCTGGTCCATTGGGCGGATCGCGCGCCCGACGACATCGTCGACGACCTGGCGGTGCTCAAAGGGCGCATGAGCGTCGACGCTCCGCACGAGGACATGGAGTGGGAGGCGGAGAAGTACGACGCCGGTCGCGTGCGGGCGCTCGAGGCGACCGTTGCCGCGCAGCGACGCCGGGTCGTGGCCACGGCAGCGCGCCATGACGCGACCGGGCAGCTGGTCGGCTACACCGACATCGGCGTCAACGTCGACCGGCCGCGGGTGGCCTACCAGTGGGACACGATCGTGCTCGCCGAGCATCGCGGCCACCGTCTCGGCCTGCTCATGAAAGTCGCGAACATCGAGCTGCTGCGCCGCACGATTCAAGGGGTCGAGATCGTCAACACCTGGAACGCCGCGATCAACGAGCACATGATCGCGGTCAACGAGGACATGGGTTTTCGTCCGGCCGAGCGCGAACGCCAGTGGGAGCTCGACGTCTAATGGAGGCGTGAACCGCCTCGCCGACGCCACCAGTCCTTACTTGCTCCAGCACAAGGACAACCCGGTCGACTGGTGGCCGTGGAGCGAGGAAGCCTTCGCAGCCGCGCGAGAACGCGACGTCCCGGTGCTGCTGTCGGTGGGCTATGCCGCGTGCCACTGGTGTCACGTCATGGCACACGAGTCCTTCGAGGACTCGCGGGTAGCCGCCTTCGTCAACGAGCACTTCGTCTGCATCAAGGTCGACCGCGAAGAGCGGCCGGACGTGGACGCGGTCTACATGGAAGCCACTCAAGCGATGACCGGTCATGGTGGCTGGCCGATGACGTGTTTCCTGACTCCGACGGCCGAGCCCTTCTTCTGCGGCACTTACTTCCCACCCGCCGACCGTGGCGGCATGCCGTCGTTCCTGCGCGTGTGCGCGTCCGTCGTCCAGGCATGGGACGAGCGGCGCGACGAGATCCGATCGTCCGCCGCCGATGTCGTCCGCGAGCTTCAGCAGATGGCGACGACACCGGCCGGCGGTGCCGTCGACGCCGACGTGCTGGATGCCGCCGCCAAGCGCCTGTCGGAGGAGCATGATGACGAGTGGGGCGGGTTCGGGTCCGCGCCCAAGTTCCCGCCGTCGATGGTGCTCGAGTTCCTGCTGCGGCACTGGGCACGCACCGGTGACGGGCGCAGCCTCGACGTGGTTGCGGCGACATGCGACCGGATGGCGCGCGGCGGCATTTATGACCAGCTCGCCGGCGGCTTTGCACGTTACTCGGTCGACGCGCACTGGGTCGTGCCGCACTTCGAGAAGATGCTCTACGACAACGCCCTGCTGGCTCGCGTCTATGCGCACTGGTGGCGTGCCACCGGCAACCCGTTGGCTCGGCGCATTGCGCTCGAGACGTGCGACTGGATGATCGCCGAGCTTCGTACGGCGCAGGGTGGTTTCGCGTCGGCACTCGACGCCGACAGCGAGGGCGAGGAAGGCAAGTTCTATGTCTGGTCGCCCGACGAGGTCGGCCCCGTCGCGGCGGAGATGTTCTCCGTCACCGCGTCCGGCACCTTCGAGCACGGCCGTTCGGTGCTGCAGCTGCTCACCGACCCGGACCCGGACGCTCACGCTGCCGAACGCGCGCGGCTGCTCACGTTGCGGTCAGAGCGCATCCGTCCGGCTCGCGACGACAAGGTCGTCGCCGCATGGAACGGGCTCGCGATCGCGGCACTCGCTGACTGTGGCGTGCTGTTCGAACGCGCTGACCTCCTCGACGCCGCTAGTGCGTGCGCCACGTTGCTCGTCGACCTGCACGTCGTCGACGGCAGGTTACGTCGAGTGTCGAGGGATGGCGTGGTCGGTGCCCCGGTCGGCGTCCTCGAGGACTACGGCGACGTCGCCGAGGGATTGCTCGCACTGCACCAGGCAACAGGCGAACGTCGTTGGCTCGACGCAGCCGGTGAGCTGCTCGCGGCAACGAAACGGTTCGCCGATGGCGCCGGCGGTTTCTTCGACACGACAGACGACGCGGAGACGTTGGTGCGACGACCGCGCGACCCGACGGACAACGCGACCCCGTCCGGATCGGCGGCCGTCGCTGCTGCGTTGCTGACCTACGCGGCGTTGACGGGTGACGCCGAGGCTCGCGAGACCGCGACAACTGCCGTCGGCACGGTGGCAGCGGTGCTCGAGCGCTTCCCGCGCTTCGCGGGGTGGTCGGCCGTCGCCGGCGAGGCGCTCGTCGCCGGACCGCTCGAAGTCGCGGTCGTGGACCGGCCGGACCTCGCGCGCATCGCGCGGCTGGCCACGTCGCCCGGGGCTGTCGTGGTTTCGTCCGGCGACTCGCCGCTGCTGGCCGGGCGACCGGCGGGGGCGGCCTACGTCTGCCAAGGGTTTGTCTGCGATGCACCGACAACGGATGCCGAGCCGCTGGCGGCGAGGCTCGGCGTACGGCGTCAGCTTGGAGACGAGCCGAGGCGCGCTGAGGCGGCCCCGGGTGCATAGAGGCATCCTTTCGGGAAAAAGAACGCTTGTTATACTTTTCACAAGCGGCGCACAAGTCCCGGCACGGGGTTGGGCGGCGGGACAGGTGCCGCACACACTGAAAGCACCTGACAGCTTGGAGTCGTTGTGACCGCTGCTCCCACCATTCCCGGCTTGGGCGAGGCGCCCACCAGGCACGCCAAGCTGGTCGAGTGGGTGCGGCAGATCGCGTCCCTCACCAAGCCCGACCGCGTCGAGTGGTGCGACGGCTCCGAGGAGGAGTGGGACCGCCTCACGACCCAGCTCGTGAACGACGGCACCCTCATCAAGCTCAACCCGGAGAAGCGCCCCAACTCGTTCTATGCACGGAGCGACCCCAAGGACGTCGCGCGTGTCGAGAGCCGGACGTTCATCTGCTCCGACAACGAGATCGACGCAGGCCCGACCAACAACTGGACCGACCCGGCCGAGATGCGGGGCACCCTCAACGGCCTGTTCGACGGTTGCATGCGCGGCCGGACCATGTACGTCGTCCCGTTCTGCATGGGTCCGCTGGGCTCCAAGATCTCCGCCCTGGGCGTCGAGATCACCGACTCGCCCTACGTCGTGATCTCGATGAAGATCATGACGCGGATGGGCAAGGCCGCGCTCGACGCGATGGGCACGGACGGCTTCTTCGTCCCCGCCGTGCACAGCGTCGGCGCCCCACTCAAGCCGGGGCAGCAGGACGTCCCCTGGCCGTGCAACGAGACCAAATACATCGTGCACTTCCCGGAGTCGCGCGAGATCTGGTCCTACGGCTCCGGCTACGGCGGCAACGCGCTGCTCGGCAAGAAGTGCTACGCGCTGCGTATCGCCTCGGTGATGGCGCGCGACGAGGGCTGGTTCGCCGAGCACATGCTGATCCTCAAGCTCACGTCGCCCGAGGGCGAGGCG
>JAICMI010000140.1 GCA_025929315.1 Frankiaceae bacterium
GCTCGGCAACGGTCGCTGGTTCGACACGACCCTGTGGAACCTCGGCACCGTCAACTGCGTCGGGACGCCGGCCGGCAAGGTCTGCCCGCCTTCGACAGCGTCGGGAGCGAGCCGATGAACCGCGTCCTGTCGCTGTTGCGTGGCCGGCGGATCCTCGCCGTGGTCGCCGCCGCGGTCGTCGTGGCGCTCGGCGCGGCCGGCATCGCGACCGCCGGCGGTGGCGACCGCGGCACCCAGCACCTGACCGCCTACTTCACCCGCACCATCGGGCTCTACCAGGGCAACGACGTCCGCATCCTCGGCGTCAAGGTCGGCAAGATCGACAAGCTCACGGTGCAGGGCACTCGCGTCAAAGTGGAGATGTCCTACGACGGCAAATACAAGCTGCCCGAAGACGTCCAGGCCGTGGTCGTGCCGCCGTCCGTGGTGAGCGACCGCTACGTCCAGCTCACGCCGGCCTACACCGGTGGTCCGGTGCTCGGCGACAACCAAACCCTCGACACCGACCGCACGCAGGTGCCATTGGAGTTCGACGAGATCTTCCGCAACCTCGATGACCTCAACCGCGCGCTCGGTCCGCAAGGTGCCAACAAGCACGGTGCCCTGACACGCCTCATCGACGTCAGCGCCAAGAACCTCGCCGGCAACGGCGACGAGCTCAACGGGGCGCTCAAGCAGTTCTCCGCCGCGATCTCGACTCTGGCCGGCAGTCGCACCGATCTGTTTGCCACGGTGCGCCAGCTGCAGCAGTTCAACTCGACGCTGGCTGCGAACGACGGCGGCGTCCGCGCACTCAACGCCAACCTCGCCAAGGTCGGCAACCAGCTGGCCGGCGAGCGCAAGGATCTCGGCGCTGCGCTGTCCAATCTCGCCACCGCGCTACAGCTCGTCAACGGCTTCGTACACGACAACCGCAACGCGCTGACCGGTGACATCCACGGCCTGACCAACGTCACCAACGTGCTCACCAAGGAGAAGGAAGCGGTCAAGGAGATCATCGACATGGCGCCGTTCGCCTTGTCCAACCTCGCCCTCGCCGGTGATCCCAAGGCGCACACGCTCGACACCAAGGACGACCCGCAAGGGCCGCTCACCCAGCCCATCGGACCCAACGGCCTCATCTGCCAGGTTCTCGGCCCGCCGTTCTGCACCGCGCCGTCGGCCAACACGACGCTGTCCGACCTGCTGGCGGTGAAGCCATGACGCGGGTGCTCCGATGGGTGGCGACGGCGATCGTGGCTGTCATCGCGCTCGCGGGCTGCGGGTTCAAGGGCGCCTACTCACTGCCGTTGCCGGGAGGCGCGGGCGGCGGTCCCGTCTATCACGTCACGGCCGTCTTCGCCGACGTGCAAGACCTCGTACCGATGTCCGCCGTACGCGTCGACGATGTCGCCGTCGGCGACGTGACCGGCATCGACTACGACCCGAACGACAATCGTGCGCACGTCCACATGCGCATCAAGAAGTCGGTGCACCTTCCCGCCAACGCTGTTGCGACGCTCGAGCAGACCACGTTGCTCGGCGAGAAGTATGTCGCGATCAGTCCTCCGAGCAACGCACCCGCATCGAGCGAGCCGTTGCGTGATGGTGCGGTCATCGACGACAACGCGACGTCCAACCTCCCCGATGTGGAGGAGCTGTTCGGAGTCCTGTCGGCCGTGCTCAACGGCGGCGATTTGCAGGACCTGCAGACCATCGACCTAGAGATCAGCAAGGCCCTCGGTGGACGCGAGCAGGCCATCAAGTCTGCCCTGAGCCAGCTCGACACCTTCGTCGGCGACCTCGACAGTCAGAAGCACCAGATCGTCCGCGCCCTCGACGAGCTCGACAGGTTCAGTGGGGCGCTCGCCAAACAGACCGGCACGATTGCCACTGCCCTCGACGACCTCGGTCCGGGCCTCAAGGTGCTGGCCGACAACCGCGAACAGTTCACCACGCTGCTGACTGACCTCTCCCGGTTCGGAAAGGTGGCGACGCGGATCATCACCGCCAGCCGGCAGCAGACGGTTGCCGGACTCCGTGACCTGCAACCGATCCTGCACCACCTGAAAGCCGCCGGAAGCAACCTTCCGCATGCGCTGGAGCTGCTGGTCACCTACCCGTTCCCGCGCAACGTGGACAAGGCCATTCCGGGCGACTACAACGGCCTCTACCTGTCCTTCAACGCCGACCCGGTCCTGTGCACGCTCGCACCCGTGTCGCTGCCGACGTGTGCGGGCATGGCGGGCGCCGTTCAGGGTCAGACGCCGAGCAAGTCGGGCAAGAAGAGCAACAACTCCAGCTCCGCGCCGGACCCGACCGGCGGGCTGGTGCCCAACCTGCCTATCCCGGTGCCGTCGCCCCCGTCACTGAGCGACCTGCTCGGCGCGGGTCTTCCCACTGGCGGTGGCGCATGATCCGGCGCACCGTCAAGATCCAGCTGGTCGCCTTTGCGCTGATCTCCGTGCTGGGCATCTTCTATGTCGGCAGCAACTACGTCGGCTTCCACTTCCTGTCCGCGGGACCGTTCCAGGTCAAGCTCTACCTGCCGAAGAGCGGTGGCATCTTCTCCAACGCAGAGGTGACCGAACGCGGGGTGACGGTCGGCCGGGTCGGTGCTCTCAACGTGCGCCACGACACGTCGCACTGCGGCAGTGCCGGTCACTGCGTCGAGGTCGTCCTCAACATCGACCACGGCAAGCAGATCCCCAGCGACCTGCATGCGACGGTTGCCAACCTGTCCGCCGTCGGTGAGCAGTACGTAGACCTCGAACCCAGCTCCGACGGTGCGCCGTACCTCAAGAGCGGCAGCGTCATCCCCATGAGCAGCACCACGATCCCGCTCGATGACGCGACGTTGCTGGTCGACCTCGACAGACTGGTCAACAGCGTCGATCGCCGGCACTTGGCGACGGTCATCGACGAGCTGGGCAAGGGTTTCTCCGACGTCGGCCCGGCGCTGCAGAACCTCATCGACAACGGCAACGCGCTGACCCAGCAGGCAATTGCGAACCTGCCGCAGCAGCTCAAGCTCATCGATGATGGCCGCACGGTGCTGGACACGCAGAACGACGTCGCTGCCGAGCTCAAGTCATGGGCGGCGAGCCTGGCGTCGTTCTCCGACCAGCTGCGCGTGAGCGACCCGGCGATTCGCCAAGTGCTCGACTCCGGTGTCCAAGCCTCACAACAGCTGGCCGGCCTGCTGCGCGACAACCAGAGCGTGCTGCCGACACTGCTCGGCAACCTGGTGACGTTCAACCGCATCCAGGCCGTCCGGCTGCCCTACGTCCGGACGACCCTGGAGCTGTTCCCCGGGACGACTGCGTCGGGCTTCTATGTCACGCCTGGCGACGGCACCGCGCACTTCGGCATGGTCAACGACAACAGCTCGCCGTGTACGGCGGGCTACCAGTCCACGAAGCTGCGCGGCAACAACGACAGCGGCAACACCCCGAGCGACTGGGGCGGCCCGGCAAACCTGGACGCCTACTGCCATGGTGCCGCGGCCAACGCGCAGGACCAACGCGGCTCGCGCTACATTCCGCGGCCCGACAACGCGCAGGTGACCAACTCCGACCCCTACCCGGGGCCGGTCTACGGGCACAGCAAGCACCCGACCGTGTCCGAGCAACGGGGCGGCGGTGGCAAGTCCGGCCCGGCCAACAACGCCGCGTTCAGCCCGACGGGCAAGGAGAACGTCGTACCTCTGCCCTACGACCCGACCACCGGTCTGCTGACCGGTCTCGACGGCAAGAGCTACCAGCTCGGCTTCAGCGGTCCGCTGGCGCCGATCTTCGGCTCCTCGTCGTGGGAGTGGTTGCTGATCGCACCTACGATGCGCTGATGGACGGGGGGCGCGCGTTTGTGCTGGTCGGCGCGGGCGCGCTGGTCTGCTGCACCGGCGCAGCCGCGCTGACGGCGATTGCCGCCGGTCAGGTGTCCGACCGGGAGGGCACGTCGTCCCTGCGCCAGCAGGCGCTGTCCGCCGGCCGGCAGATCGCCGTGGACTTCGCCGCCTACGACTACCGGCACCTGCAGGATGACTTCAAGCGCGTGACCAGCGAGTCGACCGGCGCGTTCAAGTCCCAGTTCGCCTCGTCGGCGGCCGGGGTCCAGGACCTCATCATCAAGGCCAAGACCGTGTCGACAGCGGAGGTCGCCAGCGCCGGAGTCGTCGACGCCGGTCCGGGCTCCGCGACGGTCGTCGTCGCCGTCAACCGCAAGATCACCAACACGAGCGTCCCCAAGGGCCAGAAGGACTCCTTCGGCCTGCAGATCGAGCTGCGCCGGGTGAACGGACATTGGCTCGCCAGCCAGGTCAAGCCGCTATGAGCCCACGTCGGCAGATGCGGCTCGCGGTCGTCGCAACGGTCGCGGTCCTCGCCGTCTGCGCCGCCGCTCTGGCCGCGGTCGCCGCCGAGCGGGTCTCGCACCGCCACGCCGTCGACCGCGCGCGTGAGAACGGCATTGCTGCCGCCACGACCGGGGTGGCCAGCGTGCTGTCCTACGACTACCGCCACCTGAGCGCGGACTTCCAGAAGGCCGAGGCGCTGCTCACCCCGCGCTTTCGCAAGGAGTACGACCGGACCACCGCAGCCGGGGTCAAGCCGCTCGCGGCGAAATACAAGGCACAGAGCAGCGCGCATGTCAGCGCGGCCGGGACGGTCTCCGTGTCACCGGACCGGGTCGTCGTGCTGGTTTTCGTCGACCAGACGGTCACCAACTCCCAGCTCGCGGCACCGCGCCTGGACCGGTCCCGCATCGACGTGACGATCGTGCACCAGGGCGGTCGGTGGCTGATCGACCGGTTGTCCCCGATCTGAGTCGCCGAATCGATGGGCACAACCGCCCGACCGGTCCTTGACGAGGGTGGCCTAGGCGTCCATTCTGTCCGCCAAGCAGTGGCTCTTTTCGCTGGCTTATCGAGGCGGTGACGCGCTTCGGTCACTCTCTGTGACCGGCCCGGCACCCGCCTCGACAGCGGTGCGCCCGTTGGCCTACACTGCTCGTTTGCGCTGCCCATCGTCGTTCTCGCCCTGCTGACGGCTGTGCGCCTTCACGGGCGGGTCGTTCGGCGTGCGCGCATCCCGCAGGCTTTCGGAAGAAGGACTCCACTTGGCCGCGTCGCGCACCTCCAATGCACCAACCTCGTCATCCCTCGCCCCGCGTCGCATCTCTTTCGCTCGAATCGCTGAGCCGTTGGAGGTCCCCGACCTCCTCGCGCTTCAAACCGCCTCGTTCAAGTGGCTCATCGGAGCCGACGAGTGGCGGGCCAGCGTCGACAAGGGTGCGCAGAGTGGGCTCGAGGAGATCCTCACCGAGATCAGTCCCATCCGCGACTTCTCCGACACGATGTCGCTGGAGTTCCGTGAGCCCAAGCTCATGGACCCGCCGCACTCCGTCGAGGAGTGCAAAGACAAGGACATGACCTACTCGGCTCCGCTGTTCGTCATCGCCGAGTTCACCAACAACGAGACCGGCGAGATCAAGAGCCAGACGGTCTTCATGGGCGACTTCCCGCTCATGACGCCCAACGGCACTTTCGTCATCAATGGCACCGAGCGTGTCGTCGTCTCCCAGCTCGTTCGTTCGCCCGGTGTCTACTTCGAGCGCACGCTCGACAAGACCAGCGACCGCGACGTCTACGGCGCCAAGGTCATCCCCGGCCGCGGCGCCTGGCTCGAGTTCGAGGTCGACAAGCGCGACCAGGTCGGCGTTCGCATCGACCGCAAGCGCAAGCAGCCGGTCACTGTTCTGCTGCGCGCGCTCGGCTGGGACAACGCGCGGATCCTCGAGAAGTACGAAGAGTTCGAGTCGATGCGCATCACGCTCGACAAGGACCACACGACTACTCAGGACGAAGCCCTCGTCGACATCTACCGCAAGCTGCGCCCGGGCGAGCCCCCGACGCGCGACGCGGCCGAGACGCTGCTCAACAACCTCTACTTCAACGAGAAGCGCTACGACCTCGCCAAGGTCGGCCGCTACAAGGTCAA
>JAICMI010000105.1 GCA_025929315.1 Frankiaceae bacterium
AGAAGGCATCAGCGATGTCACCGCGGGCGATGTCGCAAGCGCTCGTGAGATGGGTGCTGTGGTCAAGCTGCTCGCCATCGCAGAGCGGGGCCCGGACACGTCGGGCCGTGACTCCGTCGGTGTGCGCGTGCACCCGGCGATGATTCCGCGCAGCCATCCGCTGGCGAGTGTCGGCGACGCCTACAACGCGGTGTTCATCGAAGCGGACGCCGCCGGTCAGCTCATGTTCTATGGCCGCGGCGCGGGCGGTGCGCCCACCGCAAGTGCGGTGCTGGGTGACCTTGTCGCCGTGGCGCGCAATCGGCTGACGGGAGCGCGCGGGATGGGGGAGTCCGCCTACGCCGCGCTTCGCGTCCGGCCCATGGGCGAGACGCCGACTCGTTACCACGTGAGCCTCGACGTCGCCGACAAGGCCGGTGTGCTCGCGAGTGTTGCCCAGGCGTTTGCGATGCAGGACGTGTCGATCCAGACCGTGCGGCAGGAAGGCCACGGTGATGATGCAACCCTCGTCCTCGTGACGCACACCGCCACTGACGCTGCGCTGTCTGCCACCGTTGACGAGCTGCGCAACCTCGACGCCGTGCGAGCAGTTGCCAGCGTGATGCGCGTAGAGGGCGGAGTCGGATGACCAGCTGGCGCGGCGTCATCGAGGAGTTCCGCGACCGCTTGCCCGTGACTGCCGCGACGCCGGTCGTCACGCTGCTCGAAGGCGGCACGCCGCTGCTGCCCGCGCCGACCTTGTCCAAGGCGACCGGTTGCGACGTGTTCCTCAAGGTCGAGGGCGCCAACCCGACGGGTTCCTTCAAGGACCGTGGCATGACGGTGGCGATCTCCAAGGCAGCAGAGGAAGGTGCGCAAGCGGTCATCTGCGCATCGACGGGCAACACGTCGGCGAGCGCGGCCGCCTACGCAGTGCGCGCGGGCATGGTGTGCGCAGTCCTTGTTCCGAGCGGAAAGATCGCTCTCGGCAAGATGGCGCAGGCCCTGGTGCACGGCGCGCGCCTGCTGCAGATCGACGGCAACTTCGACGACTGCCTGACCCTCGCGCGAGACCTCGCCGACGACTATCCGGTGTCGCTGGTCAACTCGGTCAACGAGTTCCGCATCGAAGGCCAGAAGACAGCGGCGTTCGAGATTTGTGACGTGCTCGGTGATGCTCCTGACGTGCACTGCCTGCCCGTCGGCAATGCCGGCAACATCACCGCCTACTGGAAGGGCTACGTCGAGTACCTCGACAGTGGCGTGTCGACCAGGGCGCCGGCGATGCGCGGATTCCAGGCGGCCGGCGCCGCGCCGATCGTCACCGGGTCACCAGTCGCGAAGCCGTCAACCATCGCGACCGCTATCCGCATCGGCAACCCGGCGTCGTGGAAGCAAGCCGTGGCCGCGCGTGACGAGTCCGAAGGCGACATCGAGTCGGTGACGGACAAGCTCATCCTCGAGGCCTACCGTCGCGTCGCGCGCGAAGAAGGTGTGTTCGTCGAACCGGCGAGCGCCGCGAGTGTCGCGGGACTGTTGCAGGCGCACGCGCGCGGCACGATTCAGGCCGGCGCGCGCGTCGTGTGCACGGTGACCGGCAACGGGTTGAAGGATCCGGACTGGGCCATCGCCGGCGCACCCGCGCCGTTGACCATCCCCGCCGATGTGGCTGCGGCTGCGGACGCGCTCGGCCTGCAACGCTGAGCTGATGGCACGACTCAAGTCGACGTTTCGCGCTGCACCCGTGCGGGTGCGGGTCCCTGCGACCAGTGCCAACCTCGGGCCCGGATTCGACGCGCTCGGTCTCGCGTTGGGTCTCTACGACGACGTGGTGGTACGCATCACCGACGAGCCAGGCCTGACCGTCGACGTTGCCGGTATGGGTGCGGCAACCGTCGCGCGTAACGCGCGCAACCTCGTGGTGCGCTCGCTGCGTACGACGTTCGATCGGCTGCAGAGCAAGCCGCGCGGACTGGAAGTCGTCTGCGCCAATCGCATTCCGCACGGACGTGGACTGGGCTCATCCGCGGCAGCGATCGTCGCGGGCATCGTTGCGGCGCGCACACTTGTGGTCGGTGGTCACGAGCGTTTGGACGACGACGCCACGTTGGCGCTTGCGTCCGAGCTCGAAGGCCATCCCGACAACGTCGCCGCGTGTCTGCGCGGGGGACTGACGGTGTCGTGGACGGACGACGGTGGCGCACACGCAGCTGGTCTCGACGTGTCGTCCGCGATCCTTCCCGTCGTACTTGTTCCTGGCTCATCGTCATCGACCAAGGCGACGCGCAAGTTGCTGCCCGACCAGATCCCGCACGCCGATGGCGCGCACTCCGCAGGCCGTGCGGCGTTGTTGGTGGAAGCGCTGCGACGGCGACCGGAGCTGCTGACCGCCGCGACCGAAGATCGACTGCACCAGAGCTATCGGGCTGAGGCCATGCCGCGCACCGCGGCGTTGCTGGACGAGATCCGCGACGCGGGTCTGCCGGCGGTGGTGTCGGGCGCCGGGCCGACCGTGCTGGTGCTGACCACGAAGAAGACGCGCGACCAGGCGCTGACCTTCGCCCGACGTGGCTGGTCGGCGCTGGCGTTGGACGTCGATCGCGAGGGCGCACAGGTCCTGCCGTTGTAACCGGGTAGTAAGCCCGGGAATACGGCCAACGTGTCGGTTGTTGCCCAGAGTGCGCAGCTTGACTACGCTGTGCATTAGCGAATCCGGCCCGATGGGGCTGATCGCCATTCCGAATCCTTCGAGCGAGTGCGCGCAACCGTGCCAACTACGCAGTTGCTGCCCCGGTTGGGATTTGGCCCCACAAGACGTCCCGCTCCTCGGTGAGCGGGCAGGCCGACCACCATCGGCCGCATCGACGGCACGCCGGCATTTCACCGGCGTACCGCTCCAGGGAAGGACCCTTTGTGAGCGACAGCAACAACCAATCCGAGGGCGACACGACGACCAAACGTCGTGGCACCGGCTTGTCCAGCAAGCTGTTGCCGGAGCTGCAGCAGCTCGCCGGCGACCTCGGGATCACCGGCACCGCCAAGATGCGCAAGAGCGAGCTCATCGCCGCTATTCAGGGCGCGCAAGGCGGAGCCGGTGCCAAGACCACCCAGGGCGGTGCCGGCCCGAGGACAGCTGAGCGCAGTGGCGCCGGCAACGGCTCGGCCACCCGGACCAGGTCCGATGACCCGTCACCCGCAGACGCGCCCGGCGACAGCGATGACCCCGCCGGCGACGTGCCGCGTCAGGACCGCTCCGACGGCCACGGTGGTCAGCGTCCGCAGGGCCAGGGCCAGGGCCAGCCCCGTCGCGACGACGACTTCGGCGGCAACCGCAATGGCAACCGACGCGGTCGGTTCCGTGAACGCAACCGTGGCCGCGGTGGCAACCGCGAGCGTTTCGACGCCGAACCGGTCGTCAGCGAGGACGACGTGCTCCTGCCCATTGCCGGCATCGTCGACATCCTCGACAACTACGCGTTCGTCCGCACCGAGGGCTACCTGCCGAGCCCCAACGACGTCTACGTCTCGCTCGCGCAGGTACGCCGGTACGGGCTCCGCAAGGGCGACACGGTCATCGGCGCGGTCCGGCAGCCGCGTGAAGGCGAGCGGCGCGAGAAGTTCAACGCACTTGTCCGCCTTGACAGCATCAATGGCAGCGACCCGGAAAAGATGCGCACGCGCGCGGACTTCAGCAAGCTGACGCCGCTCTACCCACAGGAACGGCTGCGGCTGGAAACCGAACCGCACATCCTGACGACTCGTGTCATCGACCTGGTGGCACCGATCGGCAAGGGTCAGCGCGGCATGATCGTGTCGCCGTCCAAGGCCGGCAAGACGATGATCATGCAGCAGATCGCCAACGCGATCAGCACCAACAACCCCGAAGTGCACCTCATGGTCGTGCTCGTCGACGAGCGGCCAGAGGAAGTCACCGACATGGAGCGCGCCGTCAAGGGCGAGGTCATCGCGTCGACGTTCGACCGGCCGGCAACCGATCACACGATCGTCGCCGAGCTCTCCATCGAACGAGCCAAGCGACTTGTCGAGCTGGGGCACGACGTCGTGATCCTGCTCGACGGCATCACCCGCCTCGGTCGTGCCTACAACCTCGCGGCTCCCGCGAGCGGGCGGATCCTGTCCGGCGGTGTCGACTCGACCGCGCTCTACCCGCCCAAGAAGTTCTTCGGTGCCGCCCGCAACATCGAGAACGGCGGCTCGCTGACCATCCTCGCCACCGCCCTGGTCGAAACCGGTTCCCGGATGGACGAGGTCATCTTCGAAGAGTTCAAGGGCACCGGCAACATGGAGCTCAAGCTCGACCGCAAGCTCGCGGACAAGCGGACGTTCCCGGCCATCGACGTCGACGCCTCCGGCACACGACGCGAGGACATCCTCATGGGGGCCGACGAGCTCCAGGTCGTCTGGAAGCTTCGCCGCGTCCTGCATGCGCTCGAGACGCAGCAGGCGCTCGAGCTGCTGCTCGACCGCATGAAGCAGACCAAGAGCAACTACGAGTTCCTCCGACAGGTCCAGCAGACCACCCACATGGGCAGCCTCGGCGCCGAGGAATGACGGGGTCGCCTCCGGCGTTGACCCTCTGGCACACTCGTAGGGCGGTTCCGGTTCACACCCATCCGGGTGACCCGGCGGCCGCGGAGATGGAGCAGCAATGAAGCCCGACATTCACCCTGACTACGTCGAGACCACCGTGACGTGTACGTGTGGGAGCACCTTCACCACGCGCAGCACGGCCAAGACCGGCGTCATCCACGCCGACGTGTGCTCGGCCTGCCACCCGTTCTATACAGGCAAGCAGAAGATCCTCGACACGGGCGGCCGTATCGCTCGCTTCGAGCAGCGCTACGAGAAGAAGAACGCCAAGTAGCTACCTAGCGGCGTCGGCCACCTCCGGGTGCGCCGGCGCCGTTTTTTCATGCGCGGCTAGAGAAGAGGTACGTCGGTGTTCGAGCAGGTCGAGGAGCTCGTGCGCGAGCACGCCGAGCTCGAGCAGCGGCTTGCCGATCCCACCATCCACGCCGACCAGAACCAGGCACGCACGCTGGGGAAGCGCTACGCCGAGATCGGACCGATCGTCTCCGCCTACCAGCAGTGGCGTGGAGTGGGCGATGACCTGGCGACCGCACGCGAGCTCGCCGACGAGGACGCCTCGTTCGCAGCCGAGGTCCCGCAGCTCCAACAACGCCGGGCCGAGCTCGAGGACCAGCTGCGCGTGTTGCTGGTGCCCAAGGACCCCAACGACGACAAGGACGTCATCCTCGAGGTCAAGGCCGGCGAGGGCGGCGAGGAGTCGGCGCTGTTCGCTCGCGACCTGCTGCGGATGTACACGCGCTTCGCCGAACGCCAGGGCTGGAAGACGGAGATGCTCGACGAGACCGAGTCCGACCTGGGGGGAGTGAAGGACGCCACCGTCGCGGTCCGCGGTCGGTCCAGCGGCGCCTCGATGCCCTGGAGCCGGTTGAAGTACGAAGGCGGCGTCCACCGCGTGCAGCGAGTACCCGAGACCGAGTCGCAGGGCCGTATCCACACGAGCGCGGCCGGTGTCCTCGTCTTCCCGGAAGCCGAGGAGGTCGAGGTCGAGATCGACCCCAACGATCTGCGCATCGACGTCTACCGCTCGAGCGGTCCCGGTGGTCAGAGCGTCAACACCACCGACTCTGCCGTTCGCATCACCCATGAGCCGACCGGCATCGTCGTCTCCTGTCAGAACGAGAAGAGCCAGCTGCAGAACAAGGAGTCGGCGATGCGCATCCTGCGCGCCCGGCTGCTGGCCAAGGCGCAGGAGGAAGCCGACGCCGCTGCCAGTGATGCACGACGCAGTCAGGTGCGCACCGTCGACCGCAGCGAGCGCGTCCGCACCTACAACTTTCCGGAAAACCGGATCAGCGACCACCGGGTCAACTTCAAGGCCTACAACCTCGACCAGGTGCTCGACGGCGACCTCGATGCCGTCGTACAAGCTCTCGCTGATGCGGACTCCGCCGCTCAGCTCGGCACCGAATGACTATTCGCGAGGCCATCGCGCTGCTCACGAAGGCTGAGATGCCGAGCGCCGAGCACGACGCGCGTGCTCTCGCCGCGTTCGCCGAACAGACTGGCGCCGACTTCGACGAGCTCATTCGACGACGCGCCAGCCGGGTGCCGCTTCAACACCTCATCGGCTCAGTCGGTTTCCGCTACATCGACCTCGACGTCGGACCTGGTGTGTTCGTCCCGCGACCAGAGACCGAAGTCGTCGCCGGCACGGCGATTGATCGCGCCCGCGAGTCAGGCGACGCACCCGTCGTCGTGGATCTCTGCAGTGGTTCCGGAGTCATCGCCCTGTCGGTTGCCAACGAGGTGCGCAGCGCGCGCGTGCACGCGGTCGAGGTCGACCCCGGTGCGCTCGAGTGGCTGCGGCGCAACGCGGCACAACGGCTAGAGGCCGGCGACGTCGGCATCGACGTGCACGAAGCCGACGTCGCCGACGCGTTGCCCGAGCTCGATGGCACGGTCGACGTGGTCGTGTCCAACCCGCCCTACGTCGGAGCGGACGAGATGGTGCTGGTCGACCCCGAAGTTCGCGACCACGACCCATATCTCGCTCTCGTCGCCGGCGATGATGGGTTGGCCGTCATCCGGCAGGTCGCGGCGACCGCTCGTCGCCTGCTGCGACCCGGCGGCTGGGTGGTCGTCGAACACTCGGACCGTCAGGGGGAGTCCGCGCCCGAGGTGCTTCGTACGGCAGGCTTCGTCGACGTGACGGATGGTCCCGATCTCACCGGCCGGCCGCGCGTGGCAATGGGGCGCTTGCCATGAGCAAGGTGTTCGACTGCAGCGACGACGGCGAACGCAGCCGCGGGATCGCTGAAGCAGCGGCGGCGATCCGGCGCGGCGAGCTCGTCGTGGCACCGACGGACACGGTCTACGGCGTCGCGGCCGACGCGTTCAGCCCGGCGGCGGTCAACCTGCTGCTCGCGGCCAAGGGACGCGGTCGGGACATGCCCGTCCCGGTGCTGGTCTCCAGCCGCGCGATGCTCGACGCAGTGGTCCGTGAGGTCACTGAGGCGGCCGGCAAGCTCGTCGACGCGTTCTGGCCGGGTGCGCTGACGCTGGTGCTGCACGAGACGCCGCATCTCGCCTGGGACCTCGGCGAGGCACGTGGCACGGTGGCGGTGCGGATGCCCGACCATCCGATCGTGATCGGCCTCATCGAGCAGACCGGTCCGCTTGCCGTATCCAGCGCCAACCGGTCGGGCCAGCCGCCGGCGGGCTCAGCCATGGATGCCCGGTTGCAGCTCGGTGCGTCCGTCGCGGTCTACCTCGATGCCGGGCCGGGCGGCGCTCCGGTGCCCTCGTCCATCGTCGACCTGACCGGCGAGGCCCCGCGACTGCTGCGGGCGGGTGCGCTGGACACCGACGCGCTGCGCGCCGTCGTACCGGAGCTTGTCGTCGAGCCGTAGAGTTCCCCCTATGGCTGACGTGTTCTGGGGACCCGATTTCGCCGCGCTTCAGGCTGAAGATCCCGATATCGCGGCGGTCATCGTCGACGAGCTCGATCGGCTCCGCGGCGGGCTTCAGCTGATCGCCAGCGAGAACTTCACCTCGCCGGCCGTGCTGGCGGCGCTCGGCTCGACCTTGTCCAACAAGTACGCCGAGGGCTATCCGGGCAGGCGCTACTACGGCGGGTGCGAGGTCGTCGACCGCGCCGAGGAGATCGGCATCGCGCGGGCCAAGGAGCTCTTCGGGGCCGAGCACGCCAACCTGCAGCCGCACTCCGGCGCGAGCGCCAACCTGGCGGCTTATGCCGCGCTCTGCGAGCCCGGCGACACGGTGCTGGCGATGTCGCTGCCGCACGGTGGCCACCTGACCCACGGCAGCAAGGTCAACTTCTCCGGCAAGTGGTTCTCGATCGTCCCCTACGGCGTGCGCGAGGACGACGAGCTCATCGACTACGACGAGGTCCGCGACCTCGCTCTCAAGCATCAGCCCAAGATGATCATCTGCGGCGCCACCGCCTACGCGCGGCTGATCGAGTTCGACAAGTTCCGCGCGATCGCCGACGAGGTCGGCGCCTGGCTGGTGGTCGACGCGGCTCACTTCATCGGTCTGGTCGCCGGCAAGGCGATCCCGTCGCCGGTGCCGTTCGCTGACGTCGTCACCTTCACCACCCACAAGGTGCTCCGCGGACCGCGCGGCGGCATGATCCTCTGCACCGAGGAGCTCGCGCCACGCATCGACAAGGCGGTGTTCCCGTTCACGCAGGGCGGGCCCCTCATGCACTCGGTCGCCGCCAAGGCCGTCGCGCTCAAGGAGGCATCGACGCCGGACTACCAGGCCTACGCCCGGCAGGTCATCGCCAACGCGCAGACGCTCGCCGAAGGACTGGCGGCGGAGGGCATGCGCCCGGTCAGCGGCGGCACCGACACCCATCTCGCCCTGATCGACCTGCGCGGGGCCGGCGTGACCGGCAAGGACGCCGAGGCCCGCTGCGGCGCCGCCGGGATCGTGTTGAACAAGAACGCCATCCCGTTCGACCCGGAGCCACCCGCGGTCGCGTCGGGGATCCGGGTCGGCACGCCTGCCGTGACCACCCAGGGAATGGCCGAAGGGGAGATGAAGGAGGTCGCCTCGCTCATCGCCCGGGCCGTTCGGGACTCCGACGGCGCGGGTGCGGCGGACATCCGTGCTGCGGTCTCGGCGCTGGTGTCCCAGCATCCGGCCTATCCGCGTGCGTGAATATCTGCTCACGGCATTTGTCGTTGCAGGAGTCACCTACCTGCTGACCCCGCTCGTCCGTCGCTTCGCCGAGCTCGTCGGCGCCTACACCCCGGTCCGGGACCGGGACGTGCACACGATCCCCACGCCGCGTCTCGGCGGCATCGCCATGTTCGCCGGAGTCTGCGTAGGCCTGCTCGTCGCGAGCCGACTGCCGACACTGCAACGCGTGTTCGACACGAGCGAGGTCCGCGGCGTGCTCTTCGGCGGCGTCCTGCTCGTCGCGATCGGAGCCGCGGACGACCGGTGGGGTCTGGACGCGCTGACCAAGCTCGCCGGTCAGATCCTCGCGGCGGGCGTCATGGTGCTCCAAGGTGTGCAGCTGCTCTATCTGCCCGTGCCGGGCACCGGCGCGCTGTCGTTGACGCCCGACCTCGGCGTGCCTCTCACGATCATCTTCGTCGTCGTGACCATCAACGCGGTCAACTTCATCGACGGTCTTGATGGCCTCGCGGCGGGCGTCGTCGCCATCGCGGCGATGGCGTTCTTCTCCTACTCCTACGAGATCTCGGTCGTGAAGCACTACGACCGCGCGGCTCCGGCGACGCTGATCACGATCGTGCTCGCCGGCGCCTGCATCGGCTTTCTCCCGCACAACTTCAACCCGGCGCGCGTCTTCATGGGCGATTCCGGCTCGATGCTGCTGGGCCTGATGTTGTCCGCGGCGACCGTGACCCTGCTCGGCCGGCTGGACCCCAACAACCTCGAGACCGTCGGCTACTTCCCGGCGTTGCTCCCGCTGATGCTGCCGCTCGCCGTCCTCGCCGTCCCGTTCGGTGACCTGCTGCTGGCCGTCGTACGAAGAACCCGGAGCAGGCAGGCGCCTTGGGCGCCGGACAAGCTGCACCTGCACCACCGGCTGCTGCGCCTGGGTCACTCCCATGCGCGGGCGGTGCTGATCATGTATCTCTGGTCCGCGTTGATCGCGGGCGGAGCGGTGACGATCGCGTTCGCCCACAACCGGCCGTATCTCGTGCTCGCGGGCTATCTGGGGGCCGGCGCGCTGCTGCTGCTCGCCAGCAACATCCCGCGGATGCGCCATCCGCACGCTCGTGGCTGACCGCACGACTCCGGGAGCGGCCGAGCTGCTTCAGATCGGCGCGATGTGCGGCGTCTGCATCGGCCTAGGGGCGGTCGGCGGCATCTTTCTCGACCGTGTGCTCGGGACGTCACCCCTGCTCGTGCTGCTGGGAATTGTCATTGGTATCTTGGGTGCAGCGACCGGCTCCTACTACGTTATCCGGCCGTTTGTCACCGACGCCTCCAGGGGGGCGCCAACACCGAAGGACTGATCGTGGCCCTCGACGCTCAGTGGAGCGCCGTCGCGCGCGGCTATCGCTTCGCCTTGATCCTCGCGGCCGTAGTCGGAGCGGCTGCCG
>JAICMI010000023.1 GCA_025929315.1 Frankiaceae bacterium
GCGACCTGCGCGATCGCTGCGAACGCTCGTGGGGGCGTAACATATTTGCTACGCTCTGCTCCATGGCGACCGCAACTGCTCGAAAGCCGGAGACCCGCGTGGGGGCCTTCTGGGAGGACCTTGCGCGTGACTTGCAGGATCCGGAGTTCCTTCGTGAGTATGTCGTGGAGTCGGTGCGGATCGCCACCATCGACTCGGTCGTGAATGCGCTGGACGATGCTCGTGAGGCGGCGGGACTGTCCAAGGCGGAGCTTGCTCGCGCCATCAGCGCCGAGCCGGCGGTCATCCGCAGGTTGTTCTCCGCGACGGGGGTCAACCCGACCCTGGGCACGTTGGCCGAGGTTGCCGCCGCCCTCGGCATGAGAGTCACGTTGGAGCCGCTGCCGGCACCGGAACGCAAGAGCCTGACCGAGCCTCTGCTCGAGGGCCACGCCGCCGACACCAAGCAACTCGCCAAGCATCTGTCGAAGCTGCGCACGACCCGGCGTCAGGCGATGGCCGTCTAATCACGCGATCGATCGTGGGTTGCGCCTGCGGTACTCCTCGCCCAGAGCTTTGACGGCCGCGTAGTCGGCGTCGGAGAACGTTGTGCGGAACGGCTTGTCCAGCCCGGTGACCACGACGAGCAGCGGCTTGTCTCGTCCCTTCGCGTCGTAGTCGAGCAGGCAGAACAGCCGGTAGTGGTGGCGCCCGGGGCCGTCGAGGCGGACTTCGTACCAGCCGGTCATCGCCGCCTTCATCGCCTCCCAGTAGCCGCCACCGGCGAACCGTTTCGGCGGGGCGGTGGCGACCGCGACGAGAACGGCGCGGAACTTCGCGCGAACGCCGGTCGGGCAGGCGTCGAGGAACTCGCGCCCCGGGCAGGCCTGTGCGGCGTCGTCGGTCTTGTGCCGCCGGAAGTAGACGATGTCGTGGGAGTCGTCCGGTGACGGTCCCGTACGCACCGGCATGGGAGTGCGGGGGCGGCGTGCCGAAGCTTTCTTGCGCCGGTCAGGGCTCACGGCAGCCGAGCGTACGGTGCTGCTCGGACAGCGCGGCCGAGCGTCGGCGTCACTTTCCGGCTTGCGGTTGCCGCTTGGTCCGCATGTACTCCTCGAGCCGGTCTCGACCCTCGTCGAACCGTTCACGCATCAGGTGCGTGTACACCCGAGCCGTGAGCGCGGGGTCTCGGTGTCCGAGCCGCTGTTGGACTTCGAACAGGGTCATGCCGGAGTCGAACATCAGTGACGCGGCCGTGTGCCGCATCGTCAGCCAGGTGATCCGCCGGCCGGACAAGCCGCCACGCGCCGCGGCGTGACGGAGTTCGCGGGTGAAGTTCGACCGCAGCGTTGCCGGTCTTGCTGATTTTGTCGCGGCGGACACGGCTGTGCTTGGGGATCGACAATGCGGCTGCGGTCGGGGTGGCTTTGGGTCGCGCGGCGTAGGCGGTGGCCGGGGTTCGCCGGTGCTGTGCTCGGTGCGGGCGGGTGTTGTTGTAGTAGCCGCAGCAATGAAAGCGGGCTTCCCGCCTAGTCCCGCCGATAGCGTGCGGCTTCCTCGCTGATGCTCATCCCGTGGCCCGGTCGAGTGCTGGTCGTGATCGCTCCGTCCACGACGGCCGGCACGCCGTCGAACAGCGCGGACTCCAGCCGCACATGATCGACGAACCACTCGAGATGCCTGGTGTTGCTGATCGCCGGCGTGAGCGACGCATGCAGCGCGGGCGCACAGTGCCCGCTCACCTGCAGATTGTGAGACGCCGCAATGGCGGCGGCCTGCTGCCAGCCGGTGTAGCCACCGACACGGGTGACGTCGAGCTGGAGGCAGTCGACCACCTCGCACAGCGCGCGGGCGTCGTAGCTGTCATACGCGTATTCACCGGCCGCGATGTCGCTGCGGACTGCGGCACGGACTTGAGCGAGACCGGCCAGGTCATCACTACTGACGGGTTCTTCGAACCAGGTGACGCCGATGTCGTCGTACGCCGCACCCATGCGGCAGGCCTGGCCCACCGTGTAGCCCCCGTTGGCGTCGACCATGAGCTGGACGCCGTCGCCGGCAAGTCCGCGAAGCTGGCGCAGTCGTTCGATGTCGCGGCTCTCGTGTGCGCCCCAAGACTCGGCGACCTTGATCTTCATCGCCCGGCAACCGGCGTCAAGCCAGTCCTGCACTTGCTGGTGGAGCTGCTCCTCCGTCAAGGTGGTGAACCCGCCGCTGCCGTAGACGGGGGTGCTCGCGCCCGGATCCGCGCCGAACAGCTGGACCAACGGCAGATCCAGGAGGCGGGCCTTCAAGTCCCACAGCGCGATGTCGACGGCGCTGATGGCATGGCCGACCAGGCCGCGGGTGCCGAGGTTGCGGCAGGCGCGCCGCATCCGCTCGTGCAGCATGGCGACGGATTGCGCCGGTGCACCTGTGACCACAGGAGCGAGGTGGTCGTCGATGAGCTGCGCCGTGGCCGCGGTGCTGTAGGTCCAGCCGAGCCCGACGGCGTCCCCGGCGCGCACATGGGCAACGACGGCCGTCGTCGACGTCCAGCTGAAGGTGCCGTCGGCCTCCTCGACCGGTGTCGGAACCGTGAACACCGACGTCTCGACTTGCGTCACCGTCTCAGTCAACGGTGGCCATCTCGGGACCGGATCGGGCGCCGGCGACAAGTCGGTCTGCCGCTCGTGCGGCCAGCGACATGATCGTGAGCGCCGGGTTGGCAGCACCCTGCGTGGGCAGCACGCTGCCGTCGGTCAGGTAGAGGTTGGGGATGCCGAAGACACGGTGATTCGCGTCGACAACACCCTCCTCCGGCTTTGCTGCCATCCGGGCGCCGCCAACGAGATGCGCGAAGCGTTGGATGGTCATCATCTCGGAGGCCCCCGCAGCACTGAGGATGCGCTCCATCGACTTCTGCGCGGCGGTCATCAGCTGCTTGTCGTTGTCGCACATGCTGTAGGCGAAGTGCGCCACTGGCAGCCCGTGCCGGTCCACCTCGTCGGCCAGGGTCACCCGGTTTTCGGGTCGAGGCAGGAACTCGCAGAGAGCGCCAAGGGTGGCCCAATGCACGTAGTCGCGCATGTACTCACGCAGTACGGCGCCCCAGTGACCTTGCGCGACGACGTGTTCGGCCCAGGTGATCGGAAGCGGCGACACGGTCTGGATCGACCAGCCGCGCTTGTAGGGCTTCGTCGGATCGGTCTCGTAGAACTGTTCGCTGCTGACCTCCGGCGGAGGCGCCTTGTACATGCGGATCTCTTCGTCGAAACGACCTGCCGTCTGCGGCGCGCCCTGCACCATCAGGTATCGCCCGAGCTGGTCGTGGTCATTGCCAAGGCCTGCCGGAAACCGTTTCGTCGCGGAGAGCAACAGCAGTCGTGGGGTCTCGATGGAGTAGCCGGCGACCGCGACCATCCGGGCTCGTTGCCGACGCTCGACGCCGTCGCGCAAGTAGGTGACGCCGGTCGCACGACCGGTCCGGTCATCGACGAGGACCCGGCTGACCATGCAGCCCGATCGCACCTCGGCGCCGTGCGCGAGTGCGTCAGGAATGTGCGTGATCAGTGGGCTCGCCTTGGCATTGACCTTGCAGCCCTGCAGGCAGAATCCGCGGTAAATGCAGTGCGGCCGGTTTCCGAACCGGCCATTGCTGATCGCCACCGGCCCGACCCGCGCCTCGATGCCGGCGGCATGCGCACCGCGCAGGAAGATGCTGCCGTTGCCGCCGGTCGGATGCGCGTGCTGGGGATAGGTGTGCGGGTCACCCCACGGCCAGTTCTGGCCGGCGACCGGGAGCTCGGCCTCGATCAGCTCGTAGTAGGGACGCAGCTCGTCGTAGCTGATCGGCCAGTCCGCACCGACACCGTCGGCTGTCCGAGTGTGAAAGTCGCTGGGGTGAAAGCGCGGCGTGTAACCGGCGTAGTGCACCATCGAGCCGCCGACACCACGACCGGAGTTGTTCGACCCCAGCGGCACCGGAGTCTCACCGCCGATCTGGCGCGGCTCGGTCCAGTACAAAGAGTGTGAGCCGCGTTCGTCGCTGACCCAGTCGGTGTCCGGGTCCCAGAAGGGGCCGGCGTCGAGGGTCACCACTCGCCAACCGGCCCGCGCCAGTCGCTGTGTCAGCACACTGCCGCCGGCTCCCGCGCCGACGACGACGATGTCGACCTCGTCGTCATCGTCGTAACGATGCATGTCGGCTCGCAGGCGATGGTTGGTGCGAGTGCCGTCGTTGGGGATCAGCCAGGCCGACGCGTTGCGCTGGCGAACGCTTTCGGTCACCGCTGATCCGGCGCGCGACCGACAAGGTCGGCGTGGTTGTCGTGGGCCTGCTCGACCCGGTCGGCGAACGGCACCGGGTCGTCCGGCGCCTGGTCGGGCACCTCCCAGCCTTCCCGCCCGTCGATCCGCAAGTTCTTGTAGCCACGTGGGTAGGCCGGTCCACCGAACCCGATCTCGTTCCACGCCCACGGGTGGCTGTAGAAGGCGGTGCACGAGTAACGCGTCCAGAGGCTCCACACATGCTTCGCCGGCAGTCCATGCCATTGCTCGGCGTCGTACACGGCCTGCACGAGTGGTGCCTGCTGCTCCGCAGTCAGCTCGGCGAACCCGCAGCCGTGGGCCGCCATCGCATCGGCGTCGAGGTGCGCCAACGTCTGCCGCCACGCGTCGCCGTCTTCGGGCATGTCGTCGTAGTGCCAGCCGTCGGTCTCGCCGTCGGCAAGGCGAACGTCGATCAAGGGAAGCACTGGTATCCGTGGCTCGCGGTCTTGCGCAAGCAGCAAGTCGAGCAGGGCAACGGCGACGTGGGCCTCAGTCGAGGTGAAGAACTTGTGAGTGGTGCCCGGTGCCAGCCTGCCGAGCACCTCTCTCTTGGTGACCTCATCCCAGCGGTCGACTTCGTCCAGCACGTCGAAGCCGCCGAAACGCCCGCGATCCTGCGGAGTTACCGGCCGGCGGGTCTCGTTGCGTCGCGTCACGCCGGGTCTTCTTCCCGGCGCAGGATCGCCGCGAGCAGACCCATCCCTCCGACCATGGTCGCCAGCAAGGGAGCGAACAGGGGTGGACCCATCTCGAGGTTGTAAGCAGCCATCTTCCAGCCGCCCGGCTTCTGGGCGATGCCCCGCGCGTGCAGGTAGGTGCCCTGCAAACCGTTGGCGACAACCAGGGCGGAGGCAGCCGGCAGGACGGTCTTGGCCATCCGGCGCGAGAAGACTGCGGCGATGCCGGTAGGCACGAGGGTGGGAATGACTGCGATCGGCCACCACATCATCCGGTTGCCGAAGCTCGCCGAGTCGTGGCTCGTGTAGATCTCCGCGGTGGTGATCACCGCTCCCGCGGCGGTAAGCGCCGCGAGGCTGCGTTCGAACCGACCCGTCCGGATGTCACGGACCAAGCGGTCGATGCCCGTGACGACGGAGGCCGTCGAGGACGTGCCCACGCCGGTCATCCGTCTTTGCGGCCGGGCAGGAACTCTTGCGCCTTCTGTTTGACACCCTGGCGCAACACTCCCCATCGGTCCTCGTCGCCGTGCAGCAAAGCCAAGCCAGCGTCCTTCATCTGCGCGAACGTGGCGTGCGGGGGGATCGGTGGGACGTTCGGGTCGCAGCGAACATCGAGCACCGTGGGCCGATCGGCCGCGAGGGCGGCGTCCCACGCGGCTCCTAGTGCGTCGGGCTCCTCCACGTTGACCCCGTGCAAGCCGAGACCGCGTGCGAAGGCCGCGTAGTCGATGTCGGGAAGCGACTGGGACTCGACGAACTTCGGCGCGCCTTCCATCGCGCGCATCTCCCACGTGACCTGGTTGAGGTCGTCGTTGTGCAGCACGGCCACCACCAGGCGTGGGTCGCTCCACTGCTGCCAGTAGCGCTTGATCGTGATCAGCTCGGCGAGCCCGTTCATCTGCATGGCGCCGTCGCCGACCACGGCGATCGCGGGCCTGTTCGGATGGGCGAACTTCGCGCCGATCGCATAGGGCACTCCGGGCCCCATCGTCGCCAGCGTGCCGGACAGGCTGCCGCGCATGTTGCCGCGGAACTTCAGCTGGCGGGCATACCAGTTCGCGGATGATCCCGAGTCGGCTACGACGATGGCGTCGTCAGGCAGCCGGTCGGACAGCTCGGCAAAGATGCGCATCGGGTTGATCTGATCGGCGTCGGTCATCGCCTGCCGCGCCATGGTGTCCCACCATCCGGCGACGTTGCTCTCGATCTCCTGTCGCCACGAGCGGTCTTCATTGGGCTTGAGCAGCGGGATCAACGCTGCCAGCGTGCGCTGTGCGTCGCCCACCAGGTTGATCTCGTAGGGATAGCGCATCCCGACAAGTCGTCCGTCGTGGTCGATCTGCACCGCTCGCGCTTGCCCGAACTTGGGCATGAACTGGGTGTACGGAAAGTTGGATCCGACGGTCAGCAGCGTGTCGCAGCTCATCATCATCTCGTAGCTCGGCCGGGTGCCGAGCAGACCGATGGCGCCCGTGACGTAGGGCAGCGTGTCGGGGAGAACGTCTTTGCCGAGCAGCGCTTTCGCCACTCCTGCGCCGAGCAGCTCGGCTACCTGCATGACCTGTTCACGCGCACCGCGCGCGCCCTGTCCGATCAGCATCGCGACTTTGTTGCCCGCGTTGAGAAGCTCCGCCGTGCGCTTGAGTGACTCGTCGTCGGGCACCACTTGTGGCCATTCGATGCCCAGGCTCGACGGCACCTCCTTGAAGGCATGGCCGGGAGCGACGTACTCCATCTCCTGCACATCCGACGGGATGATGATCGCGGTCGGGGCGTGCGCTGACATCGCGATCCGCATCGCACGGTCGATCAGGTTGGGCAGCTGCGCCGGCACCGTGCACATCTGTACGTAGTCACTGGCGACGTCCTTGAACAGCGATATCAGGTCGATCTCCTGTTGGTAGGAGCCGCCCATTGCGCTGCGCGCCGTCTGCCCGACGATGGCGACGACCGGTACGTGGTCAAGCTTCGCGTCGTACAGGCCGTTCAGCAGGTGAACGGCGCCGGGGCCGCTGGTTGCGACACACACGCCGACCTTGCCGGTGAACTTGGCGTAGCCGACCGCCTCGAACGCCGACATCTCCTCATGACGGGCCTGGACGAACTGAGGCTTGTTGTCGGCACGACCCCACGCAGCCAGCAGACCGTTGATGCCATCGCCCGGATAGCCGAAGACCTGCTCGACGCCCCAGTCCCGCAGGCGCTCAAGCACGAAATCGGAAACCGCCTGGGACATCGCCACTCCTCACCACGGGATCGGTCACATTAGGTGTCACCGACGCCGCGGTAGGGCAAACCCATGCGGCATACAACAGTTACGTTTTGCATCATTCAGCCAGGGCGGGCCGTGTCTTGATCGACGGTGACCTCGAGCGGCACAGTCGGGCGTTGTTCGCCCTGACGATGCGTGCCATGGACGATGCGGCCCAGCTGTCACCCTCAGCCCTTCGCGCGTTGCTCGCGCTCGACGATCGAGGGACCTGCAAGCTCGCGGTTCTGGCTGCTGAGCTCCGCCTCAGCCAGTCAGCGACCAGCCGCCTCGTCGACCGTCTCGTCGACAACGGGCTGGTCGACCGCGCGGCCGCCCCCGACAGCCGTCGCGAAATCAGGATCTCAGCGACTGCTGAAGGGCAGAAGATCACCCGTCGCGTCCTGCAACGCCGTCAGCAAGCCATCGACGACGTGGTGCAGACAATGGATCCGGACGACGTACGTCAGCTGCTCGCCGGCCTCGCCGCCTTCGCCGCTGCCGCCTCCGACCCGTCACGACTGGGGTGAGAGCGACCGGATTGCGGGCAGCACAGACTCGTGGTTGCGATCTCGACCCTGCTCGTGGTGGTCACCGTTTCACTGCTGGTCACCCGTGTCGCGACCGTGATCCTCACGGCCACGGGCATGTCCCGGGAGGCCGCGCGGTTCCAGGCGCGCTCTGCCTTCTCCGGCTCGGGGTTCACCACACGCGAGTCGGAGACCGTCGTCGATCACCCCATCCGTCGGCGGGTCATCGCCACCTTGATGCTCCTGGGCAGCGCCGGCACCGTTGCGGTCATCAGCACGCTCATCCTCGGCCTCGGCAAGGGCGGGGGTGCGCAGCGATCGTGGAAGATTCTCGAGCTTGCCCTTGGGCTTCTCGCCATCGTCTATCTGTCGCGCAGTCGCTGGCTCGACCAACGGCTGACCAGGGCCATTCGTGCCGTCCTGCGCCGTTACACCAAGCTGCCCACACGGGATCTCGCTTCCCTGCTCGACCTCGCTGAGGACTACGCCGTGGGCGAGCTGGCCGTGTCCGCCGGCGAATGGCTGGCGGACCGATCGCTGGCAGACCTCGGGCTGCGCGACGAGGGCATTGTCGTCCTTGGACTCACGCGCCCGGACGGCCGTTATCTCGCTGCGCCGACCGGGGCGACGCCGGTGCGGGCGGGAGACATCCTGGTCGCCTACGGACGCGCGGAGCAGCTGCGTGAGCTGGACGACCGGCAAGCGGGGCCGGACGGCGATGCCGCACATGCGGCGGCGATCGCACGACAGGAACGATTGGAACGGGACGAGCTCAGCCCGGCCTGAACGTGCGCCGCACGTCCTACATGTTGGGTGTCGGGTAAGCGCCGTGCCGAGGCCATGCGCCGTTCGTCACATGCACATTCCAGAACCCACTCGCGCCGTCCGTGTACCAGATGTCGCCGCGCGCCGGATCGAACGCCGGTGCTGACATGGCATGCGCGCCGCCCGAGGGCGGCATGTTGAAGTAGGCCACCTCGCGCGGATGCAACGGATCGCGGATGTCGAAGATGCGCAGTCCGGACAGGATCATGCTGCAGGCGACGATGCCCGGGTTGTTCTGCCGCGGCACCGCGCAGTAGTGCGCGGCGTATCCCTGCGTGCCGGACGTTGCACCGGGGTCGTTCTGCTGGTCGGAGGCGCGCTCGGTCGGGTTGTGTACGGCGAGGCGGATCCGGCTGACCACCTTTGGATGCCGCTCGTCACCGATGTCGATGATGCGCGCCGCGCCGACGCTGCTGCCCGGGTTGTACTGGAACACGTTGGAGCTGAACTCGTCGAACTCGATCAGGTAAGGGTGGTTCTTGATCGTCACCGGGGTGACGTTCTGCGGAATGCTGATCTCGGGCCAGGTGAGCCGCGCGATCTCCGGCACGTCGGCGTTGGGGTTGCTGATCGTGCGGTTCTGAATCTTTGAGATGTCCAGGATGATCACGCCACCGGTGCGGCTGTCTTTGCCGAACCCCGAGATCGCGGTGAAGTAGCTGCAACACGGTGAGGCGAGGTAGGCGCGTTTGCCGTCGGGCGAGATGGCCATGCCGTGCGAGCCGTACTTCTCGGTGTGCCACACGATCTTCGGAAACGCCGGACGGGTCAGGTCGATCGCCGTGATGCCTTCACGGGCCGTCGCCGTCGCCCAGAACGTCCTGCCGTCCGGTGAGAACCCGCTTTCGTGCCCCAAGGGTCCGATCGGTAGCGAGCTCTCGAACACCGGGTGCCGGCAGTCGTCGGCCACGCTGTAGACGTCGACGATGCCGACCTGGGTCGCCGGCGAGCCGGCATCAGCGACGAGCAGACCCCTTGTGCTGTTGAGCCGGAGTGACTCGTGCGGCGTGTCCATCGCAGGTGTGTCGAGGTTGTCGGTGAAAACCGGCTTTACGGGGTTGCTCATGTCGAGGACATAGACCCCGGCCTTGCCACCATTGCCGGGGACGTCGGTCGGGAACAGCAGGGTGCTGTCGTAGAACGCGCAGGTGTGACCGTGCTTGTCGACGTAGCGAGCGACGCGATAGCCGCCCGAGTCGCCGTAGTGCGACACCTCTGCGGTGTTGCACGTGTAGCTCTTTGCGGCGCGGCCGCTGTCGAAGTCCTTTGCCGGAACCCGGCCCTGCCAGCTGGTCTCCGGCTCGGAGCCCGGGCCGCAGTCGGCCTGGGGCGTGTGCCCGAGGTGGAGGTTGCGTGCCTCGTCGAGGTACGGCGGGGCGGCCGCGTGCTCGGTCAACATCCAGCTGATGTCGTTGGTGGGCGCATGTTCGGCGTGCTGTGAGCCGATGGCAACGGCGCCGCCGGTGACGAACGTCGCACTCGTCGCGACCGCGAGGACGATACGCAGAGCATCCATGCCGGCTGCTTCGACGCCAGCCGGCTGATTCCTCGCGGGACTTCACCGCAGGCGCGGGAGGACCTCGTCAGTCAGGAAGCGGATGCCGCCCTCCTGGTCAGGGCCCATCTGCGAGATGTAAACCTCATCGAAGCCCGCGTCGACGTACTGCTTGATGGAGTCGACGGCGCGCTGCGGGTCCGGGCCGCAGGGGACGGTCTCGGCGACCTGCTCGGGAGAGCTGGCTTCGGCCAGAGACTCGAACTGGTCCCAGGACGGAAGCTCCTGCGCGGACTGCCCGCCGACCCCCTGGAAGCCCCACAGGCGATAGGCGGTCTTGGCCGCGTCATCCGCAGAATCGGCCCAGCAGATCTTCGTACCCGCTTGAGTGAGGCCCGTGCCGCCCTTGTCTCGGTAGCGGCGGAGCAGCTGGGCGTCGGGCTGCACCGTCACCCAGCCGTCCCCGATCTCCGCAGCCAGGTCAGTGGCCTGAGGACCGAAGCCGGACACCAAGACCGGCGGGGGCGCGTCGGGCGTCGAGAAGATGCGCGCAGCCTCGACCGTGAAGTGCTTGCCGTAGTGCGTGATCGTCTCGCCACTCCACAGCTTGCGAATGACGTCGACGGCCTCGGCCAGCCGTTCGAGCCGCGTGGGCGCAGGTGGCCAGGCGTCGCCGAGGATGTGCTCGTTGAGGCGTTCGCCGCTACCGACGCCGAACCGGAATCGACCCGGCGCCATCGCGGCGACGGTCGCGGTCGCTTGCGCAAGCGCGGCCGGGTGGATCCGGTAGGTCGGGCAAGTCACTGCCGTCGTGATCGTCAGCTCTGTGGTCGCGGCGATCGCGCCGATCGACGCCCAGACAAAAGGACTTTCACCCTGCTCCTGCGTCCACGGGTGGTAGTGGTCGGAGATCCAGACCCGGTCGAACCCGGCCTGCTCGGCGAGCTGCGCTGTCTTGACGATCTCGCGCGGCCCGAGCTCCTCGCTGGAGAGGAAGTAGCCGAACTTCGTCATGCCAAACCGGACCGGTTGACGAGCGCGTCGTTGAACGCCTTGAGGTCGTCCGGCTTGCGGCTGGAGATGAGGATGTTGGGTCCGTTCTCGCAGACCACGACTTCCTCGTCGACCCAGCTGCCGCCGGCGTTGCGAATGTCGGTCTGCACGCTCGGCCAGCTCGTGATCGTACGGTCGCGGACGACATCAGCCTCGACCAGCGTCCACGGGCCGTGACAGATCACGCCTACGGGCTTGCCAGCGTCGAAGAACGCCCTGGCGAAGGCCACGGCCTTGGCGTCCGTACGAAGCTGATCGGGGTTGGCGACTCCACCCGGCAGGACGAGGAGGTCGAAGTCATCGACGTCTGCCTTGTCCACCGTCACGTCGACGTCGAACGTGTCGGCCTTGTCCAGATGGTTGAACGCCTGTGCCTTGCCGCCCTCGAGAGACACCAGGGTTGCCCTGGCCCCGGCCTCCGTGACCGCCTTCCACGGCTCGGTCAGCTCAGCCTGCTCGATGCCTTCGTTGGCCACGAGGAATGCGACGCGCTTGTCGGAAAGTGTCATGTTTCCGACGTACCCGATGCCTCGTCGAGCAAGCGACAGAATGTCCTGGCGTCGCGGATTGCAGCGGCTCCCGGATCGTTGTTGAAGAAGACATAACCGTCGCCGACGGAGGCGAATCGCCGGGCCCATACGGCGAGGTCGTCCTCGTCGTACCCCCAGTCGTCGCGACCGTGATGCAGTCGCAAATAAGACCAGTCCGCGGTCTCCCACAGAGGACCGAGGGACCGGCCGTCCCGATCGGCCCAGACGAGCGCGGCTTCGTGGCGCTCCAGGACGTCTCGAGTCGCCGTCTCGAACCACGAGTCATGTCGCGGTTCGACGGCGAGGCGGATCGACGGTGGGAACTCGCTCAGCGTCGCGTCCAGCAGCTCGGGAGCCGCCACCATGTCGGGCGGAAACTGCAGGAGCACCGGCCCCAGCACACCTGCACGACGCAGCGGGTCGATGCGCGACATCAGCCGCGCGACCGGCTCCGCCGGCTCGCGTAGCCGCTTGATGTGGGTGAGATAGCGACTCGCCTTGACGACGAAGACGAACCCGGGCGGCACTTGCTCGACCCAACGTTGGACCGCAGTGACAGCGGGCAACCGGTAGAAGGTGGCGTTGACCTCGACCGTGTCAAAGCTCTCGGCATAGGCGGTCAGCCACAACCGCTGTGGCCGCCCCTCGTAGAAGGGCTGCTTCCAGTCGGCGTACTGCCAGCCACTGGTGCCGACCCGCACACTCACTCCGCTGCGTGCTCCGCGGCGACATAGGCGAAGTGCAAGAAGTCGGCTCCCGCACGCACCGCGAACGTTCCGGCCATGAGGCGGGTGAAGCGGGGCGCGACGGCGAGACCGACAACGAACGCCGAGGCCACCCACTGATCGAGGCAGAACGGACAGCTGATGAGCTCACCAGCCGCTTTCTGCGCCCCCTCACCACGGACATCCTCGTTGACCTCACCAGGCCCCGCGGCGCCCTTGAACTTCATGAAGGGAGCCCGAAGCGGGCTCGCGACGGCGTCCTTGGCGAGGGTCCGGCTGAGCTTGTGAGTGGCAACGGCCAACAGCGCCCCATCTGCAAGAGAAAGGCCGTCGGGCAGACGCTTGCTACGCGCGAGCAGAGCTGCGGCACCCGTCATCAGCGCGCCGTAGCCCGCCATAATCGCGAGATACCCACCGAGCGGACGATCCGGCCGGTCGTATTCGGCAGTGATCCGTTCTGCGGCTCTGGCGGCGGTCGCGGTGACGTCTTGCATACGTTCGACCTGCCCGTCGTTTTGTGACCTAACCACCGAAGGAGTGCTGTGGGCCCGTCGCTGCTGGTGCTCGCCGGGCTGGCAGTCGGCCTGCTTCCCGGCGTGCCCCCGGTGCATGTGAACCCGCACCTTCTCTACTTTGTTGTGCTCCCTCCCCTGCTCTATGCGGCCGCCGTCGATCTCGTCCTGGCCGACCTGCGCGCGGTCGCGAGATCTGTCAGCGTGCTCGCCACCGGGTTGGTTGTTGCCTCGGCGGTCGTCGTCGCATACGTCGTCCATTTGTGCCGGCCGGAGATCAGCTGGCGGGTCGGGCTCGTCCTCGGGGCCGTGTTGGCCAGTACTGATCCGGTAGCCGTGGCAGCGCTCGCGCGACGGCTCGGTTTGCCACCCCGGCTGCTCGCCCTGGTCCAGGGCGAGAGCCTGCTCAACGACGCCACCTCACTGCTGCTTTTCCGAGTGGTTGTCGGCGGCGTGGTGGCCGGCCACTTCGCCGGGCCGACGTCACTGCTGCTGCAGTTCGTGTGGCTCGGCGTCGGTGGCGCCCTGATCGGCATCGTCTGTGCGTTGCTCGTCAAGGTGTTGCGGCAGCACACACACCACGCCGGGGCGCATTCGCTGCTCGTGATCCTGACCCCCTACCCGGTGTTCGTGCTCGCTGAGCTCGCCCACACATCCGGAGTCACGGCCGTGGTCGCCGGCGGCCTCGTCCTCAGCCACCTGCACCTGGGGCCGGCTTCGGGCGTCCGCAAGACTCTCGTCTTCGGCCTTGAAAGCGTCGTGTTCGCAGCCATCGGACTGCAACTACCGACTCTCGTACGTGACCTGCCGTCCGACGAGCAGGGGTTTGCCCTGGCCGCGCTCGCCATCACCGGCGCACTGCTGGCGACTCGTCTGCTCTGGGTGTTCGGCACCGTCCGGCGGTGGCGCGTCGTTGCCGTCGCTACCTGGGCCGGCACGCGCGGCGTCGTACCGCTGGTCGCCGCGCTGTCGATCCCGGTCTCCCTTGACGGCGGCATGCCCTTCCCGCACCGGCCCCTGCTGCTCGTCCTCGCGACGACCTGTACGGCGATCACGCTTGTCGTCCAGGGCCTGACCGTGGGTCCGCTCGTTCGTCGTACGAAGCTCGGTCATAGCGGGTAGACCCGATCCGCCGCGGCGGCGGCGGCGAAAGACATGTGAGGACCCTTTCTGCCCGAGTTAGGACGTACTTAGTGGACGCGAGTCTGTGTCGAGAAAAGACTGACAAACGAGATGACAGAGCTGCGTGAACGGCCGGTGCAAACGGCCGTGGACCTCGGTCGCTGGCCCGGACTGCGCCCGGTGCAGCCGGCGCCTGTTCGCGCCGCAACCGCACGCGCCTTGATGCGCATGGTTGCCGGCCGAACCGGCGTCCGCATCGACCTGCCGGACGGTACGGGTTTCGGGCCGCGCGCCGGACCGACGCTGCGCGTCGCGGATCCGCAGGCGTTCTTCACCCGGCTCGGCCGCGACGGCAAGATCGGCTTCGGCGAGTCCTACATGAACGACGAGTGGGACAGCGCCGAACTGGTCCCCGTCCTCGAGCGGTTCGCGCGCAACATCTCCGACCTGGTGCCGGCACCGCTGCAAAGGCTGCGTCGCTGGTACGACGCCTCGTTCCCGACGGAGGAGGACAACGACCGCTCCGGCGCCAAGCGCAACATCACTCGGCACTATGACCTGTCCAACGATCTGTTCGCAGCCTTCCTCGACGAGTCGATGACCTACTCGTCCGCGCTGTTCGACGACGTCGCCGAGCCGTTCGAGACAGCCCAACGACGGAAGATCGACCGGTTGCTCGACGCCGCGCACGTCGGCGCCGGGACGAAGGTGCTGGAAGTGGGCACCGGTTGGGGCGAGCTCGCACTGCGAGCGGCTGCGCGGGGGGCCGACGTCACGACGTTGACGCTGTCGGCGGAGCAGGCGGCGTTCGCTCAGCAGCGCATCGGCGCAGCCGGGCTCTCCGATCTGGTCGACATCAGGCTGCAGGACTACCGCGACGCCGACGGCAGCTACGAGGCCGTCTTGAGCGTCGAGATGATCGAAGCCGTCGGCGAGAAGTGGTGGCCGACGTACTTCCGCAGCTTGGACGAGCGACTGGCGCCGAGGGGACGGGTGGGCCTACAGGCCATCTTGCTGCCGCACGACCGGCTGATGGCGAGCAAAGGCTCTTGGACGTGGATCCACAAGTACATCTTCCCGGGCGGGCTGATCCCGTCGGTCGAAGCGATCGAACACACTGCGAGCGCCCACACCTCGTTGCGCGTGGTCGATCGACATCACTTCGGCGCGTCCTATGCCGAGACACTGCGCAGGTGGCGCGACCGGTTCGACGCGCACACCGACAACGTCAGCCGGCTCGGCTTCGACCGCACGTTCCGGCGGATGTGGCACTTCTACCTTGCCTATTGCGAAGCCGGGTTCCGCGCCGGCTATCTCGACGTCGCTCAGTTCGTGTTCAGCCGAGCATCTGAAGCGTGAAGCGAGTGGTCAGCCGGTGCCAGGTCGGGGCCCGCAGCAACATTGCGTGGGCGTCACCTCTGACAGACACGTAGTCGACCCGCTTCGCCACTCGCTCGGCACGGTCGGCAAACCGTCGCGAAGCGCGCGCGCTCGTCACTCGGTCAAGGCTGCCGTGCGCGATGCAGACCTCTCGGCCGCACAGCTGCTCGACAGGCTCCCCGTCAGGCAACCACGGAGCCAGCGCGACGACGCCGTGCACCGACTCGTCTCCGGCCACACGCAGCGCCGTACGACCGCCCATCGAATGGCCAATGAGAACGACAGGCACATCGCCGTGGCGCTCGCGGACACCGCGCAGTGCCCACTGCGCATCCGCCACCGGCGACATCTCCAGGCCGTTCCACCCGCGATAGCGATAACGCAGCTGCAGGACTGCGAGCCCTCGACTCCGGCCGGCGCGGCCCAACGAGCGGGCGATCGGTCGCATCCGCAGTGCAGACAGGTGCGTGCTCTCGCTCGCATCGAAGCTGTCGGCTCGCCCGCCGGGCAGCACGAGCGCAACTGCCCGGACGTCACCGCCAGGTGGATACGACGTGAGAGCCGGCTCGAGGACCGCATCCGTCACTTGGCGGCTCGCCTGGCAGCCGCCTCTTGCTCGGCGATCGCAGCATCCGCCGGCGTCGGCGCGCCGCCACCGAGATGCTCGGGCCACCACCAGTGGCCCGAGCTGCGCTCCACCGGATACTCGGCGAGCACCTGGTCCACGAGCTCACGAAGTCGATGCGCCAACCGATCGGTCAGCTCGGCTGACGTCTCTCCATCCAAGGGCGGCAACGGTTCGCCCACCCAGATGGACACCGGGACTCGCCGGTGAAGCACGGGTCGCCGGTCGACGGTCCACACCCGCTGGCCTCCCCAGACGACGACGGGAATGAGCGGGACGCCCGCCTCGATTGCCATCCGCGCGGCACCACTCTTCAACGGCCGCGGGACGAACGAGCGCGAAATCGTCGACTCGGGGAAGACCCCGACCAGCTCGCCGCCGTGCAAGGCCTCCACCGCGTGCCGATAGGCGGCCGCACCGGCCGACCGGTCGACAGGGATGTGATGCATCCCGCGCATGAGCGGACCCCCGACCGGGTGACGGAAGACCGCGTCCTTTGCCATGAAGCGGACGAGCCGCTTGCCCCGACGCCACCCCGCGAGCCCGACGAACATGAAGTCGAAATAGCTCACGTGGTTGGACGCGAGCACGGCCCCGCCGGTGGTCGGGAGGTGCTCGACGCCGCGGAGGTCGAACCGGAAGCCGAGCACCCTGAACAGGGTCAAGGCGAAACGGATGACCGATGGATAGACGCGATCCCTCATGCGCACATCATCCGGTGTTCTGCAATCCGGCCGCGACCCCGTTGACTGTCAGGAGCAGCAAGTGGCGCAGCCGTTGTTCGTCCTGCGCGTCGCTCACACCTGCACGCAAGCCGGTGAGCGCGCGCAGCTGCAAGTGTGACAGCGCATCCACGTAGGGGTTGCGCAGGTCAACGGCCGCGCCGAGCACCCGACGCCGTTGCAGCAAGCGATCCTGCTGGAGCACCTCGAGCACCAGCCCCGACGACAAGTCGAGCTCGGCGAGTATGCGCTCGACGAGCTCCGGTCTTCCGCCGAGAGCGAGATAACCCTCGGCCACCCCGCGATCGGTCTTGGCGAGGCTCATCTCGGCGTTGTCGATGAAGGCCGTGAACAGCGGCCAGTCGCGATAGGCGGCGCGTAGCGCGTCGACATCGCCGACCGCGCCCAGGCCGCTCCCGAGGCCATACCAACCGGTGAGGTTGCAGCGAGTCTGCGACCAGGCGAAGACCCACGGAATGGCGCGCAGATCTGCGAGCGTTCGAGGACCAGCACCTGGCCGGCGAGCAGGACGCGACCCGAGGGCGAGCTCCGACAGCTCCTCCAGCGGACTCACCTGAGCGAAGAACTCGGCGAACCCCTCGGTCTCGACCAGCTCGCGATAAGCCGACCTGGCGGCACTCTCCATCGTTTCCGCCAGATCGGCGAAGCGCGCCGCCGCGTCAGCGTTGCGCTGCTCGATCGCCGGCGTGCCTGCGGTCAGGACGGCAGCGGTCACCTGTTCGAGATGGCGGGCGGCAATGCGCCGGTTGCCATATCGAGCGAACACGACCTCGCCCTGCTCCGTGACCTTGAAGCGATGGTTCACGGACTTCGGCGGTTGGGCGAGGATCGCGCGGTTCACCGGGCCGCCGCCACGCCCGAGCGAACCGCCGCGGCCATGGAAAAGCGTGAGCCGGATGTCGTTGCGCGCCGCCCAGTCGGCCAGCGCTGCCTGCGCGTCGTACAAGAGCAACGTCGCCGACAACGGACCGACATCCTTGGCACTGTCGGAGTAACCGAGCATCACCTCAACACGGCGGTGCCGCCGCGCGAGCACATCGGCGGTGCTCGGCAGGCCCAGCCACTCGTCGAGCACTTCGGTGCACCGCTGCAGGTCCGCACCGGTCTCGAAGAGCGGTACGACGTCCAGTTCCATGGAGCGGTCGCCGATCGCGGCCGACGCCAGCGCAGGGACGGCAGCGAGATCGGCGGCCGACGAGCAGAAGCTGACCACGTAGCGACAGCAGGCGCGCGCCCCCCACCGCTCCTGCACCAACGCCATGACGCGCAACGTCGCGAGCACCTCGGCCGTCATCTCGTCGGGCGGCCCCGTCGACGTCCAGCCGTTGCCGGCGAGCTTGTCGAGCTCGGCCGCTTCGGGGAGCTCAGTGACGCCGAGCAGGCCGCACAACGCGGCTGCGTGCACAGAACTGTGCTGACGCACCTCGAGCTCAGCCAGATGGAAGCCGAAGGTCTCCGCTTGCCATATCAAGTGCTGCAACTCGCCGTACGCCGCGCGTGTCGCGCCCGCGGCAAGCAGCGACTCCTGCACAAGCCGAAGGTCTGTGAGGAACGCGTCGGCCGAGGAGTAACCGAGGTCCGCGTTGCGGTTTCGCGTCGCGGCGAGTCGTTGTGCCGCGAAAGCGACCTTCTGTCGATGTGGTTGCCGATCGGCCGACCGAGCCAGGCGCGTGGTCAGGTCGGGATGCGCATCACGGTCATCAGCGAGAGCGGCTACCAGCGCTGCACTCGGTGCTGCCAAGGACTCGTCGAGACTCAACGAGCCGCCGATGCGACGGGTCGCATTCTCCAGCGCACGCAAGACATGGTCAGCATGGATGTCGGCGGTCTGCCGGGTGACATCCGCCGTGACCAGCGGGTTGCCATCGCGGTCTCCCCCGACCCAGCTGCCGAGTCGAAGGAACGCAGGGACGCTGGGTGCCTGCATCGTGTCCGCGCCTTGCCCCAATGCCTCATCGGCGGCTCGGTAGAGCGTCGGTGCCAACCTGAACAACGTCTCGTCGAAGACAGCCATCATCGTGCGCACTTCATCAAGCGGTTCGAGCCGGCGTGAACGCACCAGCGCGGTCCGCCAGAGGACGGTGATCTCCTCGAGCAGCCGGCGACGAGCCTCCTCCCGTTCACTGTCGCCGGCGCGAGGGTCGTCGAAGCGGTCCATCTCGATGGCGATACGTGCCAGCGCCGTCACGACCGCGCGCCTGCGCGCCTCGGTCGGGTGCGCGGTGATGACCGGATGGATCTCCAAGTCGGCGAGTACGTCGGCAATGTCATTGCTGCCGACCGCCGCAAGCGCTCCGGCGAGCGAGTCCTCCGCCGGGGGCGCTGTCTGGTCATCGCGGGATCGCAGCACGCGGACGCGGTGCCGCTCCTCGGCAAGGTTCACGAGATGGAACAGCACGGCGAATGCATGTGTGACCTGCTCGGCACGTTCGACCGACATCGCGTCGACCAGGCGGCGCGGCTCGGACTGGTCACCGCCGCGGCGGGCGTCGCGAGCGGCCCGCCGCAGACGTTCGACGTCGTCGTACAGGTCCTCGCCACCGGTCTCCGCCACGACCTGACCGAGCAGCCCGCCGAGGAAGCGGACGTCTGCGCGCAGCGCGCTGAACTCGTCCGGTCGCTCGCCTGCCACGAGAGGAGCCTAAGCACCCAACATCGCTAGCCCGCGATGGGAACGCTCGTCTCGACCTCCTCACTACGGACGGCGATCAGGAACAGAGCGGCGGCAAGGCCGACAACGGTGAACAAGGCACCGGTGACGAACGCCGCGTCCGCTCCGTGCGTGAACACCTGTGCGGCAAATCCCGAACTGCGCGCCGCAGCGAGGTGGGAGCTCGCGTAGCTGCTGGCGGCGTGGCTCGCAACGGTTGTGAGGGACGCCAACCCGATCGTTCCGCCGACCTGCTGGCCGACGTTGAGCATCGCCGAAGCGATGCCCGTGTCCTCGGGAGCGACGGCGGAGACCGCTGCCAGGGTGATCGGTACGAAGATCGAACCCATCCCCATCGCGATCAGGATGATCGAGGGCAGGACGTGAGTTGCGTATGACGATGAAGGCGTGAGCTGCGACAGGCTGTAGAGACCGAGTCCGGCGAACACGGTGCCGCTGGCGATGAGCAACTTTGGCTGCAACCGGTGCACCAATCGACTCACGACCTGAGCGACGAAGACAATCGTGGCGCTGATCGGCAGGAACGCCAGGCCGGCCTTGATCGGGCTGAAGCCAAGGACGATCTGCACGTATTGAGTAAGGAAGAAGAACATCGCGAACACGGCCGCGCCGATGATCAGCATGACGGTGTAAGCGCCGACCCGGCTGCGGTTGTGGAACACGCGCAGCGGCATCAACGGCTGCGCGCCGCGCGCCTGCATCACGACGAACAAGGTCAAGAGCACCACCGCCAGCACAAAGGCACCGATCGTCACATCATTGTTCCAGCCGGCCGTGGCGGCGTGGATGAATCCGTAGACAAGAGATGCCATGCCGAGGGTCGACGTGACCGCGTCGACAACCGCAAACCGACCTGACGCACGCGGTGACTCGGCAATGACGAACGGCGCGGCGAAGGCGATCGCCACTCCGATCGGTGTGTTGACGAAGAGCACCCAACGCCAGGACAGGTAGTCGGTGAGAACTCCGCCGAGGATGAGACCGATCGCCGCGCCTGCACCCGAAACGGCGGCGTAGACACCGAAGGCGCGGTTGCGTGCTCTGCCTTCGGCAAACGTCGTCGCGATCAGTGACAGCGCAGTCGGGGACGCGATCGCTCCACCGACGCCTTGCAACGCCCGCATCGCGAGCAACCAGCCCTTGTCCCACGCGAAGCCACCCGCGAGGCTCGCGAGCGCAAAGATCAGCACGCCGATGATGAACATCCGCCGGCGACCGAACAGATCACCCGCCCGGCCACCGAGCAACAGCAGCCCACCGAACACCAGTGTGTAGGCGTTGAGCACCCACGACAGCTCGGCGATGCCGGAGAAGTGAAGCGCGGTGCGGATGTGCGGCAGCGCGATGTTCACGATCGTCGCGTCCAACACCACCATCAGCTGCGCGCTGGCGATGACGAACAGCGCCAGCCCGGGGTGACGAACGTTGTCAGGCGAGGAGGCGGCGCCGGGTGAGACGCCGGTCTCGGTCGCAGTGGCCACAGTCGGATCCCCCAAAGCGGCTCGGGAATTAGTGAACGCTATCGTTCTCTATCCTGAACGGTAGAGCCTCATTGTAAGAAACGCAACCGTTCCTTATGGTGAGAAGCATGACAGCGGCCACCGAGCCGGGTCGGGCCACCCGCCGCCGCGGGGATGCCCTGCTCGACGCCATCTACGCGGCCGTCATGGAAGAGCTGGCGGAGGTGGGATACCCCGCCCTGTCGATCGAGCGGGTCGCCGAGCGGGCCCGCACAGGAAAGGCGAGCATCTACCGTCGCTGGCCGACCCGGCTCGACCTGGTCCTCGGCGCGATCGACCACGTCATGCCGCGTCTCGACGATGTGCCCGACACGGGCAACATCCGCGACGACCTGCTTCTTGTTCTCCGTCGCATCGGCGCCGTCATGGGGAGTCGCAACGGCATCGCCGCCCGGGCCTGTGTCGACGGCACCGACGACGAGCTGGCGCGCGCCGTACGCGAACGGCTGATCCCACCGCGCAAGGAGATGATGCTGGCGCTGTTGCACCGGGCGGCCGGGCGCGGCGAGATCAACGCCGATGCGGTGACGCAGCGGATCGCCGAAACGGGACCGATGCTGCTGCACGGTGAGCTGCTTCAGCGCGGCGTGATCACCGACGCCGCCATCAGCGAAATCGTCGACGAAGTTCTGTTGCCTCTGCTGCGGGCATAGCCAGACTGTGGCGACGGCGATGACGCAGGCGGGTAACAGCGGAACGCCGTTGCATCGCAAGCTCGGCATCAAACCGGACAGTCGCGTCCTCGTGACAGCCGCTCCCCCGGAGTTCGTCATCGACGACGTGCCAAAGGGTGCGCAGACGCACACACGCGCAGCTGGTTCGTCGTACGACGTCGTCCTCGCCTTTTGTCCTGACCTTCGCCGGTTGCAGCGACGGTTCGCCTCGCTTGCGCCGCGACTGACGACTGCCGGCGCGCTCTGGATCGCATGGCCCAAGAAGGCGAGTGGCGTCTCGACCGATCTCGACGAGAACGTCGTGCGCGAGGTCGGCCTCGACGCTGGACTCGTGGACGTCAAGATCATCGCCATCGACGAGACGTGGTCGGGACTCAAATTCGTACGAAGGCTCCGCGACCGGTGAGCGATTGGCTTCTTCCGCGCTCGGTTCGACCGCAAAGCAGTGGCAACCACGTGCAGCCTCGGATCCACGGCGCGGATTACTTCGCCCGACTGCGCGAGGTGGTCGAGGCTGCCGGACCCGGTGACCACGTCTTCTTCACAGACTGGCGTGGCGATCCAGACGAGCGCCTGGCGGATGACGGTCCGACGGTCTCCGACCTGCTGTGCGATGCGGTTCGCCGGGGTGTCGACGTCCGCGGCTTGCTGTGGCGTTCGCACAGCGACAAGACGAGCTTCAGCGCTCAGGAGAACCAACGGCTCGGCACCGCAATAAACGATGCCGGCGGCGAGGCGCTCCTCGACCAACGTGTACGTCGCGGCGGCTCGCATCATCAGAAGCTGGTCGTCGTTCGCTACCGCGACCATCCCACGGACGACGTCGCGTTTGTCGGCGGCATCGACCTGTGTCACGGACGGCGCGACGACGACAGGCACCTCGGCGATCCCCAGCAGCAGCCGATGGACAAACGCTATGGCGATCGAGCGCCCTGGCATGACGCCATGGCGGAGATTCGCGGGCCCGCGGTCTGCGATGTCCTCGAGACCTTTGTCGAGCGATGGAACGACGAGACGCCGCTCGACCATCGCAACCCGTATCGGCATGTGCTGCAACGCGCCGCGAGGATGCCGCGCCATCTGCAACCACTGCCGCCTGCGTTCGACCCGCCGCCGACGGCCGGGCCGCACACCGTCCAGGTCCTGCGGACCTACGCTGCAAAGCGTCCGGCTTTCCCCTTCGCACGTGGCGGAGAGCGCACGATTGCGCAGGCCTATGCCCATGCCTTCGGCCAGGCCAGACACCTCATCTACGTCGAGGACCAGTACCTGTGGTCACAGCTCGTGGCCCAGACGCTGGCCACGGCACTGCGTGACCGCCCTACGCTGCGGGCGATTGTCGTCGTCCCCCGTTACCCCGATGCGGACGGACGCTTCTCCGGCCCGCCCAACCGCTTCGGTCAGATCGAGGCGATCCGGCTGCTGCGCGACGCCGGAGGTGACCGGTTCGCGGTCTACGACATCGAGAACGAGGCGGGCACCCCCATCTATGTGCACGCCAAGGTCTGCGTGGTCGATGACTGTTGGATGACGATCGGGTCGGACAACTTCAACCGCCGTTCCTGGACGCATGACTCCGAGATCACGTGCGCCGTGGTCGACGAGACCGACGAGCTGCCCCGGCAGACGAGGACCGGCCTGTGGGCCGAGCACCTCGGGTTGTCCGCTGGCGACCCAGACCTCGCGGACGCGACGAGCGGCTTCGAGCTGTGGCGCCAGCGCGCGGATGCGCTGGACTCATGGCACGCCGGCGGCCGGCAGGGTGCGCGGCCGCCGGGCCAGGCGCGCGTGCACGTGCCGGATCCGGTTTCGCGATGGAACAGATGGTGGGTTGCGCCCATCTACCGGCTGGCGTTCGACCCGGACGGGCGGCCGCTCGCGGCCCGACTCCGTCGACAGATCTGACGTTACGGTCACGTGCGTGGAATCCCTACCCGCGCGCGCTGACGTCGTCGTAGTCGGCGGCGGACACAACGGACTCGTCGCCGCGACCATCCTCGCGCGCGCAGGCCAATCGGTCGTCGTGGTGGAGCGCGACCGCATCGTCGGCGGCGCGGCGCGCACCGAGCAACCGTTCAAAAGCGTGCCCGGTCTGCGTCAGTCGACAGGTGCCTACCTGCTCGGCTTGATGCCACCAGAGCTCGAGCAGCTGCTTGACCTCCGGCTGCCGCTCGTCCGTCGCGACCCGCACTACTTCCTGCCGACGACGTCCGACCGCTATCTGTTGATGGGCAGCGACCGTGCGGCGACGCGGCGTCAGTTCGTCGACTTCTTCAGCGAAGCCGATCGCGACGCTGACGACCGACTCCAGTCCGAGCTCGACCAGCTACGTGAGGACCTCGCACCGGCCTGGCTCCAACCACCGGGCTCCGTCGAGGAGACAGCAGAGCGGTTCATCCGACCGCCGCTCCGCGACGTGTTCATCGACCTTGTCCGCGGCGATGTGGCGTCCTACCTGGATCGCTTCGGGTTCAAGACCGACCTCGTCACCGCCATGTACGCCGTCACCGATGGCTTGTCGGGCCTGCACGCGGGGCCCGACACCCCGGGCAGCGGCCACAACTTCCTCGTGCACAACATGTGCAGACTTCCGGGAGCCGACGGCACCTGGATGATCGTCGCCGGTGGGATGGGCACGGTCACGCAGACGATCGCGGACCGGGCTCGAGCCGCGGGCGCGACGATCGCCGTCGACGCACCGGTCGCCAAGGTGCTGACCAGCGACGGCGCCGTCACCGGCGTCGCCCTGCTCGACGGTCGCACCATCGACACCACCACCGTCGTCGCCGGCTGCGACCCGTTCACTCTCGCCGAGATCGCTCCCCTCCCGCGGGCGATCACGGAGCGGCTCGATGAGGTCCGCCGGCCGGGTACGACGCTGAAGATCAACCTGGCCCTGCGCGACCTGCCGCGGTTCTCCTGCCTGCCGCCGGACGCGGCCTCGCCCTTCGGGTCGACCATTCACCTGCTGCCGCAGGAGGCGCCGATGGACGCCGTCCGAACGATGTGGGCCGAGGTGCAGGCCGGTCGACTGCCCGAGTTCCCGACGATCGAGTGGTATCTGCACACCACCGCTGACCCGACACTCCAAGACGCCGACGGGCACCATTCGTCGGCGCTGTTCGTTCAGTCAGTGCCCTACGACATCGACGGCTCGGACTGGGACGCCGAGCTGTCGTCGTACGTCAACAAGATGCTCGCCGTCTGCGATCGCTTCGCGCCCGGCACCTCTGATCTGGTCGCCGACGTGTTCGCGCTGCCGCCGCCCGGCATCGAAGCGCACTTCGGGATCCGGCATGGACACATCCATCACATCGACAACGGTGTTGCCCTGGATGCACGGATGCCTTACCGGACTGGCGTCGACGGTCTCTATGCCGCGAGTGCCGGATGTCACCCGGCCGGGTCGGTCATCGGAGCGGCAGGACACAACGCAGCACGCATGGTGCTCGATGATCACGGCGTAGCCTGGTCGCCGTGACGAAGCCGTCAGCGCCCTCGGATCCACTCGCGGGTTTCGGCCCCAATGAGTGGCTTGTCTACGAGATGTACCAGCAGTACCTCAAGGACCCCGAGACCGTCGACAAGGCCTGGTGGGACTTCTTCGCCGACTACAAGCCGGCAGACGCCGCGCCGAACGGCGCCGCCACCACCACGACCGAAGCGCCCGCACGGCCGGCGCCGGCCGACGCCAAGCCGCAGCCCGAGCGCAAACCCGTCGCCCCGCCCGCCCCGGTCAAGGCGCCCGCCCCGGTCAAGGCGCCGGCCGCCAAAGCTGCTGAGCCGCCCAAGGAACAACCCGCGGCCACGCCGGCCGAGAGCGCGCCCGCCCTCCAACCGCTGCGCGGCGCCGCGGCGCGCGTGGTCACCAACATGGAGGCCAGCCTCGCCGTCCCCACCGCGACGAGCGTGCGAGCGATCCCGGCCAAGCTGCTGATCGACAACCGCGTCGTGATCAACAACCACTTGCGCCGCGGTCGCGGTGGCAAGGTGTCGTTCACCCACCTCATCGGCTACGCGCTGGTCAAGGCGGTCGCCGACTTCCCGGCGATGAACAAGGCGTTCGTCGAGTCCGACGGCAAGCCGGCCGCATCCCAGCCGGACCACGTCAACCTCGGTCTGGCGATCGACCTGCACAAGGACGACGGCAGCCGCACGCTCGTCGTACCGAACATCAAGCACGCGGACACGCTCGACTTCGCACGGTTCTGGTCGGCCTACGAGGACGTCGTACGCAAGGCGCGGACCAACAAGCTGACGGCCGACGACTTCGCGGGCACGACGATCAGCCTCACCAACCCCGGCACGATCGGAACTGTGCACTCCGTGCCGCGACTGATGGCCGGCCAGGGCGCGATCGTCGGCGTCGGCGCCATGGAGTACCCCGCCGAGTTCCAGGGCGCTGCCGACGACACCCTCGCCCGGCTCGCGGTCAGCAAGATCATGACGCTGACGTCGACCTACGACCACCGGATCATCCAGGGGGCGGAGTCCGGCGACTTCCTCAAGCGGATGCACGGGCTGCTGCTCGGCGAGGAAGAGTTCTACGACGAGATCTTCGCGTCACTGCGGATCCCCTACGAGCCGATCCGGTGGGCGCACGACC
>JAICMI010000053.1 GCA_025929315.1 Frankiaceae bacterium
GGGTCGCGTTCGTCACGCGTTACGGCGACGCCGTGCTCGTCAACGGCGGCGCCGCGCTCCAGGACGGCGACATCTTGCACGTGCTGGTCAAGCGGGGCGACCTCCAACAAGTTTCCGACACGTTCGCCGCACCGCCCGAAGCCGAGGACCAAGGATGAGAGTGGCCATCGCCGGTGCCGGCAACGTGGGCCGCTCGATCGCGAGCGAGCTGCTGGAGAACGGTCACGAGGTGCTGCTGATCGAGCGGGAACCCAAGGCGCTCAAGAAGCAGACCGTGCCCAACGCCACGTGGCTGCTCGCTGATGCCTGCGAGCTCGACAGTCTCGAAGAGGCGCGACTGCAGGACTGTTCCGTTGTCGTCGCCGCGACCGGTGACGACAAGGTCAACCTCGTCGTGTCGTTGCTGGCAAAGACCGAGTACGGCGTACCTCGTGTTGTTGCGCGCATCAACCATCCGAAGAACGAGTGGTTGTTCAGCGAGGCGTGGGGTGTCGACGTGGCGGTCTCCACGCCTCGACTTCTGTCCGCACTCGTCGAAGAGGCAGTCACCGTCGGCGACCTCGTGCGACTGCTGTCGTTCCGCCGCGGCGAAGCCAACCTCGTCGAGGTGACCTTGCCACCGGATGCACCGATCGCGGCTCATCGCGTCGGCGACATCACCTGGCCGCGCGACGTCGCACTCGTGGCAATCCTGCGCGACAACCGGGTCATCACTCCGAGCGAGGACGACCCGCTCGAAGCCGGCGACGAGCTGATGTTCCTCGCCTCCCCCGAGATGGAACAGGAACTCCACGACCTGATAGCCCGCGGCGGCTAACCCATTGTTGAGTGCGACGTTTTGTACCTCTGGAGGGGGTTTCAGAGGTACAAGATGTCGCACTCAACCTAGGCAGCTCGGCTTCGTAGGAGTTGTCGAACGAAGCTGACGGTGGCGTCGGGAGTCACGAAGACGTCGTCCGCGGAGAACACGCAGACTTCCCAGTCGCACGCCCGAATCGCCGCGCGACGACGATCGTCCTCACGCCGCTGCTTCCAGTGGTCAGCTCCGTCGTACTCGACTCCGAGCCGAACCTCCGGATACGCCAAGTCCAAGCGGCCGACAAAGTCATCCAGGCGGTTGCGCACTTCGTACTGAGGGTTTGGTCGAGGAAGGCCTGCGTCGACCAAGAGCATGCGCAACCGCGTTTCCATCGGCGACTCGGTGAGTGGCTCGACGAACTCGAGGAGGCGCTCACCGATGCGGAGGTTGCGCAACCGGCGTCTGCTGGCGAAGTAGGCCGCGAGCTCGTCCAGCTGCACGAGCCCGGCGTGGGTCAGTGCATCAGCGACAACGATGCCCTCGACACGACGCAGCCAACGCAAGCAGTCGAACGCTGTACGAAGCGCAGTGGTGACGGGAACGCCGTCGACCAGGGCGACGTCGCTCGGATCGAGCGTCTCTTGGCAAACCGCCAGGCCGGGGCGCTTACGTATCCGCTTCCCCTTCGGAAAGGCGACATGGACGTCGAGGTCGTCCAGGCGTCGTACGTCGACGCCGCCCGCCCAGGCAGACGTGAGCCCGCACAGCACACCGCAAGGCGGTATCAGCAGCCGAGCCGCCTGAAGCCGAAGTTCGCGGGTGTCCGCGAGTGCCCCGTGGACCCACACGCCGGTGAAGACCTGACGCCACGGCGAGCCTCGAAGCATCCGGTCGGTGACACCCGCCGCGTTCGCCATGTCCCGAGTAAAGGGAGCCGTCGTGAGCTCTTCCGGAATCCACGCAGTCGACATGGCCGGAGACTGACGCAAGTCGCGCGCAGCCGGCGCGCGCTGTCCACAGGCAACGACACCCAACAGGTTGAGTGCGACGTATTAGACCTTTGACGGGGGTGTCGGAGGTCCAAGACGTCGCACTCAACCCCATGGGGGGGTTAGGTGTCGAGGGCGGTGAGCTCGTACTTGGGGTTGTAGATGAGCCGGCGGCCTTCGGCGGTGGTGATGCGGCCGGTTGCGCGCACCTGACGACCCGGTCCGAGACCCGCAATGGTCCGGCGACCCAGCCACACGAGCGTCACGGTGCCGGATCCGTCGTACAGCTCGGCTTCGAGAGCGGGTACGCCGGCGCGGGGCCGGATCGTCATCGCACGGATAGTGCCGAGCACCGTGACGGGTACCCGGTCACGGCAGGTCGCGACCGTTGTTGCGCCGGACTTCGTCACCTGCTCCTGCAGGTCCTCGGCGTCGAGCTCCTCGTTCTCGGCGGTCAGCGTCCGAACCGCCTTGCTGAGCCGGTTCACCTGGACCCTGCCCCCCTGACGCCGCTCATCGCGTCTCGGTGATCTCCGGGCCGCGCTCGAGCATGTCCAGGGTAGGCCGCGACTCCTCGGGGTGCGGCGCCTGCTGCATCGCTTCCTTGGGCAGCCGCAGCGGCAGCAGCTCGCGCGGTGCCATGGCATCCCCACCCCGATGCACGATCGTCCCGCGGAACAGTTCGATCAGCCGCCGAGCCTGGCCCTCGTCGGTCGCCGCCGGCCCGGACAGGAGCCCGCGCAGGAACCAACGCGGCCCGTCGACACCGATGAAGCGCAACGGCTGCGGACCGGTCCCGGCGGGCGGACCGCCCTGGTCCGGCGGCGGCGGCGTCACCCGGGCGTGCAGCTCCGGCCCGAGCGGACCATCGGCGAGCTCGATCGAGCCGCCGCTGTCGCGAACCGATGCGGCGATCTCGTCCCGCACGTCGAGCCAGATGCCGCTCTTCTTCGGCGCCGCGAAGGCCTGGATCTGGATGGCGTTGGGCCCGTGCACCAACGTCGCGTTGATGACGAGCTGTTCCTGGACGTCGACGCGCAGCTCGACCCCATCGGGCGCCGGCACGTGGATGGCACCCAGGTCGATCCGCGGGACGTCGTCGTCCGGAGCGTCGGACGAGTCCCACGGTCCGTCCGGCCGCCCGGGCTCGGCAGCGGGACCGGCTGCAGCGTCAGCGACAGGCTCGGAAGCCTCGTCGACGACGTCGCCAACGGGCTCGTCCTCGTCAGCCGCCCGGCGGCGTCGGAACACCATGCGTTCCTCCATTCCCGACTCCACGGTAACCACCCGTCGAACCGTGACCTCCGGCTCCACGTTCCGAGGTGGGCAATTCGCCCGCCTCGACGAAGCTGACGCGTTCCACGCGCTGGATCACGAGCTGCGCGACCCGGTCCCCTCGCGAGAGCGTGATCGGCTGACTGCGGTCGAGGTTGACGAGGATGACCTTGATCTCCCCGCGGTAGCCGGCGTCGACGGTGCCCGGCGCGTTGACGATGCTGAGCCCCAGCTGGGCCGCGAGGCCGGACCGCGGGTGCACGAAGGCGGCGTAGCCGTCGGGCAGCGCGATCGCGATGCCGGTCGGTACGACGGCCCGCTCCCCCGGCGCCAGGGTCACGTCGACCGTCGTCACCAGGTCGGCACCGGCGTCGCCCGGATGCGCGTAGGACGGCAGCGGCACACCGTCGTCGAGTCGCTGCACAAAGACGTCAAGTGCACCCGCAGTTACACCGTCGCCCACGGCGGGGCACCCTATAAGGATGAAGACAGTGGTGGTGACGGGAGCCAACAGCGGCATCGGCCTGGCGACCGCGCTCGAGCTCGCCGGTGCGGGCTACGACGTGGTCGGCACGGTGCGCTCCGAGGACAAGGCCAAGGCGCTGTACGACGCCGCGATCGAGCGAGGCGTCCCGGTACAAGCGGCGATCCTCGACGTTGCCGACGAGGAGTCGACCGCCAAGGGCATTGCCGCCATCGAGGGTCGCAGCGACATCTGGGCGGTCGTCAACAACGCCGGCTTCGCCCAGGCGGGCGCGGTGGAGGACGTGGACGACGAGGCGGTGCGCTACCAGCTCGAGGTCAACGTCGTCGCCCCGGCGCGCATCGCGCGGCTGGTCCTGCCCGGGATGCGCGACCGCGGTGAAGGCCGCATCGTCAACATCTCCTCGGTCGCCGGGCGCATCTCCCTGCCGATGATGGGCTGGTACTGCGCGTCCAAGCACGCGCTCGAAGCGATGACGGACGCGCTGCGCATGGAGGTCGCCGATGCGGGCATCGCGGTCTCGCTCGTCGAGCCCGGCTCGTTCGGCACCGGCATCTGGGAAGGCGCGCGCTACCCCGAGAACTCCTCGGCGTCCTACGCCGACGCCTACGCCCGCGCGCAGCGCACGACCGTCGCGGGCGCACGGCTGCTGCCGGATCCTGTCTGGGTCGCCCGCACCGTCCGGCTTGCGCTCGGGTCGCCGATGCCCCTCGCGCGCTACCTGATCGGTGCTGACGCGGTCGGCGGCGTCCTGGCCGAACGGCTGTTCCCGACCGCGGTCACCGACCTCGTCAAGGGCGTCGTCAGCGGCGTGCGGCGTCTGTCTCTTCGATAGCGCCCTCATCCGCCATCGCGGGGTCGGCCGGCACAGCCTCCGGCGGGTAGGCCGCCTGCGGCTGCGACTCGATGACGCGACGCCGGCGAACGTTGGTGATGCCGAAGGCGATCAGCGCCAGCAGGATGGCCAGCAGGCCCGGTCCGACGCCGGACGTCCACGGGATGTTCGCAGCGTTGTCGATCGACCACGCGCCCCCGCCGGTGAACCCGAGACCAGCGGCGGCCGCACCGTTGATGAGGGGCAGCTCGTAGCCGCCGTTGGTCGACCACAGACCGTGGGGCGCATGTACGGAGACCGCCGCGGCGATCATCGTGCCGATGACCATCGCAGCCCCGAGCGGGGTGAGCAGCCCGAGGGCCAGCAGCAGCCCGCCGCCTGCCTCGGACGCACCGGCGACGGCGGCGAACTGCCGGCCGGGTCGGAAACCGAGCGATTCGAAGAACCCCCCGGTCCCGTCGAGCCCGTAGCCGCCGTACCACCCGAACAGCTTTTGAGTGCCGTGCGCGAACAGCAGTCCGCCCACGACGAGTCGAATGATCAACAGGCCCTCGGCCATGACGCCTCCGTGATTGTGTGTGCAACCCTGCTTGTCATGCCCGGGAAAGGCGGATCTGACGCCCCATTCTTCCGGGAACGCCTATATGTCCCGGTTCACTGGTGGGTGATCGCCACTCTGGGGGTCGGGATCGGCGGCGCCGAGGTCTTCGGGGGGTTCCACTGGGAGGTCGCGCTGATCGTCTACGCGGTGCTCGCCATCCCGACTGCGGCGCTCCTGCTGGCGACCGGCCATGTGCGGGTGACGGTCGACGCCGCCGGGCTGCATGCGCGCGGCGAGACCCTTTCGGTCGAGCAAATGGGGGAAACCCAACGGCTCGACCGTGACAAGACAAAGCACCAGCTGGGCCCGGGCGGCGACCGGACGGCGCATCTCGTGGCGCGCGGCTATGTCGCCGAGTCGGTCGCGATCCGTACGACGGAGGACTCCGGCGTGCCCTACTGGCTCGTCTCCTCCCGCAGGCCCGACGACCTCATGGCAGCTCTCGCGCAAGCGCGCCAGCTAAGTCGCCCCGTGGGTTGACCGCCACGCCGGACAGTGCCAGCCACTCGGCCAGCTCCCGAAGCTCGTCCGCGAGCGCCTCGACGGTCTCGGGTGGCGCGTCGGGTTCGGCGAACGCGCCCTGCACGCGGAGGACCTGCGCCTGCCGATCGCTCTTGAGGTCCACCCGGGCAACGAGCGCGTCGCCGAGCAGAAACGGCAGCACGTAGTAGCCGTGCAGGCGCTTTTCCGCCGGCACATAGATCTCGATGCGGTAGCGAAAGCCGAACAACCGCTCGGTGCGATCGCGTTCCCAGACCAACGGGTCGAAGGGAACCAGCAACGCACGCTGCGCCGCCTTGCGAGGTACGACGAGATCGGGCAATGCATAACCCGGATGACGCCAACCAGGGACCTCCACCTCGACCAGCCGCCCGTCCTCGACGAGCTCCGCGATGCGGGGTCGCGCCAGCGGGTTGCGGATCCGGAAGTAGTCGGCCAGGTCACCGACCGTCCCGACGCCGCACGCCCGCGCAGCGCGGAGGAGAAGCTCGCGATGCGCCTCTTCCTCGGACGGCGTGGGCAGGGCAAGAACATCAGCGGGGATCACACGTTCGGGGACGTCGTACAACCGCTCGAAGTTGCGCCGTTCGACTGTCGCCACCCGGCCGGCCCAGAACAAGAACTCGATGGCCACCTTCGAGTCGGTCCAGTTCCATCCCCAGAGGTCGGTGCCGCGTCGTTCTTCTTCCGCCAGCTCACCGGCCGTCACCGGGCCGCTGTCGCGAACCTTGTCGAAGACATGCTCGATGTAGTCCGGCCGCTCCTGTGCGAGCTTTGCCAGCCGCCCCCAGGTCTCGTACTTCTTCTCGGCCCGACGCATCCGCCATCGCATCAACGGGTGCAGCTCCATCGGCATCAGCGACGCCTCGTGGCCCCAGTACTCGAAGAGCTCACGGCGCCGGTAGGCCATCGCATCGAGCGTCGCCGTCGGATAAGCGCCGAGGCGCGACCAGCCGGGGAGATAGTGGGCGCGTTGCAGCACGTTGACGCTGTCGATCTGCAACAGCTGGGTGCGCTCGAACAGGCGCCGCAGCCCGCCGGCGTTGACCGGCGCCGTCGGGCGCGGCCGGGTGAAGCCCTGGGCCGCCAGTGCGACGCGTCGGGCCTGCCGCGGCGACAACGACAACTTGTGGGACATGGGTCAGCGGCGCGGGGCGAGAACCGCCTGGACCTGAGTCGTCTGCGCGACCACGCGTTCGTCGGCGTCGTACACGGTCGTCTGCACGGTCACCGTCGAGCGACCGCGATGCAGCACCGACGTCCGTCCGGTCACGTCGCCGGTCGTGGCGCGCATGAGCTGCGTCGACGACGTGATGGTCGCGGTGCCCGCGCCCTCGGGCAGACCGAGAAAGGTGACACCGGCGCCGAGCGTGTCGGCGAACGACATCAGCGCTCCGCCGTGCAGGATGCCGCCTGTCGTGCACAGCTCCTCCCGCCACGGGAGCCGTCCCACGGCGTGGTCGGCGTCGGCCTCCTCGATGCGCATGCCGAGACCGGCTGCGAACGGCATGAGGGTCAGAAGGGTGTCGAGGTCGGGTGTGCTCACGCGGAGGAGGGTAAGAGACTGGCGAGATGGCTGACGACGATGACGCCGGTTCGACCGGCTACAAGCTCCTCGCGATGCTCGCGTCCCTGGTCGGCGCGCTCATCGCCCGCAAGGCGCTCACCGCCACCTGGAAGATCGCCAGCGGCAAGGAACCACCCCAGAATCCCGCGCATCCGACGGTCACGTGGCCGGAGGCGGTGAGCTGGGCAGTCGCCTCGGGGGCGGTCGTCGGCCTGGCCCGGATGATCGCGCAGAAGAAGGTCGCGGACTCCTTCCACAAGGCCGGCTCCAACACGCCGGAGCGCGCTGCGTTTACCCGCAGTTAGTGCGGCGTACGTTTCAGTCATGTCTGAAGCCGCCCCGGTGGGCAGCGCGCGGCGCCTGGCCGCCATCCCCAACCTCGACGCGCTGTTCAGCGCCCGGGTCCGTCAGGGTGTCGGCTCGGCCCTCGCGGACGTGCGTGGCCGCATCGTCTTCTCCTCACCTCCGGTCGGCAGCTGGACCGTGCACCTCGACGAGGGCCGGGTCCGGCTGACCCGGGGCGGCGTCCCCGCCCCCGACGCCACCGTGACCGCCGATCCCGCCACCCTCGGCGCCGTCCTCGACGGCCGCATCAGTGGTGTCGAGGCGTTCCTCGACCACGGTCTCGTCGTCCGCGGCAACCTCGCGCTGGCGTTGCAGATGGACGGCGCCTTCGACGTGGGCATCCGACCGCCGACGCATCCGGTCGCCCGCGTGCGCACCGTCCTCGGTGTCCGGTCCGCCTACCTCGAAGCCGGGCCGCGCGACGCGCCGCCGGTGTTCCTGCTGCACGGTCTCGGCGCGACCAACGCCTCGATGCTGCCGCTGCTCGCGGACTTGTCCCGCGACCATCGCGTCATCGCTCCCGACTTCCCCGGGTTCGGCGCCTCCGACGCACCGCGTTGGCGCTACCGCCCGGGCGACCTCGCCCGGTGGCTCATCGCCTTCCAGGAGCAGATTGGCGCCGGCCCGGCCGCGCTTGTCGGCAACTCGCTGGGCGGTCGCGTCGCGATCGAGGTCGGGCTACTCGCTCCCGACGCCGTCAACCGGATGGTGCTGCTCTGCCCGTCACCGGCCTTCCGGCGGATGCGCCAGTTCGTGCCGCTGGTCAAGCTGCTGCCACCGGACGCGGTCGTCATGCGAATGCCGATCGGCCACCGCGCCGTGGTCATGGGCACCCGTGCGATGTTCTCGAGGCCCGACCGACTGTCGCGCCAGTGGTACGACGCCGCCGCCGACGAGCACCAGCGCGTCATGCGCAGCTACCGCCATCGCCGCGCGTTCTTCTCGGCGCTGCGGCAGATCTACCTCGAGGAAGCCTTCGGCTCGGACGGGTTCTGGGACCGGCTGCCGAACATGACCACGCCCGCGTTGTTCGTCTGGGGCGACCGTGACCGGCTCGTGCCTGCGTCGTTCGAGCGGCATGTCGTCGACGCGGTGCCGCACGCCCAGTCAGTGGTGCTGCACGACTGCGGTCACGTGCCGCAGTTCGAGCATCCTGAGCAGACGGCCGAGATCACGCGTGCGTTCATCGACAACAACGACGTGACGTTCCTCTAACGCAGGTCCTTCACGATCTGCTGCCCGAGGCGGCGCGTCTCGCGTTGGTTGAGGGCGGCGCCCGCAACAGCTCCGGCGAGGAACGGCATCACCGTCGTCACGTTGCGGCCGGCGCGTCGTACGAGTCGCTGCCTGAGCTCGCGCCGCGCGGCGCCGCTGATGACGCCGGTCAGACCCGGACCCCCGGTGATCGGGTCGATGCCCCGCCGACGCGCCCACGCGCCGAGGTAGGCCGCGGCCCGGACGGCCGGCGTCCCGACGGGTGACCGGCCGTAGATCTCATGGAGCTCGGCGACGAGCTTCAGCTCGACCGCGACGACGGCAAGTGTCTCGGCGGCGACCTGCACCGGAGCGGTCAGCAAGAGCGGTGGAGCGGCCATCTCGACGGTCGAGAGAAGCCCGCCCGCGGCACCGATGGCGCCGGTGACACGGGTCGCGTTGGCGATCAACGCCTCGGCGAGGCCGTCACCGGTCAGCCCGTGGTGGTGGTCGCGGAGAGTGGGGAGGTCACGGATCGGGACATGAGGTGCTACATCGATGACGACGTCGACGAGTCGTCGGCTCTGACCGGCCATGAGAACGGCGAGCCGCCCGACCAGCCCCGCACGGGTGCGGCGGTCGAGCGGCTTGTCATCGGCCAGTCGAGCGACGACTCCCGGCAGGTCGTCTGCCTCTGGAGGGTTCACGTCGTCTCCTGCGTCCTCTTCTACTGGGCGCACTCCCGGCAGATCATCTTCTTCTCGTTGGCGAGCTGGCTGCGGTGACGGACGAGGAAGCAGCTGTTGCAGGTGAACTCGTCGGCCTGACGCGGCACGACGCGGACCGTGAGCTCCTCGCCCGACAGGTCAGCGCCCGGCAGCTCCAGAGACTCGGCGAGCTCCGCCTCGTCGACGTCGACGGCACCCGCTTGGGCGTCCCGTCGCGCCTTCAGCTCCTCAAGAGAGTCTTCACCCAGCTCGTCGTCGGTGCGCGGCTGGTCGTAATCGGTTGCCATTTGTTCCTGCCTTCCCTTTCCCGGCGCGGATACAACGCAGGAAGGGGCTAAGTTGTGCCCGCCCCAGATGCAAATTTCTCGCGCGCCGCGGCGCGCACGGTACCAGCGCAGACCTGAAAAGGACCTGATCTGCCAGGATCGCCCCCGAGAAGATACGTCGCAGGCTACGGCGCACCGGAGGAAATCGTGGCGGTTTTCGCCCTCGGCGATCGAGAGCCCTCGATCGATCCGACTGCTTTCGTGCACCCGGACGCCACTGTCATCGGCTCCGTGACCATCGGACCTGAGTCCACGGTGTGGCCCGGCGCCGTGCTCCGCGGCGACTACGGCGAGATCATCGTCGGTGCCCGGACGTCGATCCAGGACGGCACCGTCATCCACGCGACCGACGACCACTTCACCCGGATCGGCGACGACTGTGTGATCGGTCACATCGCCCACTTGGAGGGCTGCACGGTCGAGAACGGGTCCCTGGTCGGATCCGGATCCGTGATCCTGCACCGCGCCGTCATCCACTCCGGTGCCCTCGTCGGCGCCGGGGCCGTCGTACCCAACGACATGGACGTGCCGTCCGGCGCGATGGCCCTCGGCGTGCCCGCCAAGATCCGCGAGAACACCGTCGCGCCGGGCACGTTCGACATCAACGTCGCCAGCTACGTGGCCAACGGCAAGCGCTACCGGGCCGAGCTTCGACGCATCGACTGATCCGGCGGTCCGGGCAGGTCGTACCCTTCGCGCGTGGACTTCCGCGACACTCCCGAGGAGGCAGCCTTCCGCGCCGAACTGCGCGCATGGCTCGCCAGCAACCTGCCGTCCGACTGGGTCGACCGCGCCCCGCACGTGGGTCGCTTCGACGTCGACGAGGCGCGAGCCTGGAGCAAACGGCTGTACGACGCCGGTTACGTCGGGCTGACCTGGCCCAAGGAGTACGGCGGCGGTGGCGCCCCGCACACCCACCAGGGCATCTATCTCGAGGAGACCGCACGGATCGGTGCCCCGGACCACATCGGCGGCATCGGCCTGGGCATGGCCGGCCCGACGATCATCGCCTGGGGCAGCGAGGAGCAGAAGAAACGCTACCTCGCGCCCCTGCTGTCCGGCGAGGAAGTGTGGTGCCAGGGCTTCAGCGAGCCGGGCAGCGGCTCCGACCTGGCCGGCGCGCGCACCCGAGCAGAGCTCGACGGCGACGAGTGGGTCGTCAACGGCCAGAAGGTGTGGTCGTCATGGGCCCACATCGCCGACTGGTGCATCCTCGTCGTCCGCTCCGACCCGGACGCGGAGAAGCACCGCGGGCTGTCGTTCCTGCTCGTCGACATGCACTCCCCCGGTGTCGAGCTGCGGCCGCTCAAGCAGATCACCGGTGACCCGGAGTTCAACGAGATCTTCTTCACGGATGTCCGGGTGCCGCGCGAGTCGATGCTCGGTCAGCCCGGTGAAGGCTGGAACGTCGCGATGACGACGTTGCTGCACGAACGTGGCACGTTGGGCTTCGCGCTGACGGCGGCGCTGGAACGGCAGATCAACAACCTGATCCGGCTAGCCCGGCTGCCTGGCGTCGACGGTCACGTGCCCGCCGAGGACCCGGTTGTGCGCGACGAGATCGCCCAGGCGTGGATCGACCTGCAGGCGCTGCGGTTCACCAACTACCGGTCCTTGACAACTCTCGCCAAGACGGGGGTGCCAGGGCCGGAAGGATCGGTAGCCAAGCTGCACTGGTCCGAGACGAACCAGCGGGTCACCAAGCTGGCCCTGTCGTTGCAGGGTCTCGCATCGCAGCTCGACGGCGACGGCGCGATCTGGGACGGCTTCTGGCAGTACCAGCAGCTGCGCAGCCGGGGCAACACGATCGAGGCCGGCACGTCGGAGATCCTGCGCAACATCATCGCCGAGCGAGTCGTCGGTCTTCCTAGGAGTCGTTGATGGACTTCGCGTTTTCCGAAGAGCAGGAGCTCCTGCGCGCGTCGGCGCGTGGCTACCTCGCCGGTCGCTGGCCGTTGACGCGGGTCGTGGAGACCGCAGACGGCTCACCCTCGTTTGACGCGGGGCCGTGGAAGGAGCTCGCCGACCTCGGCTGGCTCGACTCGTCGCTGGGCATGCTCGAGCACGCGGTGCTGGCGGAAGAGACCGGCTTCGGTCTGCTGCCCGCGCCGTGGTTCTCGTCCATCGCCCTTGCCGGCCCGGTCCTCGACGACGAGCTGCGCGAGTCCGTCGGCGCCGGCGAACGCGCGGTCACACTGGCTCGTGACGGCGAGGTGACGGCATCCGGGGATGCGTTGTCGGGCACCAAGCGATTCGTCTCCGACCTGGCCACCGTCACTGATGTCGTGGTGAGCGTGGACGACTGCCTCTACGCCGTTGACCTCGTTGCGCATCCGGACGTCGTCGTACCGCTGTCGACGACGGATCGCACGAGGCGGCTCGGTGAGCTTCGCCTGGACGGCACCCCCGCACGACGGCTCGACGTCGACCCGGCCCGCCTGACCGACGCGCGGCGGCACTCACTCGCGCTCGCGGCTTGCGAGTCGGTCGGCATCGCCCAGCGCGCGCTCGACCTCGCCGCGGAGCACACCAAGACCCGGCAGCAGTTCGGTCGGGTCATCGGCACCTACCAGGGCGTGTCCCACAAGGTCGCTGACATCTACGTCGCGTTGCAGCTGAACCGATCGCTCGCCTACTGGGCAGCGTGGGCGGTCAGCGAGGGTGACGAGCAGCAGGACACTGCGGTGGCGGCGGCCAAGGCGTCCGCGACGGACGCCGCGGTGTTCGCGTGCGAAAGCGCGATCCAGGTCCACGGTGGCATCGGCTTCACCTGGGAGCACGTGCTGCACCGGTTCTACAAGCGGGCGCAATGGCTCCAGTCGTTCGCGGGCGTAAGCCGCAAGCACCGCGCCCGGGTGGCCGACGCCATCCTCGCGTCCTAGAGAGGTCGGCAGTTGATCCAGCTCACCAAGGTCCTGTACACAGCCCGCGCGACTGCCGAGGGTGGTCGCGAGGGCCACACTGCAAGCGACGACGGCCGGCTCGACGTCGAGCTCGCGATGCCACCGGAGATGGGCGGGCCCGTCGATGGCGTCGGGACCAACCCGGAGCAGCTCTTCGCAGCGGGTTACTCGTCGTGCTTCCACTCGGCCTTGAAGCTCGTCGCGCGACGGATGAAGCTCGATGCGGACGATTCGACGGTGGCAGCGGCGGTGGGCATCGGGCCGGGCGAGGGCATGCTCGGGTACGGGCTGCAGGTCGAGCTGACCATCACGCTCCCGAAAGTCGAGGACCGCGAGCAGGCGCAACAGCTCGTCGAGACCTCACACCAGGTCTGCCCCTACTCCAACGCCATTCGCGGCAACGTCGACGTGACGTTGACGCTCGTGTGACCTAGGCGGAGTCGCGCGCCTTCTTTGCCGGCGGCGGGCCGAGGAGGACGTCGAACGCCGGGCTCGACTTGCGCGAGACCTCCAGCGGCGGCACCTCGAGAGTGCTGCCGCTGTCGACGGAGGTCGGCCAGGATAGCGGCGCCTCGTCGCGTTCGCCGATCAGCTCGACGGTGTCCTCGACCCGGGAAAGCCGGTCGGCAAGGCGACGTACCTCTGAATGAAGCGTGGCGATCTGCGCTCGGTGGTCCGGCGGTTTCGGCTCGTCCTGAACGGCGCGCAGCGCAGCCACGACTGCGAGGCGGCGGGCGTCGAGGGAAGCCGCAGGGTCGGGGCGCACAACACACAAGGCTACCGAGGATCGGCCGTCCGCTCCAGCGGGGTAGCCGCGACGACAGGTGAACGCCGTGGGAACCTTTTTCCATGTCTATGACGCAAGATCGCGCCCGCACCGGAGAGGGTAAGTCCTTCGAGTCGGTGTCGCCCGCGACCGGTGAGGTCGTCGCCACGCTGCCGGTGCACGACGAGGCCGAGGTCCGCGAAGCCGTGCAACGCGCACGCAAAGCCGCGCAGTGGTGGGGCGAGCTCGGATTCGACGGTCGACGGGAACGGCTCCGCGCCTACACCGGCGTCCTGACGCGGCGACGTGAAGAGCTGCTCGACCTCATCTCGCGCGAGAACGGCAAGCCGCGGGTCGATGCGTTCATCGAGCACTTGCTCGCTCTGGAGCACCTCGACTGGGCCGCGAAGAACGCACGGCGGATCATGCGCCCGCGCAAGGTCGCCGGGTCGATGCTGCTCGCGAACGTCAAGCCGATCCTCGAATACCAACCTGTTGGTGTCGTCGGCGTCATCGGGCCGTGGAACTACCCGCTGTTCACACCGATGGGCTCGATCGGCTACGCGCTCGCGGCAGGCAACGCGGTGGTCTTCAAGCCGAGCGAGTTCACGCCCGCGGTCGGCGTCTGGCTGGCCGACGCCTTCCGCGAAGTCGTGCCCGAGCAGCCGGTCTTCCAGGTCGTCACCGGCTTCGGCGAGACGGGCGCTGCTCTGTGTCGAGCGGGCGTCGACAAGCTCGCGTTCACCGGCTCTGCTCCGACCGGACGCAAGATCATGGCGACCTGCGCCGAGACGCTCACACCGGTGCTGCTGGAGCTCGGCGGCAAGGACGCGATGCTTGTCGACAGCGACGCCGACATCAAGTCGGCCGCGGCCGCGGCGCTGTGGGGCTCGAGCAGCAATGCAGGTCAAACGTGCATCGGGATCGAGCGCGTCTATGTCGTGGACAACGTCTACGACGAGTTCGTGTCCGAGCTGACCAAGGCCGCGAGCGGCATCACCGCAGGTGGCGACTCGCCCGTGATCGGCCCGATGACGATGCCCAAGCAGCTCGACATCGTCCGCGAACATGTCGAGGAGGCACTCGATCGGGGCGCCCGCGCGATCGTGGGTGGGCGTGACTCCGTGCGTGCGCCCTACATCGACCCGATCATCCTGGTGGACGTCCCGGAGGACGCGCGGGTGATGCGCGAAGAGACGTTCGGTCCGGTGCTGCCGGTGACACGCGTGCGTGACCTCGACGAAGCGATCGAGAAGGCCAACCGCACGTCGTACGGCCTCGGCGCTGCCGTCTTTGGCAAGCGGCGTGGCTACGACGCGGCACGCAAGCTGCGGTCAGGCATGACGAGCGTCAACAGCGTGCTGGCGTTTGCCGGCTTCCCGGCGCTGCCGTTCGGCGGCGTCGGCGAGTCCGGCTTCGGTCGCATCCACGGCGAGGACGGGCTCAAGGAGTTCACGCGTGCCAAGGCGATTGCCAAGCAGCGGTTCTCGACACCAGCCGAGATGATGTCGTTCGACCGGCCGTCCTGGCTGCCCAAGGTCGCGGCGAAGCTCGGCGACCTGCGCTACGGACGTCGCTAGCTACGCGTAGGCGTTGGCGTACTGCACGACCAGGCGGACGTACCAGTCCGCGTGGTTGTAAGCCCAGATCGCGTCGTACAGGGCCTGACCGCCTCGACCGGCGCCCCACAGGCACAGGTAGCGCGCGGCGGAGTAGATCGCGTCAGCTGGGTTGTTGATGTCGGCCACACCGTCACCGTCACCATCGACGCCGTACTCGGCAAAGGTCGACGGGAGGAACTGCATCGGTCCGACGGCGCCCTTGACCGAACGGTGGACGTCGGCACCGTGACCGGTCTCCACCGCACCGATGCCGGCGAGCACTGTCCACGGCAAGCCGGCGCACGTCGAGGCGGCGGATCGATAGAGAGACAGGTAGGCGGGCGGGATCGTCGACTGGGCGAAGGCGCTGATCGGCTGCTGCACCACATGCGGCCGCACGTCACGGATCACGGCATGTGGCCCGAAGATGCGCCGCACCCCGACAGCGACGGTGCTGACCGGGATATGCGGTGCCCGGACGAGAAGCCGACGAGCCGGCTGCAGGCCCAGCTCGTGCGCAACCGCATGACTGACGATGCCCTGCGCCGAACCAAGGCCGAGCGACGCGAATGCACCGATACGCGTCGAAGCCAGGCGGTGGTGGCGCCCACGGACGAGCAGTGTCTGGCCGAGTCGTTGGCGCAACGGACGGGCGGCGGCGTATCCGACCGTCAGCTCACCGCGCGCTATCGATTGCCAGAGCGCGTCGGAGCGCGCTGTCAGGTCAGGTGTGAACGATCGGACCCGACCCGCGTCCACGCCGAGCACCCGGAGCCGATGCCCGCGCACCGTGATGTGACCGGTGTCCACGACCGCCACCCGGCGCACGCCTGTCACGCGGCGCAGCCGGTCGACCTGGTGCGACGCCGCGGCCCTCGGCAGCACGGCGACGGCATCGGGCGGAGTCAGGCGCCGCAACGGGGCGACCGCCGGCACGGCGCGTCCCGCGCTGCTCGCGACCGACGCCTTCACCGGGGGCTTCGTGGCGGCATCCGAACCGAGCGCGTGCGCGACACCGGCTGCGCCGGCTATCAGGACAAGGGCCGCAGTAGCAAGGCCGGCGACGGGGAGCAAGGCTCGTCGAGGGCGAAGCACTCGGACAGATTCCTTTCGTCCACCCCCGGACGCTTCGGACATTTCAGACTACGACGCGACGTCTGGATCTCCTGCCTCCACCAGCACGGCCTCCAGACGCTCGAACAGGGCGTTGTTGGCCGCGATGGTGGTCCAGGAGCCCGGGGGGCGACCGCCGATCCCCGCGACGCGCGCTCCCGCCTCGGTCGCGATGAGTGCTCCCGCGGCCCAGTCCCAAGGCAGCATTCCCGCCTCGAAAAAGGCATCGAGCCGGCCGCTTGCCACCATGCAGAGATCGAGTGCGGCAGAGCCGATCCGACGGATGTCGCGCACTGCGGGGAGAACCGTGGTCAGCACCTGCGCCTGGACCGTCCGAGTGTCTGCGGCGTAGGCGAAGCCAGTGCCTACCAGTGAGAAGGCGAGGTCTTGCTGTGACGAGCAGCGCAGCGGCGTGCCATTGCACGTGGCCCCACCCCCGCTGGTCGCGGCATAGAGGTCGTCGCGCATGACGTCGTAGACGACGCCGGCGATCGATTCGCCGTGCTGCTGGGCGGCGACGGACACGGCGAAGTTCGGAATGCCGTAGAGGTAGTTGACCGTGCCGTCGAGCGGATCGACGAGCCAGGTGACGGTTTGGTCATCACCGTCGACGCCGTCGTGCTGTCCCGTTTCTTCACCGACGACTCGGTCGCCGGGTCGATGCTGCCGCAACCGGTCCAGGATCAACGCCTCAGCCGCACGGTCCATCTCGGTGACCGCGTCGGTCGGCGTGCTCTTGGACTCCACCCGCAGCCCAGCCGGCCGGTTGCGCAACAACGCACCGGCCGCGCGCGCGACCTCCTCGGCGATATCGAGGAGATCCGTTGAGCTCACTACTTCTTGCGGCCGCGGCGGATGGCCCAAGCCAGGAAGCCGACGCCGGCAGCAGCTCCCACGGCAGGCACCGCGGACTTGCTGCGCGCAGCCGAGGTTGCCGCCGACGCAGCTGTCGACGCTGCAGACGAGGCCGTCGAGACGACCTTGTCGCCCGCGCCAGGACTGCGTGGCGGTGCCGGCGCCAGCGCAGTAGACGCAGCGGCCACATTTGGCTGCACCGTCGGTCCGGCGCCCGGACGCTTGATCGGCGAGGGGCCGGTGCCGGCGGCGGGACCGACGACCTTGCGGTCCTTGCGGCGGCCGATGCGCATGCCGATGAACACCGGGTCGTACTTGGTATCGACGACCCGCTCTTTCATCGGGATGATGCCGTTGTCCGTGATCTTGATGTGCTCCGGGCAGACCTCGGTGCAGCACTTGGTGATGTTGCAGTAACCCAGACCTTCGTCGTGCTGCGCCATCTTGCGCCGGTCAAGGGTGTCGAGGGGATGCATGTCGAGCTCGGCGTAACGAATGAAGAACCGTGGCCCGGCAAACGCCGGCTTGTTCTCTTCGTGGTCACGGATGACGTGACAAGTGTCTTGGCAGAGGAAGCACTCGATGCACTTGCGGAACTCCTGTCCGCGCTCGACATCGA
>JAICMI010000107.1 GCA_025929315.1 Frankiaceae bacterium
GCCGGGCCGATGCCGAAGACGAGCTGGTCGATGCCGGTCTCTTCCCACTTCTTGCACTGCTTGAGCGCGTCGTCCGGGTCACCCATGACGATGCCGCCGAACTCCGAGGCCACCTCCGCCATCGCGAGGTCGGGCTCCGGCAGCCGCTCCGGCCACTTCGGCATCCACTCGGGTGCCGGGAAGGTGTCGTGGTAGCGGTAGACGTTGGACACCAGATAGTTGGGCCGCGAGCTGACGTAGGACTCGAACGCCTTCTGCCGATCCTCGGCGACGTAGGCCGCGATGCAGCTCATGATGTTGTCGTTGGCGAACGCGCCGATCGGCTCGGCGTTGGCGATGCCGTCCTTGTAGGACTTGCGCAGCTTCTCGACCTTGTCCCAGCGGTCGAGGGAGAATCCGAGCACCCCGAGGCCCATGCGGCCGGCCATCTCGTACGACGGCGGGTTGCCCGCGGCGTACCACATCGCCGGGTGTGCCGGACCGTACGGCTTCGGCAGGATCTTGCGCGGCGGCAGTGACCAGTACTTGCCGTCGTAGCCCTCGTAGGTGTCCTGGGTGAACATCTTCGGGAACTCCCGGATGACGTCTTCCCAGATCTCCTTGGTCGCGTTGGTGTCGGTGACACCGAGGTGGTTGAGGAAGCCGAGGATCTCGTGGGACCCGGCGCCACGACCCGTGCCGAACTCCACGCGTCCCTGCGACACGTGGTCGAGGTAGGTGATGCGCTCGGCGAGCTTGGCCGGGTGGTTGACCGCCGGCAGCGGATTGAAGATGCCGCCACCGATGTGGATGCGCTCGGTCTTGGCCGCGAGGTAGCCGGCGACGACGTCGTTGGCCGACAGATGCGAGTACTCGTCGAGGAAGTGGTGCTCGGTGATCCAGACAAACTTGAAGCCGGCCTTGTCGGCGGCGATGACCGCCTCGAGGTCCTCGAAGATCGCGTGGTGCTCGGCCTCCGGGTCCTGCTCGCGCCGGTGGTTGGGCACGTAGTTCTGGATGAACAGACCGAACTCCATGAGCACTTCCCCTTAGCTGTCTGAACTTACGTTAGAGACTGTAACGTATTAGGTCGGTGCTGGCGAGCCGGCGTCCTCAGGCCGAGGCCGGTTGGGCCGCCAGCAGGTGGCCAGCAGCAGCGCCGCCCCGCCTCCGCCGGCAATCGCAGTGACGAGGAGCCCCTTCCAGCCGTACAGCAGGTGGCAGCCGGCCACGTCGCGGTCGACGAGGGTGTGGTCGATCGACCATCCGCCGCCCCCGAGCGCGCCGAGTGCGAGCGACGTGAAGGTGATGAACAGCACGTACTCGTAGCCTTCGCCCGGCCGGAAGATGAAGTAGCCGTTCTTCAGGTGGTTGGAGATCAGCGCGACGAGCATCACACCGAGCACACCTGCGGCCGCCAACGGCGTCAGGAAGCCGAGGAAGAGCAACGGCGCGACGCCGAGCTCGGTCAGCGTGGCGAACAGCGCGTGCACGCGCCCCGGCCGGATGCCGATCGACTCGAACCACCGCGCGGTGCCCGCCAGCTTGCCGCCGCCGAACGCGTGGTTGTAGCCGTGCGCCAGCATCGTGATGCCGAGGATGACGCGCAGCAGCAGCGTGCCGATGTCGAGGCCGTGGTTCACGCGGATCCCTCCAGGGCTTTCGTCACGGCCGACGCAGCAGACTTCAGCCGAGTGACGGTCCAGGGCAGGTCAGCGGTCAGCGAGCGCTGGCCGCCGACCGTGACGGACAGAACGAGTACGACGACCCCGCCGGGGCCGAACACCGGGACGTTGATCGTCCGGACGTCGTCGGTCGGAACCGTCGGGCTCTCGTAGTCCGGCGGCAGCAGCTGGATCAGCCGGTGCATCTGCGCGGCAGTCTTGTCGCGGTCACGGTCGGGGTCGTCCTGCGTGAGCACCTGCGCGGCTTCGGAGTGCCAGCGCGCCCCCCGCCCGATCGCGTATCCGGCGTCACGCACCTCGGACAGCGTTCGCTCGACGACCTCGCGAGTCTGCGCGTCCGCATCACTGCCGAGCCGACGAAGCCACGCCTCCTTGGCTGCCTCGTTTGCCCAGGCGACGAACGCGGTGCCGAGTGGCGGCTCGAACGGGATGCGCTGACCGACGGCACTGGGCAGCCGCTGCGATCGCAGGCTGCCGGCTCGGGCGACGAGGACCATGTCCTCACCGACGACCGCGCTCGCCACGCATTCGGCGTCGAGCTCGTCGGACAACGTCTCCATGTGCGGGCGTGCCAGGTCGGCCGACCGCATCTGCACGGCCAGGTCGCTCTCCCACGCGGCGAGTGACAGCGACGAGAACCGGCCATAGCCGCTCTGGAAGAAGACCAGCGGCAATGCCGGAGTTCCGATGTCGAGGTCGCGAACGCGGCCGATGACGATGAAGTGATCGCCTGCTTCGTGCACGACTTCGGTGTCGCAGTCGATCCAGGCCAGCACGCCGTCGAGCAACGGCGCGCCGGAACCGGCCGGCTGCCACGACAGGGAGGCGAACTTGTCACCACCGCGGGAGGCGAACGTGCGGCACACCGATTCTTGCTCGGCGCCGAGGATGTTGACGCAGAACGAGCCGCTGTCACGGAAGCGCGGCCACGACGTCGACGACCGGTCGGGCATGAACGCAACGAGCGGCGGATCCATCGACACCGACGAGAACGATCCGACCGCCATCCCAGCGGGCTGACCATCAGCATCGAGTCCGGTCACGACCGCGACACCCGTCGGAAAGTGCCCGAGGACCTGCCGGAACTTCGCTCCGTCGAACGTCATGGCGTCAGCGCCTTGTCGCGGAGCTCGAACTTGAGCACCTTGCCGGACGCGTTGCGCGGCAACACATCGATGATCTCGATGCTGCGCGGCACTTTGTAGTTGGCCATCCGCTCGCGTGCGAACGCGATGACGTCGTCGGCATCGATCTGCGCACCGGGCCGCGCGACGAGGAACGCCTTGCCGACCTCGCCCATCCGCTCGTCGGGCACTCCGACCACGGCCGCTTCGGCAACGGCCGGGTGCGTCGCGAGCACTTGCTCGATCTCCGCGGGGTAGGCGTTGAACCCGCCGACGACGTACATGTCCTTGAGTCGGTCGGTGATGCGCAGGTTGCCCCGCTCGTCGAGCACACCGATGTCACCTGTGTGCAGCCAACCGTCGGAGTCGACCGTCTGTGCCGTCGCTTCCGCGTCCTCGAAGTAGCCGCGCATGACGTTGTAGCCGCGCACGACGACCTCACCCGGCTCACCTGTCGGGACCGCCGCGTTTGCCGGGTCGACCACACGCACCTCGGTGTCCGGGATGGCGCGTCCGCTGGTCGTCGCGATCGTCACCGGGTCGTCGTCCTGTCGGCACATCGTCACGGTGCCGGTCGCCTCGGTCAGCCCGTAGGCAGTGAGCACCGTGCCGAACGCGAGCTCCGATCGCATCCGCTCGACAAGTGCGACCGGAACAACTGCCGCACCCGTGACCGCAAGCCGCAGCGACGACAGGTCGTACGACGTCCGGTCCGGGAGGTCGAGGATGGACTGGTAGAGCGTCGGCGGTCCCGGCACGACCGAGATGCGCTCCCGGCCGATCAGGTCGAGCGTGGTCGGCACGTCGAACACCGGCTGCGGCACGATCGTTGCACCGCGCAGCAGACAAGCGATGATGCCCGCCTTGTAGCCGAAGGTGTGGAAGAACGGGTTGACGACGAGGTAGCGGTCACCCGCGCGCAGGCCGACGACATCGCTCCACGTCTCGAACACCCGCACCGTCTGCGAGTGCGTCGTCATCACGCCCTTGGGTCGACCCGTCGTACCCGACGTGAAGATGACGTCACCGATGTCGTCCGGTGAGACCGTCGGAAGCTCAACCGGGTCGTGTGCCCAGACGGATTCATCGAGAAGGACCCGCTCGAAGCGGTCGCCCAGCATCGCGGCGTAGTCGTTGCCGAGAAAAGGCGGCGCGACAAACGTGAACACGGCGCGGCTCTTCTCCAGGATGTAGGCCGCCTCATCGCCCTTGAACCTGGTGTTGAGCGGCACCAGTGCCGCTCCCGCGGACACCGCGCCCAGCGCCGCGACGACCCACTCGAGCGAGTTGGGTCCCCAGACGGCGACCCGGTCCCCGGGCTGCACGCCGCGAGCAATGCAGCCGGCCGCGGAGCGCTGGACCATCTCGGCGAGCTCGGCGAACGACACCCGGCGCTCGCCGTCGACGACCGCCTCGGCGTCAGCGAACGACGCACCCGCCTCCCGCACGAGAGCCGGAATCGTGGGCGCCGTCATTTGCCGAGCGCCCCTGCCTTGCGCAGGACCGCGATCTGTTCGTCGGTGTAGTCGCAGGCCGCGCGCAGCACCTCGTAGGTGTGCTCGCCGACCGTCGGCGCCTGTGTCGGGACCGGCAGCTGTTCGCCGACGAACCGCACCGGGAACGCCAGCTGGTCGGCGCCGAGCCGGCTCGCGGGGATCCAGCCGAGACGGTCGGCGAACTGCGGATCGTCGGCCAGCGTCTTGGGGGTGTTGACCGGTGCGATCGGTGTGTTGACCCGGCCGCCGAACTCGATCCACTCCGCGCTCGTCCGGGTCGCGAAGATGTCGCGCAGCTCCGACTGGAGCTCACGGTTGCCACGCGCATGGTCGGCGTACTTCGAACCCGGCCAACGCTCGAACAGGTCCATCCGATCGACGCCCTGGCAGAAGTTCTTCCAGAACTCCTGCTCGCTCGCCATGAACAGCACGTGGCCGTCTTTGCTCGCATAGATCTGGTAGCGCACGCCTTCCCGCATGCCGGCCGTGCCGGGTGCGCGTCGTACGAAGTCATCCGAAGAGTTGCCGGTGACCTCGTCCTCGGGTCGCTCGTAGGCCTTCCACGTCTCGCTGCGGTACCAGTCGAACGCCGCCGCGCAGTCGGACTGGCCGAGCTCGATGTCGGCGCCCTTGCCGGTCTCACGTGCGCGCAGCACCCCGGCGACGATCGCGAGCGCGCCGTAGAGCGGAGCCGCATAGATGCCGATGGACACATGCTCCGGGATGTAGGTGAACCCCTCGTCGTCGACGGCGGGCGTGACGACGCCGGCCCACGTGTCGTAGGCGATGCCGTGGCTCGGGTAGTCCTTGTAGGGGCCGGTCGCGCCGTAGCCGGAGATGCTCGCGAACACGAGTGCCGGCTGTCGCTCACGCAGCACCGACGGACCGAGGCCGAGCCGCTCCAGCGCTCCTGGGCGCATGGCCTCGACGACGACGTCGGCATGCGCGGCAAGGTCGCGGAACACCGCCTTGCCCTCGTCGGTACGAAGATCAAGAGTCACGCTGCGCTTGCCCCGGTTGACGTGCAAGTGCATGAGCGAGACGCCCTCGACGATCGGCCAGGTCATGCCGCGGATGTAGTCACCCGCCGGAGGCTCGACCTTGATGACGTCGGCACCGAGGTCGACGAGAGCGCTGGTGATGGCCGCCGGACCGAGCATCGAACATTCGACGACTCGTACGCCGGACAGTGGGGCGCGCAGCTTTCCTTCCTGCGCGTGGGGCACGACCACCGCGAAAATCTAACACCCCGTCAGAAACTGTCGGGACCAGTCACAGGGTGGGGACAAGGGTGTGGAAATCCGGTGTACGACGCGGCCGCAACCGGGGACAACATGGCCCCGGTTGTGGAGATCCTGTGCATGACGAAAGAAGTTCAGAAATGTTTTGCCAAAGCCCTTGTGCTCGCCCCCGCCAGGGCTTACAAATCTCGATGTCGCCGGAGACGGGGACCGAGCCGGGGGCGACTCCGGCACCGCAGCAGAGTTGGGCGACCGACACTGCACGCGGGGTCTTCGGGACTGGCGACAGTGAGGCCCCTCCAACTCATACTTGGAGGGGCCTCACACCATTTTGACGTACTGGTTCTCGGCAAACCTGCACCGACACACCCGTCACTCAACACGTCCGCCCCGCTGCTTTAGGTGACTAAACCAGATCGGTAAGGTTTCGCTAGCCCTCACCGGTGCCCCCGTGCCGGTGAGGGCCCCTTTTTGCCCGAAGCTCGGACGCCGCCGACTCGTCGCCCGATACTGAACGCTGAACACGGGGGCGAGGATGCCGAGCGATACAAAGCCACATCTGAACACTCTCGTCGGCGTCTGCCGGCGACTGGCGACCGCGCGACAACGCGTGGCCGAGTACGAAGAGGAGCGCGACGACCTCATCCGCGCGCTCCGGGCCAAAGGTGTCTCCGGGGCGGTGCTGGCCCAGCACACAGGTCTGTCCGCGGGCCGAGTGACCCAGATCACCCAGTCACCCGACGGAGCGCGGCGGCCGTAGCCACTGCACCTGCTGTTCTGCGTCGCGAAAGCCGAGCCGGCGGTAGATGTCGACGGCGAAGTAGGACGGGTCGGCGACGATGACGAACTGCTCCACCCGCTGCTGCTCCCGCACGAGGCGCGCGGCTTCGACGATCAGCGTGGACGCCAGCCCGCGACCCCGGAAGTCCGGGTGGGTCTCGACGTTCTGGTAGCGCGCCAAGCCGTCTGCGGCGAACAACCCGAGTCCCGCGCGGAGGATCCCGTCGACGAATGCGCCGAGGTAGACCCCGCGGCCGGCCTCGGTGAGGGCGCGGAACTCAGCCACCCGCCGCTCGACGAACTCACGGTGACCGGCGCTGTCGTCCTCGTCGACCGATTCGCGGAACTCGACGGGTTGATGCCACTCCTCGTCAGTGCGGAGCACCCGGAGGTCAAACGTCGGGTCGGCCGGCCGCGGCGTCGCCAGCACCTGTGCGGTCAGGACGACGCTGCGCTCCTCGGTCAAGCCCAGAGCGCGCAGCTCTTCCGCGGCGCCGAGCGCGCCGTCGACACCGTCGACACCGATCGCGACATGAGCGGCCTCGGGGAACTCGGCTTCGAAAGCGCGCAGCCAGCGCTCTGGTGCACCGGCTTCCGGTGGTTGCGGGAAGAGCAGGAAGTTGCCCCAGTAGAACGTGGGGTTCGCCGTCGTCCGTACGACGATGAACCCCTCCCGCTCCTCCACCGTCGCGCCCGCCATCCGCCGCAACATGACGTCGGTACGGAAGCCGAGCGACCGGACCGACGCCACCAGCGCACGCTAGCCGCCGAGCAGCTCCCGCGCGATGCGGTCCTTGTGCCAGTCGGTCGTGCCCCATTGCGACGCCAGCGACCAGGTGCGTTTGAGCCACATGTGCAGGTCGTTCTCATAGGTGTAACCAATGCCGGCGTGCACTTGCAGCGCGGTGCGGGCTGCTTGTGCAGCTGCCCGGCCGGCTGCGTACTTCGCGTGCGACGCGTCGCGCGACCGTGTCGGCAGGTCGTGCGCGACGGACCATGCCGCCCGGTTGACCACCGGCGCGGCGAAAGACGTCGCCACGAACACGTCCGCCAGCTGGTGCTTCACGGCTTGGAAGGACCCGATCGGCTTGCCGAACTGCTCACGCACCTTGGCGTAGCCGACCGCCCGGTCGAGCATCGCGCGTGCAAGTCCCACGAGTTCGCCGGCCACCGCGACGCACGCCCAGTCGAAGGCGCGACGCCCGTCCGCGTTGTCGACGGGAGCCCCGGCGCCGGCGTGCACGCGGACGCGCGCCAGGCCGAGGCCCGGATCGATCGACGGCGCACTGTCGACGTCGACGTCGTCGCGAGCGACCGCGCGGACACCGTCGTTGTCGCCGAGGAGGAACAGGTCCGCCCACTGCCCGCCGACCACGAGCGCATCGTGTCCGTCGGCCAGTGCCAGGACCGCCTCGCCCGCGGCCACTCGCGGCAACCACTCATGCGCAACAGCGCCGCCCGCCTGCGTGAGGAGCGCCGCGCCGACAGAAGTCCCGACAACTGGCTCGGGCAGCGCTGCGCGCCCCGCTTCGACGAAGACCGGCAACGCCCCGGTGAGGTCGAGCCCGGCGCCGCCGAGCTCCTCCGGTACGACGAGGCCGGCGACGCCCATGTCAGCGAGTCGCTTCCACAGTCCGGGCACCCGGCCGTCATCCCTGCCCGAGGCCCCCTGGCCGACGGAGTCCCAGGCCGCGCGCAGGGCCTGTGCGTCGCAGGTTTGACTCAGCAGGTCGCGGACGGCTGCCGCGAACTCCAGCGCGTCCTCATCGGGTTGCAGTCGCATCGCCGTCACGCCCTCGGCAGTCCGAGGACACGTTCGGCGAGGACGTTGCGCTGGATCTCGTTGGTGCCGGCATAGATCGGACCGGCGAGCGAGAACAGGTAACCGTCGAGCCAACGCGCGTCGGCAGTCTCGGTGAGCAAGCCCGCTGGACCGAGCAGGCGCAACGCGGCGTCGTGGATGCGCACGTCGAGGTCCGACCAGAACAGCTTGTTGGCGCTGGACTCCGCGCCGATCTGCTCGCCGGCCATCGCGCGCAAGGCGGTGTCCAGGACATAGAGCCGATAGGCGTCAGCATCGAGCCATGCATCGACCGCGTCATCAACCGCGCGGCCGCTCGCCTGCGGAGTTCGTCGGACGAGGTCGAGCAGGCGCTCGGCCGACGCCATGAACCGGCCCGGCGACCGCAAGGTGAGGCCGCGCTCGGACGTGGTCGTCGACATCGCGACCGACCAGCCCTTGCCGACCTCACCGAGCACCTGGTCGTCGGGCACGAACACGTCGTCGAAGAACACCTCGGCAAAACCAGGCTCGCCGTCGAGCTGACGGATCGGACGCACGGTCACGCCGTCGGCGTCGAGCGGCAGCAGGAAGTAGGTCAGCCCCCGGTGACGCGACGACCCCGCTTCCAAGGAACGAGGGTCGCTGCGGAACAGGCCGAACATCCAGTCGGCGAACGTGCCGCGCGTCGACCACGTCTTCTGTCCGTTGAGCCGCCAGCCACCGTCGACCCGGTCAGCCCGCGACCGCAACGCAGCCAGGTCGCTGCCAGCGCCCGGTTCGGACCAGCCCTGCGCCCACACCTCGTCGGCGCGTGCCATCGGGACCATGAACCGCTCGAGCTGTGCTTCCGTCGCGACCTCGAACATTGCCGGCGCGAGCAGGAAGATGCCGTTCTGGCTCACCCGCACCGGTGCGCCCGCCGCCCAGTACTCCTCCTCGAAGGCCAGCCAGTCGAGCAGGTCGACCGCGCGACCGCCGAAGCGCTCCGGCCACGTCACCACGGCGAAGCCGGCGTCGTACATCCGCCGCTCCCAGTCGCGGTGTGCGGCAAATCCGTCCGCTGTGTCGAGCGACGGCAGCGGCTCGGCCGGCACGTTGGCGGCGAGCCACTCACGCACCTCAGCACGCCACTGCTCACGCGCAGCGTCAACGGTGAGGTCCACGGCGGTCCTTCCGCCTCGTAGCGGTTTCTGACGCCCCGTCAGAAACCGCTACGATAAACCCATGCCCGAGGCCTACATCGTCGAAGCGGTCCGCACTCCCGTCGGTAAGAAGAACGGCGGTCTCGCTTCGGCGCACCCCGCCGACCTGGGCGCACACGTGCTCACCGAGCTGCTCGACCGCGCGGGCGTCGACCCGGCAGCCGTAGAGGACGTCGTCTTCGGCTGCCTCGACACCCTCGGCCCGCAGGCCGGCGACATCGCCCGCACCGCGTGGCTCGCCGCCGGGCTCCCCGAAGAGGTGCCGGGTACGACGATCGACCGCCAGTGCGGCTCGTCGCAGCAGGCGCTGCACTTCGCCGCGCAAGGTGTCATGAGCGGGACCCAGGACGTGGTTATCGCGGGCGGCGTCCAGAACATGAGCCAGATCCCGATCGGCTCCGCGTTCCGCGCTGCGTCCGCGCTCGGGCTCGAGCAGGCCGACCCGTTCAGCGGGTCCAAGGGCTGGGTCAAGCGCTACGGCGACCAGCCGGTGACGCAGTTCCACGGCGCCGAGCTGATCTGCGACAAGTGGAGCATCACCCGTGAGGAGCTCGACGCCTTCGCCTACGAGTCGCACCGCCGCGCGCTCGCCGCGATCGACGAGGGCCGGTTCGAGCGGGAGATCACGCCCTACGAAGGCGTCACGACGGACGAGGGTCCGCGCCGGGACACCTCACCCGA
>JAICMI010000033.1 GCA_025929315.1 Frankiaceae bacterium
GCAACGGTGTTCCAGCAGTCCGGAAGCCCAAGTCGCGCAACGCCGCGAACACGCTCGCCATCATGGGCCTGCTCTCGGTGAGCATGTTCGTCGGCATCACCGTGTTAGCGCTCCACCTCAAAGCTCGCGCGCAACCTGACGGCAACCCGTCCGTCATCTCACAGATCGCGGGCAGCGTCTTCGGCGCGCACGCCCTCTTGTTCTACCTCTACCAGGCCGCGACCGCCGGCATCCTCATCCTCGCCGCGAACACCGCGTTCAACGGCTTCCCGGTGCTCTCCTCGATCCTCGCCCAGGCCCGTTACCTGCCGCGGCAGCTGCACCACCGCGGCGACAAGCTCGTCTTCAGCAACGGCATCATCCTGCTCGGCGGGTTCGCGATCGCGCTGATCGTCGGGTTCGACGCCAACATCGACAAGCTCATCCAGCTCTACATCATCGGCGTGTTCACCTCCTTCACGCTCAGCCAAGCAGGCATGGTCCGGCACTGGAACCGGCTCCTCCGCGCGGCGACCGCCGCGCAACGCCGGCGCATGTTGTTCTCGCGAGTGCTCAACGCCACCGGCGCGGTCGCGACCGCGGTCGTCCTCGTCGTCGTGCTCTACACCAAGGTGCACCACGGCGCGTGGATCGCGCTGCTCGCGATGGTGGTGCTGTTCGCCATCATGAAAGGCATCCGCCGGCACTACACCGCCATCGCCCGCGAACTCGACGTAGCCGACGCCGAGCGCCCCCTACTCCCCTCACGCAACCACGCGGTCGTACTCGTCTCCCGCCTGCACCTGCCGACGATGCGCGCGATCGCCTACGCCAAAGGCACCCGCCCCAGCACCCTCGAAGCGCTAACCGTCCACATCGATGACGACGACGTTCGTCGGCTGCAAGCCGAGTGGGACCAGCACGACATCGACATCCCGCTCGTCATTCTCGACTCGCCGTACCGGGAAATGACGCGACCCGTGCTCGACTACATTCGCGGAATCCGGCGCGACAGTCCCCGTGATGTCGTCACCGTCTTCATCCCCGAATACGTCGTCGGACACTGGTGGGAACAACTCCTGCACAACCAAAGCGCCCTGCGGCTCAAAGCGCGGCTGCTATTCGAACCCGGCGTCATGGTCACCAGCGTGCCCTGGCAACTGCACTCCGCCAGCGCCACCGCCCGGCTCACCGCACCGGATCAGCCAGTGGAGTCCTTCAACCAAGATCGACGCACATAGCCGTCAGTCCCGAACGGGCAGTACCGCTCGCGCGGCGGCAGAAGAGGTTGAACTCAGTCGACCTCAGGTCGTCATCGATGCGAAACTCGCGCGCGGTGGACGAACAAGTCACTTCCGATGACGGAACCCGCATCGTGGCACGCCGGGCCGGGCGCGGGGTCCGGTCGTCCTCGTGCACGGGTCCGCGCGCGGGCTCGATTCGTGGGAGCCGGTCGTTCCCTATCTTCTCGACGAGTTCGAGCTGTGGGTCTACGCGCGGCGAGGCTACGCACCCAGCGAAACACCTTCGCGGCCGAAGAGGTTTGCCGACGACGTGCGTGACGTGCAGGGCGTGCTGGCAGCAGCCGGCGGTCAGGCGCACCTGGTTGGTGCCTCTTATGGCGTGACCGTGGTGCTCCACGCCGCCCGCTCGGGTCTGGTTGGCTGCCTGCACGACCTCGAGGCGATGGTCGCCGACGAGCCCGACGTCAGTCGATGGACGGGTATCGGCGTTCCGGTTCTGCTCATGCACGGTTCCGAGACTTGGCCTCCGATGCCTGCGACGATGGACGCCCTGGCTGGAGCGCTGGCGCACGCAGATCGGAAGGTGCTGACCGGTCACTCACACTTCGCCACGCATACTGCGCCGGCGCTCTTCGCCGAGTCACTGCGCACCTTTTTCCAGGCAAAGAGTTAGCTCATTGGTCGCGCGAGAAGCCTCCTCAGTATGAGCGGAAAGGAGCCCCGTCTTGACCGAACCGCGACTGTTCCGAGTCATGCTTGAGGTCGCGGACCTCGACCGTGCCACCGACCTTTACCGGGAGCTGCTCGGCATCGACGGCCAACGCCACCCAGGCGCCCGTCACTACTTTGACTGCGGCGGCGTCGTCCTCGCCGTCCTCGACGTGTCCCAGGGTGGTTTGTCGCCCACCCCGGGCCCGAAGTCGCTGTACTTCGCCGTTGACGACGTCGAGGAAATTCACCAGCGGGCGGCCCGACTTGCCGTGCTCGCGCCTTACCAAGTGCACGGAGCGGCCGCCGGCGACGTCATCGAGCGACCCTGGGGCGAGCGATCGTTCTACGTCGTTGACCCATGGGGAAACGACCTGTGCTTCTGCCAGGACGGCACGTTGTACACCTAGCAGTCTCGCGGCTGAACGTTGGAGCGCGGCCGGGTCTGAATCGCGCTGGGGGACCCGGCATCGCTCCAATGTTCGCGGGCACCTCACCACTCTCGAACGTAACGGCCGATATCGCGCGAGTCGGGGACGAGGCCGTAGGGTCAGCAGCGTTATGCGTCTCGTCATTGCCCGGTGCTCGGTCGACTACGCCGGCCGCTTGACGGCGCACCTGCCCATGGCGCCTCGACTCTTGCTGGTCAAAGCCGACGGCAGCATTTCGATCCACGCCGACGGTGGCGCCTACAAGCCGCTCAACTGGATGACGCCGCCCTGCACGTTGCGCGAGGAAGCGGACCGTTGGGTGGTCACCAACAAGGCCGGCGAGACGATCACGATCACGATCGACGAGGTGTTCTCGGACACGTCGCACGAGCTCGGTCTCGACCCTGGGCTCGTCAAGGACGGCGTCGAGGCCCACCTTCAGGCGCTGCTCGCGGAGCGTTGTGACGTGCTCGGCGCAGGTTGGCGCCTGGTACGACGCGAATACCCGACTGACATCGGACCGGTCGACCTGCTCTGCCGTGATGCCGAGGGCCGTCACGTGGCCGTGGAGATCAAGCGGCGCGGTGAAATCGACGGCGTCGAGCAGCTGACTCGCTACTTGGAGCGGCTGGAGCGCGACCCGTTGTTGCGCCCGGTGCGCGGTGTGTTCGCCGCCCAGGAGATCAAGCCGCAGGCTCGGGTGCTCGCCGCCGAGCGGGGGATCGACTGCGTCGTCCTGGACTACGACGAGCTGCGTGGCTTGGAGCCGGACACCCCGCGCCTGTGGTGAGGGATCAGCGGTCGTCCACCAGATGCGCGTGACCCAGCAACGTGAGCACTCGCGCGACCTGCCGACTTGCCGCGCGGACTCGCAACTGGCCTGACGGTTCCAACCGGACCGACGTGTCGATCAGCAGACCGAGGCCCACCACGTCGGCGAAGGTGAGCTCGGCCGCGTCGACCACCACCACGCGCGGCTGGTCCGGTCCAGTCAGATCGAGGAGCGCAGTCTCGAGCTCCGGCGCCGTGGCGCAGTCGAGCTCGCCGGCGAGTCGGACGACAGCACGCTTGCCGGAGCGTACGACGGACACGCGAAACGGCGTCGCGTCGTACCCCCGGTCACTGCGAGCCTCCTGGAACCTGGCGATTGATCTGGGTGCAACAGCCGGTCTTTGACTAATACCGGCCATAGCAGGCGGGGCGTTTCAGGCTGAACCGGAGAATGCACGATTTGTCAGGCAAACTGCTGCAAAATCCCGCGCAGGGACTTGCTGTTCTGCCTGCTGGGTGAGACTGGAGTGGTGAGTCCACGACGCGCGAAGCGCCGGCCGGAAGATGTCCGACCGCTGCGGGAAGACCTCACGCCCGTCACCGAGAGCGCCCCGGACGGGGACTGGATCGTGCGACCGGTGTCCGCCAGTGGTGCGACCAAGGTCTACCGATGCCCGGGCTGCGATCAGGAGATTCGCGTCGCCCTTCCGCACGTCGTCGCGTGGCGGGTGGGCGAGGAGGACGACCGACGGCATTGGCATCGGGCCTGCTGGGAGGCCCGGCTGCGTCGCGGCGCCCGCGTGCAGCGAACCCGCGGAGCGCCCCGGTATGGCTGAGATTCGCGCCAACACGGTGCTGCCTGCCTCGCGTGAACCGGTGACACTGCAGACCGCCGACGGGCTCGAGCTCATCGCTGAGATCGCCCGGCCCGAGGACCGGCCGCCTCAGGCGACCCTGGTGCTGCTGCATCCGCTGCCGACGCACGGCGGCATGATGGACAGCCACTTGTTGCGCAAGGCGGCCAACCGCCTTCCCGCTCTCGCAGACCTGGCGGTGCTTCGCTTCAACACGCGGGGAACGCAGTCCGATCAAGGTCGCAGTCAGGGCGAGTTCGACGGTGGCGAGGGTGAGCGTCTCGATGTCGCCGCTGCGCTCGACTTCGTCGAGTTCCTCGACCTGCCGGCGCCGTGGCTCGTCGGATGGTCGTTCGGATCCGAGCTGGCCCTGCGCTACGGCTGCGATCCGTCGGTGGTCGGCGCTGTTCTGTTGGCGCCGCCGTTGCATCGCGCAGGAGATGACGACCTGCGCCGGTGGGCCGAGTCGGGCAAGCCGCTCGTGGCCATCGTGCCGGAGCTGGATGACTATCTGAGACCAGCTGAGGCACGGCAGCGGTTCGCTGCCGTGCCTCAAGCGGTGGTGGTCGACGTACCTCGGGCGAAGCACTTGTTCGTCGGGTTCACCGAGACGGTGCTCGACGAGATCGTGCGAGTTGTCGTTCCGTCAGCCTTTCCGTTGCCTCGCGCCTGGCCGGAAGACTCCGTCAGCTCTCGCTGAGGGCGCCCGCCGTACGACGGCGCCGACGGCCGGCCACCGTGAGGGCGGTGCCCGCGCCGACAGCGATTGCGGCTGCGGCTGCCAAGTCGCCGATCTCGGCACCCGTGAACGGCAGGCTGGCGGCGGCTGGCGCACCGGCTGCCGCTGCCGGGCTGGTGCTGCGGGTGATGTGCTCGCCGAGCACCTCGGTCGGAATGCCGGCCGCGCTCGTACTCGTCCCACCGGCCTCGGTGCTCGCGCCAGTGTTGGACTGCCCGCTCGACGCGGTCTCGCTCTCGCCGAGCACAGCGGTGGTCGGTGTCTGGGTAGTCGCGCCGGTCTGGGTGGTCGCGCCGGACTGGGTGGTGGCGCCGGACTGCGTAGTGGCGGCAGGTGTCGTGCAGGGCTGCAGCCAGAAGACCTTGTACTTGTGGCCGCCGGGCTGGTTGGTGTCGACGGTCATCTTGATGTGGTAGCCCTGATGCGCCGGGGCGCCGAGAGCTGTGACACCGAGCTGGCTGTCCGTGACCGCGATCTCGCTGTCCCAGTCCTGGCCCGCGCCGCTGTGGTCATCGGTGCTCACCGGAGTCAGCGTCTGCGAACCGCCGAGCATCGTGCCTTTACCCGTGGGTGCCTGGCCGGCGAAGGACACGGTCACCGGCTGGTTGTAGTCGAAGCCGAAGAAGTCGACGTAGAAGGTGCAGCCGACGTGCGGCACGTTGTGCGGGCTGTGATCGCCCGCGACGTCGTGGATGAACACCGTGCCGTCGTTGCCGGGCGGGTTGTTGCCGGACGTGCTGTCGTCGTTGCTGGACGTGCTGTTGTCGTTGCCGGACGCGTTTGCTGAGGCGTTCGCTGACCCGTGGGATGACGCGTGGCTGTCCGACTGACCGCTCGTGTGCGTCTTGGTCTGGCCGTAGTGGTTGCCGTTGTTGGTGCCTGCGTTGTCCCCTCCCTTGTCGGCGAAGGCGGGCACCGCGGCCGCGGCCGCAAGGAGAAGAGCGGCGCTTGTGACGCCTGCTGTTGTCACGGCAGAGCGGACCGTGACGCGGGTTGGCTGGTCGGCCATGAGGTCCTCCGAGCGAGATTTTGCGAGTACGACGCCGCGAGCCGGATCGGACATCACGGACTTGTCGGGAGGTATCCCCGAGTGATAACAAGCCAAACCGGGCTATACGCAGAAAGTGATCGGATGACTCCGGAGGGTCAGGCCTCGTCCTGACGCGGAAAGGCGACCTCGGTGAGGATCAGCTGGATGCCGGCCGCGATCGGGACGGCGATCAGCGCGCCGAGGACTCCGAGGAGCGCACCGCCCAGAAGTGCGGCGACGATCGTGACGACGGGGGCCACATCGACCGTGCGCTTCATCACGCGGGGCTGCAACACGTAGTTCTCGAACTGTTGGTAGGCCATGTAGTAGGCGAACGTCGCGATACCGGTGGGCACGCCCTGGAACAGCGCGACGGCGGTCACGCCTATGGCACCGATGGTTGCCCCGATGAGTGGGATCAGGTCCGTGATGGCGATGAACAGTGACAACGCGACGGCGTAGGGCACTCCGAACGCTTCGAGCCAGATGAGCGTGGCCACGCCCGCGACGAGTGACGTGAACAAGTTGCCGAGCACATAGCCGCCGACGCGATTGAGGATCTCGTCGGTCAGCAGGCCGACGCGAGCACGTCTCGTGCGAGGTACGACGCGATACATGGTGCGTTTGATCGCCGGCATGTTTGCCAGGAAATAGATCGTCAGGATGATGACTGTCAGTGTCGACACCACGAAGCCGAGAATCGCCTTGCCGACGCCGAGAACGCCGCCGAAGGCGTTGACGTTGATGCCCTTCTTGGCCTTCGCCTGCAACTTGCTGACGAAGTGGTAGTGGTTGTCGAGCTTCTTGATGGTCTTGTTCTCGGTGAGCCGCTCCGCATAGTCGGGCGCTTTCTTGACCAGCGCGCTCGACTGGGTCGCTATCGGTGGTGCGACGGCGGCGACGAAGCCGCCAAAAAAACCGAGTGCAACGAACACGATCACCAGCACAGCGAGGCCGCGCTTCAATCCGTGCGCGACCAACCAGCGCACAGCTGGGTCAAGTCCTACGGCAAGGAAGGCTGCGACGAGGATGAGGATGAGCACTTGTCGCGCGATGATGATGCTGTCGACGAGCAGCGCCGCGACGGCGACGCCCATCGCGGCGACGAACGCGATGCGAAAGGGCGACTGTTCCGACAACGGCGCGCCCGGCCGACCGTAAGGGTTGTCCTCGTCGACGCCGGCTTCGATGCGGCGTACGCCCGTGTCCAGCACCGGGTCGTGCGGCGGCGCGTGCATCTCGGCGCGCTCTTCGGCTGCCTCGGCCTCATCGCGGGCCTGCTCTGCTTCCTGCCGGGCGCGTTCGGCCTCGGCGGCGGCCTCGGCGGCCCGATCCTCGTCGCCTGCCATGTCTCGCGTCCCTCCCGCGACTCAGCCTGTCAGACGAAGTCAGCTTCGATCGTTTCCGCCACGGGACGGAAGCCGATCCGCTCATAGATCGCGTTGGCGGTGGGGTTGGCCGCGTCCGCCAAAGAGCGTGCAGGCGCTCGCTCCCGCGTCGAACGCTTGCTGGCACACGTACGCAGTGATCGCCGCCGCGTAACCGTGCCGGCGATGCTCCGGCGGCGTCCACACCGGCCCGATCCTCGGGACGCCGGCTACCGCGGGGGTGCGGCCGCACATGCTGACCGGGCGCCCGTCCACGTCCCACAACCACAGCCCGCCGCCGGTGGCGACGCGATGGCGTAATGAACCCAGCGCGTCCGCACTTCTCATGACGCCTGCCTCGGCGGCGAAGTCGGCCTCCCATCGCACATAGAGGTCCGCGTCGTCGTCGGCGACGGCGCGCGGAGCTCCGGCAGTGGCCGGCGGCACCACCTCGTGCTGCACGTACTGGATCTCGCTGACGCGGGTCTCGTGACGGTGTCCCGCCGCATCGGCGAACGCGGCAACGGTCGCCCGGTCGCCGAAGGCACCCGGCAGCTCGTAGGACGCCAAGTGCTCGCCGAGCGCATGCGCGACGGCGGCGGGCATCCCGGCCAGCGCCACCTTGTAGGGCGGCGTGCGCAACGCGGCGCCGACTGTCGAGTCATCCATGCTGACCCAGGCGAACCACGGGTCAGCGTCGCTGTAAGAACCGCCGGCGCGCAGCGTGCTGAGCACCGTCAAGAGCACGGTGTTGCGGACCGGGTCTCGTTCGAGGAAGGCTGCAACGGCCCGCTCGAACGTCGCAACGTCCGCCGTGACGTGGACGTCCACGGCTAGCCGTTTGCTGACTGGACCAGTTCGGTGAGCACGCCCCCGATGCTCTTCGGGTGCAGGAACGCGATCGACGCACCGAGTGAGCCGTGCCGGGGCTGCTCGTCGACGAGCCTGATGCCGTCCGAGCGCAGTTGCTCGAGCGCTGCTGCCACGTCCGCCACCCCGTAACCGATGTGGTGCACGCCCTCGCCGCGGGTCTCGAGGAACCGCCCGACCGGCGTGTCCGCGGCGAGGGGCTCGAGCAGTTGTACGTACGACGCGCCCCCGGGCGCGTCGGCGACGTACAGCATTGCTTCTGTGACGCCCTGCGTCTCGTTCGTTTCGCGTCCCGCGACGCTGAGCCCGAAGGTCGCCTCGTAGAACTCGACGGCGGTCTCGAGGTTGCGCACGGCGATTCCGACGTGGTCGATACGTGTCAGGAGTGGATGTGGCACGCGGCTATCGTGGCAGCAGGATCACCGTTACTTCCAGGAGGGCTGCACCATGCCCGGCTCCGTCATCGTCTCCGGCGCCCGCACGCCGATCGGCAAGCTGCTCGGCTCGCTCAAGGGCTTCCAGGGCGTCGACCTCGGCGGCGTCGCGATCGAGGCCGCGTTGTCGCGCGCCGGCATCAGCGGGGATCAGGTCGACTACGTGATCATGGGCCAGGTCCTGCAGGCGGGTGCGGGCCAGATCACTGCACGCCAGGCTGCCGTCAAGGGCGGCATCCCGATGACGGTGCCCGCGCTCACGATCAACAAGGTGTGCCTGTCCGGCCTGGACGCCATCGCGCTTGCCGACCAGCTCATCGCGGCGGGTGAGTTCGACGTCGTCGTCGCCGGTGGCATGGAGTCGATGACCAACGCGCCGCACCTGCTGGCCGGCGCACGTGCGGGCTACAAGTACGGCAACGGCACGCTCATCGACTCGATGGCACATGACGGGTTGTTCTGTGCCTTCGACCAGGTCGCGATGGGGGAGTCGACCGAGCGCTACAACGCCAAGCTCGGGATCTCGCGCGAGGAGCAGGACGAGTTCTCTGCTCGTTCACACGAGCTTGCCGCGGCGGCGCAGAAGAACGGCACCTTCGACGAAGAGATCGTTGCCGTGCCGATCCCGCAACGCAAGGGTGAGCCCGTGCTGGTCACGACGGACGAAGGCGTTCGGCCGGAGACGACAGCCGACAGCCTTGCCAAGCTTCGTCCGGCCTTCGCAGCCGACGGCACGATCACGGCCGGTTCGGCCTCACAGATCTCTGACGGTGCATGCGCGGTCGTCGTGGTGTCGCGCGCCAAGGCCGAGGAGCTGGGCGCGCCGATCCTGGCCGAGATCGGTCACCACGGCGTCGTTGCCGGACCGGATGCGTCCCTGCAATCCCAGCCTGCCAACGCCATCAAGAAGGCGCTTGCACGCGCCGGCGGTTCAGTGAGCGACCTCGATCTCATCGAGATCAACGAAGCCTTTGCCTCAGTCGCTGTCCAGTCGATGCGCGAGCTCGGTGTCGACGCAGACAAGGTCAACGTCAACGGGGGTGCCATCGCGCTCGGCCACCCGATCGGCGCCTCCGGTGCTCGCATCGCGCTGACACTCGCCCTTGAACTGCGCCGGCGCGGTGGCGGCACGGGCGCGGCGGCACTGTGCGGCGGCGGCGGTCAGGGCGACGCGCTGATCCTGCGTGTGCCTGCCTGAGTTGGCCGCCTTCGATCTCGCGACGCTGGTCGCCCGCGCTCGCGACGGTGATGCGCGGGCGGTCGGGCGGCTGATCTCGCTTGTCGAGAACGGCTCGGAACACTTGCGCGAGGCGATGGCCGCGCTCGCAGCCGAGCCCGGTCACGCCCGTGTCATCGGGCTGACCGGCTCGCCGGGTGTCGGGAAGTCCACGACAACTGCTGTGCTCGTGGCGGCGTTCCGCGCGAACAACCAACGCGTCGCAGTGCTCGCCGTCGACCCGTCGTCGCCCTTCTCGGGCGGTGCCCTGCTCGGTGACAGGGTTCGGATGCAAGACCACGCGACCGACAGCGGTGTCTACATCCGCTCGATGGCTAGTCGCGGTCACCTCGGTGGACTCGCCTGGTCGACGCCACAAGCTCTGCGCGTGCTCGACGCCGCGGGCTTTGACGTCGTTCTCGTCGAAACAGTTGGCGTGGGACAGGCGGAAGTCGAAGTCGCCTCGCTCGCCGACACGACGCTCGTCCTCGTCGCGCCCGGCATGGGCGACGGCATCCAAGCCGCCAAGGCCGGCATCCTCGAGATCGCAGACGTGTTCGTGGTCAACAAGGCCGACCGCGACGGCGCCGACTCGACGGCGCGCGACCTTCGGCACATGTTGTCCCTGGCCGAGGGCCGCCGACCCGAAGACTGGCAGCCGCCGATCGTCAAGACCGTCGCCTCGCGCAACGAAGGTGTCGAGGACCTCATGGCGGCGCTCGACAAGCATCAGGAGTGGTTGGTCAAGTCGGGACGGCTCGATGCCCGGCGGCGGGTGCGCGCCGCCGATGAGATCGAGGCGATCGCCGTGACCGCGCTGCGCACCCGCATCGGTGATCTGCGCGGCGGCACGTTGCTCGACCAGCTCGCGGGACAGGTCGTCGCCGGCGAGCTCGATCCTTACACCGCGGCGGACCAGCTCGTCGCCGACGTCACGCGCTGAGCGACGTCGCGGCGCTCGCCTCGGCGAGGTGTCCCGGAAAGAGCAACGCGAGCTGGCGCGGGTACGACGCGATCAGGCGAAGCTCGTCGTCCGTCAGCGGTCGACCCGTCATCGCGTTGCACAGCTGGGTGACTTCGAAGGCCAGGTCCTCATCGCCATCGGCAATGTCGAGACCCAGTCCTTCGACGACGTGCCGGTAGCCGGCTTTGCCGCCGTACTCACCAGTGAGGACGACCCGGCCCGGTTGCCGGTGCCAGTCGGACGGGAACGGACCCAGAGTCTGCTCGTCGTATAGCTCGTAGTTGCCGTGATCCTTGAGTGCGCCGTCGGCGTGGATGCCTGACTCGTGCGAGAACGCGTTGCGCCCGGTGCCGACCTGGTTGAACGGCAATGGTTGTCCGAGTGCATAGCTCGCCCACGTCGAGAACCGGCGGGCCCACGTCAGGTCGATCGGGTCGCCGAACGCGATGTCGTCGCGATCGCCCACGCCGAAGCCGTGCCGGAAAGCCAGCAGTGTCGACAGCAGGTCGGCATTGCCCGCTCGTTCGCCGATGCCGTTGATGCATGTGTTGACCCACGCGTCCTGGCCGGCATCCAGGTCGCCCAGAGCCCCCGACACCGTGTTGGCGACGGCGAGGCCAAGGTCGTTGTGGCAGTGGGTCTCGACAGGCATCATCGCGGCGCTCGCCAGCGTGGCGAACCGATCACGGATCCGGTCGGGGGTGTCACCGCCGATGGTGTCGCAATAGCGCACCCGATCCGCACCCGCTTCCTTGGCAGCGAGCGCGAACTCGAGCAGGAAACCGTCATCGGTGCGTGAGCCGTCCTCGGCGTTCACGCCGACCGTCTGCGCGCCGCCGGCCTTTGCTGCCCGGACGGCGGCCGTCATCTCCCGAACCACCGCGGCACGGTCGAGGCGGCCGCGGAACTTGTTGGCGAGCATGTAGTCAGACGTCGAGATCGACAGGTTGTAGTGCTGCAGTCCCAGTGGCAACGACTTCTCGACATCGGCGACCACACCGCGGCACCAACCGGACAGCCGAAGGTTCCCGAACGCCCCGGCGCGTGCAAGTGCAACTTGCGCGCGGACGTAGGGCACCTCGTGGAAGAGGAACGGGAAGCCGATCTCCGACTGCGCAACACCCAGCCGGCTGAGGTAGGAGTTGACCATCGTCTTTCCGAACTTCGACAGGCCGGTGCGCGCCGTCTGTACGCCGTCGCGGTTGGTCACGTCGAGCACGTGAATCTGTGGCATGCCGCCGACATTGACACGAGAAGCGTATATCGATCAATATTGATTCAAGAATCAATATTGGAGCGGAGATGGCCGACCGGATCGATGCCGCTAAGGCGGCGGCCCGCCTCGGCGTCAAGCCCGCGACTCTCTACTCCTATGTCAGCCGGGGGCTGCTCACGAGCGCTCGGGATGCATCTGGCCGTCGTAGCCTGTTCGACCCCGTCGAGGTAGACCACCTGCGTCGCCGCGCCCATCCGCTCCGAGCGCCAGGAGCCGAGATCGTCATCGAGTCGGCGATCACCGCGCTGGGAGCGGACCGGCCCTTCTTCCGTGGTCGCGACGCGTTGACGCTCGCGGGATCGTGGACGTTCGAGCAGACGGCCGAGTGGCTGTGGAACGGGGTCGTCCCGGATCGATCGCCGGTCTGGCAGCCGCTGCCGGCTGCCGTAGCGGCCGCGCGCGACGTGCAGCAGCTGTTGCCGCCGTCGACACTTCCGCTGGATCGCGTGATGCTCGCGGTGACGGTGCTTGCTGTGTCCGACCCGATGCGGCACACGGTCGACCCGACTGCCGTCGCTGCCACGGGGCGAGCACTCATCGCGGGCATGGTGGACGCTCTTCCGACGCAGCGGGCCCGGGCCGGTCGTCCGGCTGAGCGAGTCGCGGAGCGGTTGTGGCCACGGCTTACCAAAGCGTCCCCGCATCCTGCACTTGTGCCGTGCCTCGAGGCGGCGCTCGTCCTGCTCGCTGACCACGAGCTCGCCGCGTCGACGATGGCAGCGCGCATCGCTGCTTCGGTCAAAGCCGACCCCTATGCGGTGGTCAGCAGCGCGCTCGGCGTCGTCGCCGGCCCGATGCATGGGGGCGCGTCGCTGGGTGCCGAACGCATGCTTGCTGAGATCGCCGAGCCCGGCGATGCGGCGCGGGTGATCGGCGAGCGACTGCGTCGCGGCGAACGGATTCCCGGCGTCGGGCATGCGGTCTACAAGTCCGGCGACCGGCGGGCCGACCGGTTGATGGAGCTGTTACGCGACGCGACGCCGAACCATCCGCGACTAGCGGTGTCCGATGCGGTCCTGCAGGAGCTTCACCTGCGCGGTCTTCCTGCGGCCAACTCCGACTTCGCGATTGCAACGCTGGGTCAGGTGTGCGGAATGGTGCCTGGTGCGGGTGAAGCCATCTTTGCTGTTGCACGAACGGCGGGCTGGCTCGCGCACGCTCTCGAGGAGTACACCCGCACTTCTCCGCTGCGCCCACGTGCGGTCTATGTCGGTACGCCGATCGACGCTGATGCCTCGACCTCGAGCAGCGAGTCCTCGTGACGTTCGCGCTCGAACGCCGCGCGTCCGCCGCGCACGCCGAATAGTCGCTTGCGCCAGATCAGGTAGACAACGAGTGCAAGGTTGATGATGAAGGCGACGACCTTGAGCCATGTCACCTCTTTGGTGAGCTCATAGATCTCCAACGGCAGGAAGATGCTCGTGCCGATGGCAGCGACGTACTCTCCCCAACGCTTGAGGCTCCACAGTCCGATGCCCTCGGCGAGCTGCAACAGCGCATATCCGATCAGGAACGCCTCGACGAGGTGCAGGGTCCCGTGCCGGGAGTGCAGGAAGCTGCGCAGGTGGTTGATGGTCGCGCTCTTGTCGAGGTTGTAGTTGAACTGTTTGGCCAAAGGTTGCAATCGGGGCAGCTCGCGTTCGAACCAGGCTTGGAGTGACGTTTGCGTGCTCTCGAACTCGAACACCGCAATGGCCAGCAGGGCGAGGATGAGCGCTCGAACCCAGCGCTCGACCGCGAGGATCCGCAGGACGAACGCCTCGCGGAGCGCCTTGCCTCGCAACACGATGGGCGCGTCGTCCGCCGGACCTTGGCCGTGCGGTTCGCCGACGACGAAGTCGCCACAGCGCAGGCACCGCCACGCCTCGCCGAGTGCGGTTTCCGAGCGGAGTCTCTGTCGCAGCGCGGGTTCGGTAGGGGCATAGGTGGCGTGACCCTGCCGCGAGCAACCACGAAGGCTCCAGTCCATCAATCAAGTGTGCCCGGCGGGTCCGCGTCTATAGGCTCGCGACGTCATCTCTGGGGGGACTTGATATGCGTCGCATTGCCGAGTTCGTACTTCGCCACCGCCGCTTGGTCGGCTTGTTCTGGGTGATCGTGTTCGTCGCCGGCATCATGCTCACGCAGCGAACGAACGACCGGCTCGTGGTCGACTTCTCGCTCCCTGGTCAGCCCGGCACCGAGACTGCCAACCAGATCGACCAGGAGTTCCACGCGGGCGGTAAGACCGCGCCGTTCGTTGTGACGATCACGCTGCCCGCGGGGCAGTCGGTGACTCAGCAGTCCGACAAGGTCGGGCAGGCATTTGCCGCGGTCGCGCAGCAGATCCCGCAGACCCGCGTGGTCGACGAGGCAAACACGGGCGATCAGGTGTTCCGCACCAAGGACGACCGCACGGCCTATGCGCTGGTGTTCTACCGCTTCCTGCACGACCCGACGGCCAAGCTGCCGACCGATGCGATTCGCGCGTCATTGCAGAAGACCGCGCCCGCCGGCTCGACCGTAGGTGTCACTGGTGAGGACGCGCTCGCCGTCGGCGACGAGAGTGGCGGCAACGGGGTCTTCGCCGAGGTGCTGCTCGGTGCAGTTGGTGCGCTTATCGTCCTCGGTTTCGTCTTTGCGTCGCTCCTTGCCGTTCTGCCTCTCGTGGTGGCTGCCGTCTCGATCCTGACGACGTTCATCCTGCTCTTGCCCTTGACCTATCTGACCGACGTCTCGTTCATCGTCGAGTTCCTCGTGGCGCTCATCGGACTTGGTGTGGCGATCGACTACTCGTTGTTCCTCGTGAACAGATGGCGGGAGGAGCGCGATCACGGGCGGGACAACCATGAGGCGGTCGTGATCGCGATGGAGACTGCCGGTCACGCAGTCGTGTTCAGCGGCGTGACGGTGGCGATCGGGCTGCTCGCTCTCGTCGTACTGCCCGTGCCGTTCATGCGCAGCATCGGCCTGGGTGGTGCGCTCATCCCCCTGGCGAGCGTGTTGACCACCTTGACGTTGACTCCGGCGATCCTCGGCGGCATCGGACCTCGCGTGGACTGGCCAAAGATCCGGCATGAGGACCGTGCGAGCCGCTCGTGGAGTGCGTGGGCCCGTGGCGTCGTCAAGAACAAGTACGTCGCCGCCGGTGCGGCGTTGCTGGCTCTGGGCGCCCTGTTCGTGGCGTTCCTCGGCATCAAGATCGGGCTCGCCTCGTCGGACTCGCTTGCCAAGAACGGCAAGGCCTACGTCGCGTTGCAGACCCTCAAGCACGGAGGAGTCACCACCGGTGTACTCACACCGATGGAGGTGCTGGTCAACACCGACGCCGCCAATGAGGTCCGCGACAAGGTCGCCGCGGTCAGCGGTGTCAAAGCCGCGGTCGTCGCGAACGGCCCGGGCAACACGGCCGACGGCCACAGCATCGTCGTCGCGATCCCGACGGAGGAGACAGCCAACTCGTCGACCGTCGACCCGGTGCGTCACGTCAAGGACGCCGTCGACGGTGCTCCTGGCGTGATCGGCGTTGCCGGCGTCGGCGCCGACCAGATCGACTTCCTCAAGGCGGTCTACGGCAACTTCCCACTCATGCTGGCGCTGATCGCGGTGCTCACGATCATCCTGCTGGCGCGCGCGTTCCGGTCGATCCTGCTGCCGATCAAGGCGGTCATCCTCAACCTGATCACGCTCGCCGCGACGCTCGGGTTCATGGTGCTGTTCTGGCAGTCGGGTCATGGGTCGAACGCCATCTTCGGTGTGGCTGCCACCGGTGCAGTGACATTCTGGCTGCCCTTGATGGTGTTCGCGTTCTTGTTCGGGCTGTCGATGGACTACGAGGTCTTCATCCTGTCGCGTATCCGCGAGGAGTACGACCGTGGCGGTTCGACCAACGCCGCAGTCGTGACCGGCGTGGGTCGAACCGGCCGTCTCATCACCAGTGCGGCACTGATCCTGTTCCTTGCGTTCGTGGCGCTGGCCTCGGGACCAGGCACCGACCTCAAGACCTTCGCGACGGCGCTCGGCTTCGGCATCTTGCTCGACGCGACGATTGTGCGGTCCTTGCTCGTGCCTGCCTTGGTGTCCATGTTCGGCAAGTGGAACTGGTACCTGCCCGACTGGACCGCGAAGGCGTTGCGCGTGCAGCCCTCGCACCCGCATGCGGAGCCCCTGCCGGCCATCGGCGGCGGCGAGTGAACCCACGCACCTGACAGACTCGACGGGGTGAGCCCGCAACCGCTGGATCTGCCGTTCGACCCGATCGAACGCGCGGGCGAACTGTGGAGCGAGCGGTTCGGACCGGCCGACGCCATGCGCGTGGCAACGTCGATCATGCGCGCCCAGCAGCTGCTGATCGGGCGCTTTGATGCCGCACTCAAGCCGCACGGTCTGACGTTCGCCCGTTACGAGGCGCTGGTGCTGTTGCACTTCAGCCGCTCCGGATCACTTCCGTTGTCCGTCATCGGTCGGCGGCTGATGGTGCATCCCACCAGCGTGACCAACTCCATCGACCGGCTGGTGGCGCACGGCTTGGTCGAACGCCGTCCCAACCCGAACGACGGCCGCGGCGTGCTCGCGGCGATCACCGCCGAGGGGCGCGACGTCGTCGCGGCGGCCACGGACGACCTCATGCGGGACGGGTTCGGGCTGGCGGCCTACGACCGCCACCAGCTCGACGAGCTGTTCCGGCTGTTGCGCGTGATTCGCGTCGATGCCGGGGACTTTCCGGAGGTGGCCAGTGACACAACTAGTAGGACGTCCTAGTATTTTCTCATGACCCCAGACCCCGTCGGTCCCGCCGAGGGCCGGCAACGGTGGCAGCAGCGGTACGACGCCGCCCGCAAGCGCGACGCTGACTTCACCACGCTGTCCGGCGTCGAGCTGGATCCGGTCTACGGTCCGGCTGACGAGTCGTCGTACCCGAACTTCGACCAGATCGGCTGGCCGGGCGAGTTCCCGTTCACGCGTGGTCTCTACGCGAGTGGCTACCGCGGCCGGACGTGGACGATCCGCCAGTTCGCCGGCTTCGGCAACGCGCAGCAGACCAACGAGCGTTACAAGATGATCCTTGCCGCCGGCGGTGGCGGCTTGTCGGTCGCGTTCGACATGCCGACGTTGATGGGCCGTGACTCCGACGACGCGCGTGCACTGGGCGAGGTCGGTCACTGTGGTGTCGCGATCGACAGCGCAGCCGACATGGACGAGCTGTTCGCCGGCATCCCGTTGCAGGACGTCACCACGTCGATGACGATCAGCGGGCCGGCCGTGCCGGTCTTCTGCATGTACATCGTCGCGGCCGAGCGTCAGGGCGCCGACATCTCGAAGCTCGACGGCACTTTGCAGACCGACATCTTCAAGGAGTACATCGCGCAGAAGGAGTGGCTGTTCCCGCCGGAGCCGCACCTGCGCCTCATCGGCGATCTGATGGAGTACTGCGACCGCGAGATTCCGCGTTACAAGCCGCTCTCAGTGTCCGGCTACCACATTCGTGAGGCCGGCTCGACTGCCGCGCAGGAGCTGGCGTTCACGCTGGCCGACGGTTTCGGTTATGTGGAGCTGGGACTCTCACGCGGTCTCGACGTCAACAGGTTCGCGCCCGGGTTGTCGTTCTTCTTCGATGCGCACATCGACTTCTTCGAGGAGATCGCCAAGTTCCGTGCGGCGCGACGCATCTGGGCGCGCTGGCTGCGCGACGTCTACGGAGCGACGGACGAGCGCGCGCAGTGGTTGCGCTTCCACACGCAGACCGCAGGTGTGTCGCTGACGGCGCAACAGCCCGACAACAACATCGTGCGGACAGCAGTCGAGGCGCTGGCGGCGGTGCTGGGCGGCACGAACTCCTTGCACACCAACGCCTTGGACGAAGTGCTGGCGCTGCCGAGCGAGAAGGCCGCAGAGATCGCGCTTCGTACGCAACAGGTGCTCATGGAGGAGACCGGCGTCGTCAACGTCGCCGATCCGCTCGGCGGCTCCTGGTATGTCGAAGCGCTGACCGACGAGATGGAGCGGCAAGCCGAGGCCATCTTTGCGCGCATCAAGGACATGAGCAGCGACGGATCGATGACTGCCGGCATCCTGCGCGGCATCGAGGACGGCTGGTTCATGGCCGAGATCGCCGACGCCGCGTTCGACTACCAGAAGAAGCTCGAGAAGGGCGACAAGAAGGTTGTCGGCGTCAACGTCCACGATTCGTCGGTGGCTGAGGATCTCGAGATCCTCCGTATCTCTCACGAGGTCGAGGTCGAGCAGAAGCGACTGCTGAGCGAGCGCAAGAGCTCGCGTGACGAGGGGGCAGTCCGCGCTGCGTTGCAGCACATGATCGATGTCGCTCGTACCGACGACAACATGCTGCCGGCCATGCTCGAGGCGACGCGGCAAGAGGCAACGCTCGGCGAGATCTGCGACGCGCTCCGCACCGAATGGGGCGGCTATCTGGAACCCCCGCGCTTCTAGGTGGGTGGTCGCTCAGGGTCACATAATGCTGATGGGTCCGTGAGACGGGGAGGGAATGAAATGGTCTTGCGTGTTGGGAAGAGCTGTGAAGCGTCAATTGTGATCGACGCGCCAGTCCAGGTCGTGTGGGCACTGGTATCGGATGTGACCCGGACCGGGGAATGGAGCGTCGAGTGTCGGGGCGCGGAGTGGCTAGACGGCGCGAGCGTACCGGTGAAGGGTGCGCGCTTTCGTGGCCGCAACCGCCGCAACGCCACTCGCTGGTCGCGTGTGTGCGAAGTACTTGAGGTCGACGCCGGCCAGCGTCTGGCGTGGCGGACGCTACCGACTCGTCTCCTGCCGGACTCGACGCGATGGGAGTTCGAGTTGTCGCCGGCCGGGGCTGGGACGAAACTTACCGAGCGAATGCAGGTCCTTCAGATCCCTGGTTTCTACGATCGGCTGTTCGCAGCGATGTTGCCCGCGCACCGGGACCGCACTGCTGACCTGGAAGCCGATCTAGGTCGCATCAAGGCGCGGATCGAAGCGCCCGCCAGCACCGTCTGATATGTGCCGTTCACCTGCATCCTCAAGACGAGGTCAGGTTGCCTAGCCGGTAGGCGTCAGCTCGTTCTGCACCATGCGTGCGCCGGCCTCTCGGCCGATCTCGATCAGCTCCGATGTTCTCGAGAAGTCGCGCAGCTCGTGCTTGCCGAGCTCGACCCGCGGCATCGGGATGATCGGCCGGCTCGGGGGATTGGGCAGCTCCAGGCTTGCCAACCGATAGCGGCTGATGGCAAAGCTGGTCAGCAGGATGTCGAGCGCCGTCATGCGCTCATCCCGACGTCCGAGCGACCCGCCGGTGACATCGAAGACCCAGATCCGTTCCGCGCCGAGGTCGACGGCTCGCTGCACCGGGACGGGAATCGTCACGCCGCCGTCGACGTGCAGGCTGCCGCCCAGTGGCACCGGCGGAAAGAGGCCAGGAAGGCTCGCCGAGGCCACCAGCACTTCCCGAGGGTCGCCACTGGTCCACCACACAGGTTGCCCGCTCATCAGGTCGGTCGTCACCACGTGCACCGGAACCGCGAGGTCGGCGAGATCGGTAGTGGGGACCAGTCGGTCGACAAGGTCGCGCAGGCCGTGTGGTTCGTAGAGATGCGTGTCGCGTCGTACCAGGTGTCCGGCGATCGACCGCCGGCTGGCCGGAAAGATGTCGCCGCGGTTGAGGCTCAGCCACAATGCCTCGAGGTCATCGAGTCGCTCACGTCGCGGGTCCACCGCGAGGAACGTCGCGTTCAACGAACCGACCGAACAACCGATGAGCAGGTCCGGACGCACCCCGGCGTCCATCAACGCCTGCAGCGCCCCGACCTGGACGGCACCGAGACTGCCACCACCGGAGAGCACGAAGGCGTCGCGGTAACCCGTCGGCTGGTCGGGCCGTCGGTGGCGGCGCAACAGTGAGAGCACTGTCATCGGTGCCTCCGCTGGGGGAAGGACAGGCGATCACGGTACGGCGGGAGGGCTGGTTTGGCACCCGTTCGGGTGAATGCTCGGCGCTGTGATCAGGACGAAGTACGCATTCGTGTTGGCGGACCACGGTCGCCGTCCGGTCGAAGCACACCCTTAGGCTCGGCGGAGTGTCCGAGCCCCGTGGCCTTGGGAAGCTGACAGCCGGGGTCCGCGCGTTCAACCGCGGACCCGGGACATTGCATGCACTCCGTCGGCTGCGGCGCGCGTTGCCGGGTGATCCCGGTTTCGGGGATCCGCTGTCGGCTGCGGGACGCGACAGCCCTGCGGCGATCGCACGCATTGCGGATCGACTTTTCGATGAGGAACGGACCGCCACCCAGGAGCTCGGCCTCGGCGCGCTGCAGGTCTGGCACTCGCTGCTGGGGCGGGTCGGCGGCGGGAACGGCGCCCAGCCCTGCACGCTGCTCTTCACGGATCTCGTCGGGTTCTCCGCATGGGCAGCACGCGCCGGTGACGATGACGCACTGGAGCTGCTGCGCACGGTCGCCAGCCGGGTCGAGCGAGCGGTGCTCGACCACCGCGGCCGGGTCGTCAAGCGGTTGGGCGACGGGTTGATGGCGGTGTTCCCGTCGGCCCAGCTCGCCTTTGATGCAGTTGTCGACGCCCGCGCGCGGTTGTCCGACGTCGAGGTTGCTGGATACCGGCCGCAGATCCGCGCCGGGGTTCATACGGGCTCGCCTCGGGCCATCGGCGGTGACTACATCGGGGTGGACGTCAACGTCGCCGCGCGGCTCGCGGAAAGCGCCGGCGCGGGGGAGACGCTCGCCTCGGACGCTGCCCTGGCCGAGCTCGATCCGAGTCTCGTGTCGGCCCGCCGCAAGCTCACCTATCGGCTCACCCGCCCCAAGGGCGTGCCGAGCGACATCTCGATCTACGCGGTCACCACCCGAGACTGATCGCGACCACTCGTAGGCTTTGAGCCATGCGACCGACTGACATCCGACTGCCGGGAGCGGTCGACCTCTCAGGCCTGCGGGCCCGGGCCACCGCTCCCGCTCCCACCCCCTCGACGGGAGCAGCTTCCGGCTCGACCGGTGCCGCCGTCATCGACGTCACCGAGGAGACATTCGAAACCGAGGTCATCAACCGGTCGCAGCAGGTCCCGGTTCTGCTCGATTTCTGGGCCGACTGGTGCGGTCCGTGCAAGCAGCTCTCGCCCGTGCTTGAGCGGCTGGCCGACGAGGCGGCGGGTGCCTGGGTTCTGGCCAAGATCGATGTCGACGCCAACCAACGATTGGCTGCGGCCTTCCAGGTGCAGAGCATCCCGTCGGTGTTTGCGGTGATCGGCGGCCGGCCGGTGCCCCTTTTCCAGGGTGCCGTGCCCGAGCAGCAGATTCGGCAGGTGCTGGACGAAGTGCTCCGGATCGCCGACGAGAACGGTTTGTCCGGCCCTGTCGACGATGGCGTCGAGCCTGCTCCCCGAGTTGCGGCGGAGGAGCAGGAGGCGCAAGAGGCACTGCAGCGCGGTGACATCGACGCGGCGTTGGCGTCGTACCGGCAGCTCCTCGAGCGTGATCCCGGTAACGCCCAGGCCGCGCTGGCTGTCGCGCGTTGTGAACTGCTGGCGCGCACCCGCGGCGCGGACGAGGTGGCGGTCCGGCAGGCCGCGACCGACCGCCCGGACGACGTGGACGCGCTGAGTGCCCTGGCGGACCTCGAGATGGTTCGCGGCAATGTCGAGGAAGCGTTGCGGCCGCTGCTCGACCTCGTGCGCGCGACGAGTGGGGATCAGCGCGATGCCGCGCGAGCGCGACTGCTCGCATTGTTCGAGACCCTTGACTCGGACGACCCGCGGCTGGCCGCCGCCCGCCGCGACCTCGCCAACGCCCTGTTCTAGGACTTGTCAGAACGTCAGGCGGTGATAGCCGCCCCACGCTGTGACAAGTCTGGGATCTGGAGCAGCTCGCGCAGCTGCGCAACCATCACCGGGTCGTCGGCGTAGACATATGCGCTCGGGAAGCGCAGCATCGGCCGCTTCCGGATGACGAGGTCGTTGAGGCGCTCCATGTCGTTCCAGTACGTCCGCACGACGAGATGGATCGCGCCGTCCACCTCGATGCCAACCAGGCGGCCGTCGGGGCGTCGGAACGTGGCGTCCAGATACCGGCGACGTCCGCGAGTGTCGCACCTGACTTGCAGCTGAGGACGCGGGAATCCATGACGGCGACAGAACCTGAGGAAGTCGAGTTCTGACACCGCGTGGGCGCCGCCCTCGATGTCCGCGAGCACCGAGAGCAGCAGCCGGCGGTGACGAACCCGACCGGCCCCCTCCAGCTCCTCGCGCAGGCGCGGAGCCGTTGTCATTCGCTGCTGGACCCCGGCGGCGAGGAGCCCACATGCCGTTCTGGTGGACGCCGACCACACCGCGGCATCGATGAGCGCTCGCTCGATCGGCACCTGGGGCGGCGTTCGTGTCGGGTGAATATCCGCTGGTACGAAGCGCCGCGACTCGTGCACCTTGACCGTGAGCTCGGGAATCTCGTTCACCTTGGCGCCCCGCGGCACGAGGAGGTGTACCGGTTCCACCTCCCAGCCCGTCAAACCCGCAGCCTGCGCCGCGGTGCGAGCAGCCAGACAGGCAGGACCCTCGGCGCTGAGCACAGTTGCCGACCACTGTTGCTGCAGGGTGAGCGGTCCGTTGTGCAAGGCGACGACGGTGGCCCCCAGCTCTCGCCAGCGACGCGCGTCCAGCTGCGCGGTGACCAGGTGCTTGCTGATGTCCAGCTGGGCGAGATCGGCCCTTGTCACGATGCCGAACTGATCGTGCGACATCTTGACCAATGTCGAGACGACGTCGGCGGGCAGCCGGTCGGGAAGCGTGAGCATCCGGAGATGGTGACCGGCAACAGCCGTCCGCGTGAGCCCCGTCCACAGGCACCCACGGACTTGTCAGAACGTCAGGCGGTGATAGCCGCCCCAGGTTCTGACAGGTCGGGAGAGGTTGTCGGGGCTTCGAGGTAGAGGACGCCGAGCGGTGGCAGCCGCAGCGTCGCAGAAGCGGGCTGGCCGTGCCATGGTTCGTTGGTCGCTGTTACCGATCCCATGTTGCCGACGCCGCTACCCGAGTAGAGCTCCGCATCCGTGTTGACGAGCTCTCGCCATTCGCCCGCCACCGGCAGGCCGACGCGATAACCCTCGTGCGGCACGCCGGCGAAGTTGCAGATGACGGCAACAGCGGATCCGTCTGTGCCTCGGCGCAGGAACGACAGCACGTTGCCGGCCTCGTCGTTGGCGTCGATCCACTGGAAGCCCTGCGGCTCGGCGTCCTGAGTCCATAGCGCCGGATGCTGGCGATAGACCGTGTTGAGGTCACGAATCAGCTGGAACACGCCTCTGTGGTCGGGCAGGTCGAGCAACCACCAGTCCAACGACCGCGCTTCCGACCACTCGGACTCCTGGCCGAACTCGCTGCCCATGAACAGCAGCTGCTTGCCGGGATGCGCCCACATGAACGCATAGAGCGAGCGCAGGTTGGCGAGCTGCTGCCACCGGTCGCCGGGCATCTTGCCGAGCAGCGACCCCTTGCCGTGCACGACTTCGTCGTGCGAGAGCGGGAGTACGAAGTTCTCGCTGAACGCATAGACGAGCGAGAACGTCATCTGGTGATGGTGATGCGAACGGTAGATCGGCGGCTTGGACATGTAAGCCAATGTGTCGTGCATCCAGCCCATGTTCCATTTGAAGCCGAACCCGAGCCCAC
>JAICMI010000170.1 GCA_025929315.1 Frankiaceae bacterium
CGGCGAGCTCGGCGCGCAGCTTGTCCAACCGTTCCTTGGAAGCCGCGTCGTCTTCCTTGGCGAGGGCCAGCTCCTCCATCTTGAGCCGGTCGACCGCGCGCTGCAGTTCGTCGATCTCAACCGGCCGCGAGTCGATCTCCATGCGCAGCCGCGAGGCGGCCTCGTCGATGAGGTCGATCGCCTTGTCGGGCAGGAACCGGGCGGTGATGTAGCGGTTGGACAGCGTCGCGGCTGCGACCAACGCCGCATCCGTGATCTCGACCTTGTGATGCGCTTCGTAGCGACCCTTGAGGCCACGCAGGATCGCGATGGTGTCCTCAACTGAGGGTTCGCCGACGAACACCGGCTGGAACCGCCGCTCGAGCGCAGGGTCCTTTTCGATCCGCTCACGGAACTCGTCGAGCGTGGTGGCACCGATCATCCGCAGCTCGCCGCGGGCCAACATCGGCTTGAGCATGTTGCCGGCGTCCATCGCACCCTCGGCCGCGCCGGCCCCGACGATGGTGTGCATCTCGTCGATGAACGTGACCACCTGGCCGTCGCTGTCGCGGATCTCTTCGAGCACAGCCTTGAGTCGCTCTTCGAACTCGCCTCGATATTTCGCACCGGCCACCATGGCCGCGAGGTCGAGCGAGACGAGGCGCTTGTCGCGCAGCGACTCCGGCACGTCGCCGGCGACGATGCGTTGAGCCAACCCCTCGACGACGGCCGTCTTGCCGACGCCGGGCTCGCCGATGAGCACCGGGTTGTTCTTGGTACGACGCGACAACACCTGTACGACTCGGCGTATCTCGGTGTCACGACCGATAACCGGGTCGAGCCTTCCGTCACGCGCGCGTGCCGTGAGGTCGACTCCGTACTTGTCGAGTGCCTGGAACGTCGACTCGGGTTCAGGTGACGTAACCGGTCGGCTGCTGCCCCGCACCTTGTCGAACGCAGCCAATAGCGCATCCGGTGTCGCACCCGCCGCGTTGAGCATCTCGGTGACGCCACTCAGTCCGGTGCCGCCGTCGCGCGCCAAGCCAACGAGCAGGTGCTCGGTCGAGATGAACTCGTCGCCTCGCGTCTGCGCCGCCGACGCCGCCGAGTTGATGGCCGCAACGACCGGCCTGCTCTCGCCGGGCTGCGCCACAGTCGGACCGCTTGCCCGCGGCAGACGGTCGAGCGCCGCCTGGGCTTGGGATTGCAGAGCGTCCGGGGATGCACCGACGGCGGCAATCAACGGTCGGGCGGTGCCGTCGGCTTGCGCTAACAGTGCAAGCAGCAAGTGCACGGGCTCGACGTAGGGATGCCCGGCGGTTGCCGCGCGCTTGCGCGCGTCGACGATCGCTTCCTGGCTCTTCGTGGTCAGTTTGTATTCAGCCATCAGGGTTTCTCCGCCAAATCACCATCGGGCCGGTGGGCTCGACGGGAACGAGATCGCGCCGATAGGACGCGTGCACCTGCTGCTCACGGCGGGCCACCTCCGCCGCAGCGGCGTCGAGCGCGGCATGCAGCTCGACGACGCGCGACTGCAGTGCCGCCACGTGGTTCTCCAGCTCGAGGATGCGCTTGATGCCCGCAAGGTTGATGCCTTCGTCATGACTGAGCCGTTGCACCTCGCGCAACACCGCGATGTCACGCGCGGAGTAGCGGCGACCGCGCCCGGTCGTGCGACCTGGAGTCACCAGACCCAGCCGGTCGTATTGGCGCAGTGTCTGCGGATGCATGCCCGCCAGCGTCGCCGCGACCGAGATCACGAAGACGGGGGCGTCGTCCGGGACGTCCGGTGGCAGGTGGAGCTCATTCATGGCTCGTCACCATCGCGTTGAGATGCTGACGCGGATCGTCCGGCTGCGCCTCCGCGTAGGCCGACAGCGCGGCCTTGGCCTCATCGCTCAGCTTTTGCGGCACGGCAACGTCAACGGTGACCAGCAAGTCGCCTTTGGTGCCGTCCCGCTTGGTCACGCCCTTACCTCGCACGCGGAGTGTGCGGCCACTCGAGGTCCCCGGCGGGATCTTGACGCCGACCGGCGGGCCATCGAGCGTCGGGACCTTCACGGTTGCGCCGAGTGCGGCCTCCGGAAACGTCACCGGCAGGGTCAGGGTCAGGTGGGAACCCTTGCGCCCGAACACTGCGTGCGGGCGCACGTGCACGGTGAGGATGACATCGCCGGAGGGTCCACCCGCTGCCCCTGGCTGGCCTTTCCCCGCCAGCCGGATGCGCTGCCCGTCGGCAACTCCGGCAGGTATGCGCGCGCGAAGCGTGCGGGTCGACAGGGCCTGCCCACTGCCATGGCAGGTTGCGCACGGATCGTCGATGAGCAGCCCACGGCCGCGACAGTCGCGGCACGGCTCGGCGAACGCAAACCCGCCGGCGTTGCGCCTCGACAGGCCGGTGCCGCTGCACCGCGGACACCCAGGCGTCGCGGGCCCCGGCTTGGCGCCACTGCCGTGACACGTCGGACAGCTGCCGGTCCCGGACAGCTGGATCGGCACGGTGAC
>JAICMI010000047.1 GCA_025929315.1 Frankiaceae bacterium
AAGTTGGCCTTGTCGAGATCGAAGAACTCTTTTTCCTGCTGGACGAACGTGCACGACCCGTCCAGCCCATAGCGCCAGCCGTGGTACTTGCAGGTGAACTGCCGAGTCGTTCCGCTGACCTCTTCGTTGGGGTAGTCCTGCCAGACCAGCTTGTTGCCGCGGTGCCGGCAGATGTTCTGGAAAGCGCGCACGTCGCCGTCCGTGTCGCGGACGACGATGACCGATGTGCGGGCTGCGTGCAGCTCGCGGGTGAAGTAGCTGCCCTTGCGCGGTATCTGCTCGACCCGGCCGACCTGGAGCCAGGTACGCCGGAAGATGGCGTCGCGCTCGAGCTCGTAGTGCTCAGGTGTCGTGGAGTCGCTGTAGTCGACCGGGGCTGTCCCTAGCTTGAAGTGCTCGGTCCACGACCCCTCGGCCGGCTTCGTGAAATGCGCCACCTGATCGTTCCCTTCGTCGCCCTGGCCGTTCACGCTAGCACTGCTCTCGAAAACGAGAATGACGTTTCCAATTGTGCGACTCAACCCGCCGGTGTGAACTCGAGGTGGAGCTTGTTGAGCCCCCGCAGGATGAATGTCGGGGCGTAGGAGAACTGCCGCGCGCCCGCCGGGCCGTGCTTCTCCTCGTTGATCCGGATGTCGTGCATCCGGTCGAGGATCCGTTCGAGGCTGATCCGGCCTTCCGCGCGCGCAAGGGGCCCGCCGGGGCAGGTGTGAATGCCGCGACCGAAGGCGAGATGTTGCCGGGAGTTGCGGCGTTCCAGGTCGAACTCCGCCGGGTTCTCGAACTTGGCGCCGTCCCGGTTGGCTGCGCCGTTGAGGACCATGAGCGTCGTACCGGCGGGGACTTTGACATCACCGACGGTCGTCGCCACCCGCGCCACTCGGAAGTCGCCTTTGACCGGGCTCTCGTAGCGCAGGATCTCCTCGACGAAGTCGGGGATCAGCGAGCGGTCGTCGCGCAGCCGCTGCTGGAGCTCGGGACGCTCCGCGAGCAGCTGCATCGATGCGGCGAGCATCCGCACGGTCGTCTCCTGGCCCGCGCCGAACAGGTTGGCGGCCAGCCTCGTGACGTCTTCGACCGACGGCAGGTTGCCGTCGGGGAACGTCGCCGTCGCCATGCCGGTGAGGACGTCCTTGCGCGGGTTGGTGCGGCGGTCCTCGACGTAGCGCGCGAGGCGGTCGTAGAGGAAGCCGAGCGGGCTGTACGAGAGCGTCCCCTCACCGGTGCTGCCGAGGTTGTCGACGCGGCGCTTGGTGCCTTGCAGCTCCTCCTGGAACTCCGGTCGGTCCTCCTCGGGGATGCCCAGCAGGTCGGCGATGACGAGAAGAGTGAAGGGACCTGCGAACTGGCGGTTGAACTCGCACTTGCCGGTCTCGACGAACTGGTCGAGCTGGCGGTCGGCGAGCTGCCACATGGCTTCTTCGTTCTCTCGCAGCCGCGCGGGCGTCAACAGCCGCATGAGCAGCGCGCGGTGGTCGCGATGCTTCGGCGGGTCGAAGGTCGGCAGCTGGTCGCTGAACGGCAGGGCATCGCGTTGAGCTTCGATCTGGTCGCTGACGTCGTCGCCGACGAGCGGCTCCGCAAAGCCTGGGAACGGTCCCGTGACCGAGTTGGCCGACGAGAAGTTCTCCGGGTCCTGGTAGACCGCGCACGCCTCTTCGTAGCCGGTGACCATGAGCACGTCGTGATGTGGCTCGCGCCAGACCGGACACTGCGACCGGAGATGGTCGAAGTAGGGGTAGGGGTCCGCGACGAGCGACTGGTCACGGAAGAAGTTGACGCTGTCGTAGTCGCTCACGCTGGTACCTCCTTGTAGATGCGCCCGCCTTTCATCACGAACTGCACCTCCTGGGTGACGCTGATGTCCTCGAGGGGATTGCCGGGTACGGCGATGGCGTCGGCGAGCAGACCGGCAGCCAACCGGCCCCGGTCGCTGACGCCGATGAGCTCTGCGCTCGTGAGCGTTGCTGCGGTGAGTGCCTGCAACGGCGTCAGTCCACGGTCGACCATCGCGGCGAGCTCTTTGGCGTTGTCGCCGTGCGGGATGGCCGGTGCGTCGGTGCCGCAGCAGATCTTGACGCCGGCGGCGGCGGCGCGTGGGAGCACCGTCTTGGCCTTCGGGAAGACCTCAGCCGCTTTTGCCTTCAGCTCGGGCGCAGCACGGGAGAGGTCCATCTGGTCCGTCAGCAAGGTGGTGCCGACCAGGAACGTGCCGCGTTCGGCCATCAGCTTCAGCGTCTCGTCGCTCACGAGGAAGCCGTGCTCGAGACAGTCGACGCCGGCCGCGATACATGCGCGCGCAGCGTCGTCGCCGTGACAGTGCGCGGCAACTCTGACGCCGGCTCGGTGCGCTTCGTCGACGATCGCGGCGAGCTCTTCGTCGGAGTACTGCTGGGCGCCGGCAGCGCCGCTGTGGGACATCACGCCACCTGACGCCGAGATCTTGATGAGCTGCGCGCCGTACTTGAGCTGGTAGCGCACGGCGGCTCGCACCTCGGCGACGCCGTTGGCGATGCCTTCCTCGGTCGTGAGCGGCATGATGCCGGGGCCGATGCGCTGGAACATCGTCGGGTCGAGGTGGCCACCTGTCGGGCTGATCGCGTGTCCGGCGGGCACGAGTCGTGGCCCTTCGGTCCAGCCCAGGTCGATGGCGCGGGAGAGCGCAACGTCGAGCAGCACCCCGCCGGTGCGCACGAACAGGCCGAGGTTGCGCGCGGTGGTGAAACCGGCGAGCAGCGTCTTGCGTGCATTGAGGGTCGCGCGCAACGTGCGGAACGCAGTGTCGTCCTGCACGTCGCTTCGCGGGTTGCCGCCGGACGGTCCGCCGAGGAAGAGGTTGAGCTCCATGTCCATCAGCCCGGGCAGCAGCGTCACGTCACCCAGGTCGATCTCGCGCGCGTCGGAGGGTGTGGCGTCACCTCCGACGGCAGTGATGCGGTCGTCCTCGACGACGATGCGCGCGTCTGTCCGGACTTCGCCGGCGTCGATGTCGAGCCAGCGTGCAGCCCGAAGCACGACAGGTTTGCTCACAGGTACCAACCGCCGTTGACGTTGATCGCCTGGCCGGTGATGTAGCCCGCTTCGTCGGAGCAGAGGAAGGCCGCCGCGTAGGCGATGTCCTCAGCCGTGCCGGTCCGTCGTACGGGTGTCCGGGCGGCGATCTGCTCGAGGTCGGGCAGATCCCCCCGTTCTTTTGCGCGCTCCATCATCGGCGTCACGATCGAACCGGGCGGGATGGTGTTGACCGTGATGCCCTTGGGCCCGAGCTCGAGGGCGAGCGCTTTCGTCAGTCCCATCACGCCGCCCTTGGACGCGACGTAGTGCGACATCCGGGCCGCGCCGGACTGGGCGCTCGACGACGAGATCGTGACGATGCGTCCCCACTTTGCGGCGAGCATGTCCGGGACGGCTGACTGGATGCAGTGAAACGTGCCGGTCAGGTTGACCGCGATCATCTGGTCCCAGTCGTCCACGCTGATCTCGGTGAACTTCACGAACCTGTCGATGCCGGCGCTGGTGACGAGGATCTGGATCGGCCCGAACTCGCTGCGCACCTTGTCCATGGCCTCATCGACCTGACTGCGGTCGCTCACGTCGACCGTGGCCGCCAGCGCGGTGCCGCCACTGCTGCGGATCTCCTCGCCCGCTCGCGCGGCGGAGGGGCCGTCCCGATCGAGCAGCGCGACGCGATAGCCGGCGCCGGCCAGCCGTTGCCCGATTGCGAGTCCCATGCCGGAGCCTGCTCCGGTGATGACGGCCACACGCCCCATGCAACTCATCCTCTCATTACTGAGAACGGGATTGTCGCAGGTTATCGAAGTCGACTACTGTCGGCCGGGTGCGCATCGGCTTGAACATCGGCCCACAGCGCGGGCGCTACCGGGAAAAAGTTGCCCAGCTGGTCGCCGACGGTCAGGAAGCCGAGCGCGCCGGGTTCTCGTCGGTGTGGATCCCGCAGTTCCCCGACGACTTCGACGCCATGACCGCGGCGGCCCTCGTCGGGCAGGGCACCGAACGGCTCGAGATCGGGACCGCCGTCGTGCCGTTCCAGTCCCGGCACCCGGTCGCGATGGCGCAGCAGGCGCTGTCGACGCAGGCGGCCTGCGACGGCCGGTTCGTGCTCGGTGCCGGTCCTTCGCATCACTGGATCGTCAGCGACATGCTCGGGCTGCCCTATGAGAAACCCGCGCGTCTCGTCCGGCACTACCTGGAGGTCCTGGCTCCGGCCTTCGCCGGGCCGGGTCGGGTCGACGTGGACAACGACGACTACCGGGTGCACAACGACCTCGACGTGACAGACCTGCACGTGCCGATCCTGTTGGCTGCACTTGCGCCGGTCATGTTGCGGATCGCGGGTAAACATGCGGCGGGCACGATCCTCTGGATGGCCGACGAACGCGCCGTCAGCGACCACGTCGTACCCCGCATCACCAAGGCCGCGGAGGAGGCGGGCCGGCCGGCGCCGCGCGTTGTCGCCAGCATCCCCGTGACCCTGTGCCGGGACGACGAGGTCGACGCGGTGCGGGAGTGGGCCGACACGGCCTTGGGACACGCCGAGTTCTCACCGAACTACCAGCGGTTGCTGGAGGCCGGCAACTCGGCCGGGGTCGGCGACATGTGCGCGGCGGGCGGCGAGGACGCGATCGTCGCGAAGCTGCGCCGCTTCGCCGACGCCGGCGCCACCGACATGGGCGCGCGCGTTCTTGCCTTTGGGCATACCCGCGACGAACGCATCGCCTCGCGTGACCGCACCATCGAGTTCTTGTCCTCTCTTTGTCCCGAGCTGTGACCGTGGGGCCGCTCGCCGGGGTCCGGGTGCTCGAGGTCGGTCACATCCTGGCGGGCCCGTTTGCCGGGATGTTGCTGGCCGATCTCGGCGCTGATGTCGTCAAGATCGAGTCGTCACAAGGTGACCTGTCCCGGACGGTCGGGTCGCAGACGGTCGACGGCCACAACGTCTACTTCGCAAGCCTCAACCGCAACAAGCGCAGCGTGCACATCGACCTCGGGACGCCCGAGGGTCAAGCACAACTGGCCGAGCTGGCCACGACGGCGCATGCGCTCATCGTCAACATGCGTCCGTCCGCAATTCGCAAGCTCGGTCTCGACTACGCGGCACTGAGCAAGCACAACCCGGCGATCGTCTGTGTGGCTGTCACCGGTTATGGACTGGATGGTCCCGCGGCTGAGGACCCTGCGTTCGACTACGTCGTACAAGCGCTGACGGGTGTCGCTGCGATGACCGGCGAGCCGGACGGTCCGCCGACGCTGGCGGGTTTCTCAGCCGTCGACAACTCTGCCGGCATCATGGCCGCGCTCGCACTCGTCGCCAAGGTGCACGAGGGCAAAGGCGGGCAGGTCGACGTCTCCCTGTTCGACACGATGCTTGCGCAGCTCAACTACAAGGCGGCTGCCTATCTCAACGGAGGCCAGCGGCCGCAACGCCATCCGATGGGTGCGCATTCGTTCTACGCACCCGCGCAGTTGTTCGAGACATCGGCCGGCTGGCTCGCCTTGTTCGTCACCCATGACGAGTTCTGGCGTCGACTGTGCGTCGAGGTCGGCCGGCCGGAGTGGGCGCAGGACGGCCGGTTCGCCACCATGCACGCGCGTCATGACAACCGCGCGGAGCTCGTCGGGCTGCTCTCGCCGCTGCTGAGGGAGTCGAGCGCCGTCGAGTGGGTCGCGCGCCTGGGGCCGCTCGGACTTGCCGTCGGCGTCGTGTCAGACCTGGGTGATGCGCTGGAGACCGGCCTCGTGACCGACCGCGGCATGATCGTCACCCTCGACACCGGCGAGGGGCCGTTGCGAATGCTCGCAAGCCCGGTGCGATTCGATGGAGGCCGCGGTACCTATCGACTGCCTCCCCGGCTGCACGAGCACACGCGTGACCTGATCCCTGGACCTGTAGAGAAAGGCGACTGACGATGGCCTTCACGTTGACCAGCAGCAGCTTCAAAGATGGCGACTACCTCGGTCAGGATCACGTCCTGTCGGAGAACTTCGGCTTCGGCTGCGCGGGGGGCAACGTCTCGCCACAGCTGTCGTGGTCCGGTGCCCCCGAAGGTACGAAGAGCTTCGCCATCACCTGCTACGACCCGGACGCGCCGACCGGCAGCGGGTTCTGGCACTGGGTCGTCGCCAACATTCCCGCCGACGTGACGTCACTCGCGGCAGGTGCGAGCGGCAAGAGCATTCCGGCCGGCGCGATCGAGACGCGCACCGACACCGGTCAGCCGGGCTATGCCGGTCCGTGCCCGCCCGAGGGTGACCATCCGCACCGCTACATCTTCACCGTGTTCGCGGTGAAGGAGGAGTCACTGCCGGTCGAGGCGGACACGTCAGCAGCGGTCGTGGGCTTCCAGCTGCACTTCAACACCTTGGCCAAGGCAACCCTGATGGGCCTGTTCAAACGTTAGCCGGGCAGGTCTCGTGGACCCAGGTCTCGTCGGGCCGGCGACGGACGAAGTCGCCAGCCGTGAGTTCGGCCCCGCACTTGCCGCACGCCTGCCCCACCTCGCGGGACCAGTGGTCATCGACGACCCCACCACTTCGGATAGCGGGGAGCCACGTTCAGGCGCTCTGGAGCCCAATTTTTGGTCGCCCGGTATCCGAAGTCGTGATCAGACTGCTCGGTCCCAGGTCTCGACGAGGTCGGCGAGGATGCGTTCGGCGACCGGGAGGCTGCCCAGGTGGCTTTCGCCGGGCAGCACGAACAGCTCGGCGTCCGGCAGCAGAGACACCATGTGCTGCCCGTGCCGGAACGGGATGATGTGGTCGGCGTCGCCGTGCCACCAGCGGATCGGGATCTTTACGTCGCGGACGCTGAACCCCCAGTCCCGGCCGAACAACACGATGTCGTAAACAGGCGCGCGCAGTCCGTGGGTGCTGCCGCCGAAGATGTCGTCGAGGAACATCGCGCGGAACTCCGGCCGGTTGAGCACGCGCCGATCGCCGGCGGGCTGCAGCAGGGCGAAGGCGATCAGCGCCGGCGTGCCGACCGGTCGTAACGCACTGACGAGGCTGCCGACGGCGAACGCAAGCGGCACCCGAAACCGTGTGAGCAGTGGTTGGAACCGCGCAGTGAGCGCGACGATGCCACCGTCGGCTGCATCCGCACCGACCGTCGGTGCGACACCACCGAGAACCGCGGCGGCCTTCACCCGAGGCGTGAGTGCGTAGGCGGCGCCCAGCAGGTAGGGGCCGCCACCGGACAAGCCGATCAGGGCGAAGTCGCCGAGCCCGAGCACGTCGGCGACGAAGTCGAGGTCGGTCGCGAAGTCGAGCACGCTTTCGTAGAGATGTGGCGTCGAGCGGCCCACGCCCGGTCGGTCCACTGCGATGAGCCGCACGCCCGTCTCCAGCGCCGCGATCCGCCCCTCTTCCGGAATCTGCCGCCGCCCACCGGGTGTGCCGTGCAGCCAGATGATCGGCCGGCCGCGTGGGTCGCCGTACTCGGCGAACGAGATCTTCCGGTCGTCCGGCAGGCGAGCGGTGCCATCGAGGCGTGGCGGGGTCAGCATGCCTGCCCCCGGCCGGGCGCGATCATCGCGGCCTTGTCGCCTGCGTGCACCCAGCGCAGGAATCGTTCCACGCCGCGGATGACATGTGCGCCGCGGATCGAGTGGAAGACATCGAAGCCGTGCTGCGCGCCGGGAAGCTCGGCGTAGATGACCGGTTCCTTGCTCACCTCGCGCAGCCGGCGTACGAGCTCGCGCGCCTCCGCAACGGGGACGAGCGAGTCGTGCGCGCCATGGATGACGAAGAACGGCGGCACATCCGGCCGGACATGGAGCAGAGCTGTCGCGCTTTCGATGTTGTCCTTGTCCGAGCCCTTGAACATGATCCGGCTGAGGAACCAGTCAAGGCGTTGTCGCCCGGCTCGTGTGTCGAGAGTGTTGGCGATGTCGTAGACGCCGTAGAACGGAACGCACGCCTGCAGCGACGTGTCCGCGTCCTCGAAACCCGGTTGGTACGACGGGTCGTTGGCGGTCAGCCCGAGCATCGCCGCGAGGTGACCACCGGCGGAGCCACCCGTGACCGTGATGAACGAAGGGTCGCCGCCGTAGTCGGCGATGTTGGCGCGCGTCCACGTGACCGCGCGCTTGAGCGCGACCAGGTGTTCGGGCCACTTGGCTTTAGGTGACAGCGGGTAGTTGACCGCGACGCAGATGAACCCGCGCGCGGCCAGGTGGGTCATCATCGGCAGACCCTGCTGGTCCTTCTGGCTGATGACCCAAGCGCCGCCGTGCACCTGGATCACGACCGGCAGATCGGTGCCACCTCCGCGCGGTCGGTAGATGTCGAGCTTGTGCCGGAACTTGCCATCACCGACATAGTCGATGTCGGCGATGCGCTGCACCTGCGGATCCTTGATCTTCCACGGCAACAGCACCTGTCGCCACGGCGTCGCCAGGTCGACCTTGTCAGGTGCCGGGTCCAGCCGAGCGACGTAGTCGTCCGCCAGCCCTTCGGTGAGTGCGGCCTCGACAACGTCCCGCGCCCTCATGCCCTCACGCACCATCACCGCGAGGCCCGCCGCCGACGCGAGGTTGAGCGCGAGGGCGACCAGATCGCCACGTGAAAGCCCGCCCCGGCGCCGCTGCCGGGCCACGTGTACGGCGCTACCGGCCACGGTGATCGCGAGGTTCTGCGGCGCGAGCTCGCTCGTCAGCCACCCTCCGAAAAAGCTCGGAATGGCGAGCGGGTTGGCGCCACCGAACGGGCGCAGCGCATTGGCCGTGAGCGCTGCGCCGAGGGCGGACACACGCAGAAAACGCTGGAGCACCAGACGATTCTAGCCGTAGCGGAGAGAGGGGTTCTCGGATACGGTAACGCTCCTCACACGTTCCTCTAGGGGGTGGCGCGGACCATGTGGCACGAAGAGCAGTTGCTGATCGACGGCGCGTTGGTGGAGGCCGAGGACGGCCGCAGTTACGAGACGGAGTCTCCGTCGACGGAGGAGGTGCTCGGGGTCGCCGCCGACGCCACGGTCGGCGACGTGCAGCGCGCCATCGGCGCCGCTCGGCGCGCGTTCGACACGACGGACTGGTCGCGCGACGTTGCACTGCGACAGCGCTGCCTGCACCAGCTGCACCAGGCCTTGGCGGACAACAAGGACAAGGTCGCCGACATCCTCGTGCACGAGGCGGGCGCACCGCGGTCGATCATCGAGGGCGCGCAGCTTGCCGGCCCCACCGCGGTCGTGAAATGGCACGCCGACCTCCTCGACAGCTACGAGTTCACCGAGGACCTCGGCAACATCGAGGCCTATGGGTCTCAGCACCACCGCTGGGTCGAGAAGGAAGCGGCGGGAGTCGTCGCCGGCATCACGGCGTACAACTACCCGATCCAGCTCGCACTCGCGAAGCTGGCGCCGGCCCTGGCCGCCGGCTGCACGATCGTCCTCAAGGGTGCGCCGCAGACCCCGTGGGCGACTCTGGCGCTCGGCAACCTGGTTGCGGAGCACACCGACATCCCAGCCGGCGTCGTCAACGTCATCACGTCGTCCGACAACGAGGTGAGCGCCGAGCTCACCCGCCACCCCGACGTCGACGTCGTGTCGTTCACCGGTTCGACGCCAGTGGGCCGCGCCATCATGAACGCCGCGAGCGCAACTGTGAAGCGGGTCTTCCTCGAGCTCGGTGGCAAGTCAGCATTCGTCCTCCTCGACGACGGCGACCCCAACCTCGCCGCGATGATCTGCGCCTACGCCGTCACGTCGCACTCCGGGCAGGGCTGTGCGATCACCTCGCGCCTCGTGGTCCCGCGCGACCGGTACGACGACATCGTCGACCTCACCAGGACCTTCTTGAGCGGCATCAACTACGGCGACCCGAACGACCCTACGGTCATGATGGGCCCGCTCATCAGTGCGCAACAGCGGGACAAGGTCGCCGGCTACGTCGACCGGGCCGTCGGCGAGGGTGCGAAAGCGGTTGTCGGTGGACGCCCACCGGAGCATCTGGCCAAGGGCTACTACTACGAGCCCACCCTGCTCGCGGGCGTCGACGAGAACGCAGCTGTCGCGCAGGACGAGCTCTTCGGTCCGGTCCTCGTCGTACTGCCGCACGACGGAGACGAAGATGCGATACGTGTCGCCAACAACTCCATCTACGGCTTGTCCGGGGCGGTCATCGGAACCGACCACCAGCGTGCGCTGTCCGTCGCCCGACGGATCCGGGCCGGCACGATGATGGTCAACGGCGGTCTCTGGTACGCACCGGACGCGCCGTTCGGCGGCTACAAGCAGTCCGGCATCGGGCGCGAGATGGGCGCCGCAGGCCTCGAAGAGTTCCTCGAGCGCAAGACGCTCGCCGAACCAGCCGGCTGAGGCAGCGCCGCCTTGCCCCGATACCGCGTCGTCCAGTGGGCAACAGGCAACATCGGCCGGCGTGCACTGCGCGAGGTCATGCGGCATCCAGGCCTCGACCTCGTCGGTGTCCTCGTTTACGACCCGGCGAAAGACGGCGTCGACGCGGGTGAGCTCTGCGGCGAGCCGCCAACCGGAGTCAAGGCCACGACCGACGTCGCGGCGATGCGTATGGCTGACGCCGACTGCGTCCTCTACATGCCGCAGCACCTGGCCGTCGACGACGTCGTCGCGCTGCTGGAGAACGGCAAGAACGTCGTGACGACACGAGGCGAGCTCTTCGCAGATGCGCAGCGTCTCGATCCGGAGCAACGCGAGCGGGTGCGCAAGGCGTGCGCGAACGCGGGCACGTCGGTGTTCAGCACCGGCAGCAGCCCGGGCTTCATCACCGACGCGCTGCCCTTTGCCCTGCTGTCCATGCAACGCCAGGTCGAGCTGATCGAGATCGACGAGTACGCCAACCTGTCTCGTCGTGACTCGCCGCAGCTGCTGTTCGAGCTGATGGGGTTCGGGCAACCGGTCGAGTCCTACGACCCGCGGCGTGCGCAGTATCTGCTCGGCGAGTTCGGCCCGGCGCTCGGCGAGCTGGCGGAAGCCGCAGGGCGGCCCGTCGACGCGTGGCGCGCAGAGGGTTCGGTCGCGGGTGCCCGCGCTCACACGACGATCGTCGCCGGCACGATCGCTGCCGGCACGGTCGCGGCGCAACGCAACTCGATCGTCGGGACGTCCGCCGGTCACGACGTCGTACGGTTCACGTCCAACTGGTACTGCACCGAAGACGTCGAGCCGGCCTGGGCGTTGCGGCCCACCGGCTGGCGCGTGTGTGTGCGTGGCGAGGCGCCGTTCGAGGTGGAGCTGCCGTTCCCGGTGCCGGTCGAGGACCTCAACGACTGGACACCGGCCTACACGGCCAACCGACCGGTCAACGCGATCCCTTATGTGGTCGCCGCACCGCCGGGCATCCTGTCCACGCGTGACCTGCCGCCGATCCTGCCGAGCGGCCCTCGGCTCGCGGGTGCAGAACATGGGTGAGGAGCTCGGCACGCCGTGCCTGCGCTTCGAGCGCGAGGGCTCGATCGGCTGGTGCATCATCGATCGGCCGCACGCGCGCAATGCGCTGACTCCCGCAATGTATTTCGGCATCAAGCGCGCGGTGCAGCTCGTCAACGCCGATGCGGAGCTTGCCGCGCTGATCATCACCGGGACCGGCGACGTCTTCGCGCCGGGTGGGGACCTCGGTGGCCGGTCCGAGCCGGGGGAGGAGCCGATTCCTGAGGGCGTCGGCTTCGAGATCCTGCCGTTCCTCCCGATCCGCGACAGCCGCGCGCCCGTCGTGTCGGCTGTCAACGGAATCTGCCAGGCGGGTGGGCTGCTCATCGCGATGCTGTCGGACATCGCGGTCGCGAGCGATCGCGCGACGTTTCGGGTGCCGGAGCTGTTGCGCGGCATTCCGGATGCGACGTATGCCGCGGTGCTGCCGGCGCACGTCGGCATTGCGGTGGCACGGGATCTGTTGCTGTCGGCGCGCAAGTTCGATGCAGCCGAAGCCCAGCGCCTCGGTGTCATCTCGCGAGTGGTGCCGCACGACGAGCTGCGCGTGGCTGCGCTCGACGCGACCCGGCAGATCCTTCAGACGCCACCGGATGCACGCGCGCACGTCAAGCGGATGCTCAACGAGCGCTACGGGTTGATCGACTACCAGACGATGTTCAACGCACTCGCGCACTCGGACGAGCCGCGCGAGGGGATGCGCGCCTTCATGGAGAAGCGCCCACCGCGCTGGGTGCCACCGGACATGCAGCAGTGAGCGTGTTCTTCGGGCTTCGGTTCGACTTCCGCAACCCGGCGTTCGCGGGTACCTCGATGGCGGACAAGTACGCCGCGGCACTCGACATGGCCGAGTGGGCCGACCGCCTCGGCTGTCTGGCGTTGACGGTCTCTGAGCATCACGGCTCGCCGGACGGCTACCTGCCGAGCCCACTGCCGATGCTCGCGGCGATGGCAGCGCGCACGTCGACGTCGCGACTCATGGTGGCCGCGCTGGTGGCGCCGTTCTACGAACCGCTGCGTCTCGCCGAGGATCTGGTGGTGCTCGACCATCTGAGCAAGGGCCGGGTCGACCTCATCGTCGCCGGCGGCTATGTGCGCGACGAGTTCGACATGTACGGCGTACCAATGGGTGAGCGAGCGGTGCGCGTGACCGAGACGATCGCGACGCTGCGCGCAGCGTTCACCGGTGAGCCGTTCGAGTTCCGCGGCCGCACCGTGCAGGTCACTCCCGCGCCCTACGCCACCGGTCCGACGTTGCTGCTCGGTGGCAGCAGCGAAGGGGCGGCACGTCGCGCGGCGCGGATCGCGGACGGTTTCATCCCGTCCGTGCCGGAGGTCTGGGAGTTCTACCGGGACGAGGTGCAGCAGCTCGGCCGGCCCGACCCAGGAGCCTCCCCGATCGGCGAGACCCGCACGGTGGCGTTGGCCGAGGACGTCGAACAAGGCTGGCACCAGATGGCGCCGTACTTCATGCACGAGACCAACGCCTATGGCGGGTGGCTCGCAGCCAATGACGGCGCCGGGCCCTATCGACCGGTCGCGGACATCGACGAGCTACGCGCGTCGGGCCAGTACGCCGTGCTGACGCCGGAGCAGTTCGTCGCCGAACTGAAGGCCGCACCCTTCGCGTTCGCGCAGTTCCATCCGCTGTGCGGCGGCATGCCCATCGACCTGGCGTGGTCGAGCCTGCGCCTGTTCGAGCAGCAGGTAATGCCGGCGTTCGAGGGTTGAGTGCGACCAAATCCCGCGTAGCAACGTCGGGAAAGAGGGATTACGTCGCACTCAACGGCTGGCGGTGCAGAACGAGGTGATCTCGTCGATCTCGCGCCGGCTTGCCTGGGTGCGCTGCCACAAGTGATCGGCCAGCACACCGAGCGTGGCGTGTGACGCGAGGCTCGCGTCCAACGCCGGGCTGGCGCTGCCGAGGGCGGCCAGCGGTTCGTGCAGCAGCCCGGCCAGCGGGGCACTCGCGAAGTGCCTGCCCGAGGCCTGCTCGATGCCCACACTGCCGCCGTTCCAGAGGACGGCGAGAGTGGTTTCGGCAATGCCTGGTTCGGCTTGCGACAGGACGCCCTGCACCCACCGACGAACCTTGGCGTGCGGATCCCGCTCCTTGTCCATCTGATGCGCGAGATAGCTCCGCAGCCGCTCGGCACCGTCCTCCAACAGGGCCGTGACCAGGTCAGCCTTCGACTTGAAGTGCCGGTAGAACGCCTCGTTCGACAGGCCCGCCTCCGCCACGATGTCCGCGACGCGCGGCGAGGACGTCGTCCCGCAGCGGAGCATCACCGCGAGCGCCGCGTCGAGCAGACGGCGGACCTCCTCGGCGTACGACGACTCGCTGCCGGCGAGCGTGCGCTGAGCGACCCGACCGGCAACCCCGGGTTCACGACTTGGAACGGCGTTCTGGCTCATCAGAATGCTATTCTGCCACAATGTCATGGGACTTCGAGACCGATCCTGCGTTCCAGGAGAAGCTGGACTGGGCTGACGAGTTCGTCCGCGCGGAGATCGAACCGCTCGACCTCGTCTGGCCGGACCGCGTCTTCACGCCGCTCGATGACACCTTGCGCAAGGTTGTCGACCCGCTCAAGCAGGAGGTACGCCGGCAGAAGCTGTGGGCGACCCACCTCGGCCCGGATCTCGGCGGCGAGGGCTACGGCCAGCTCAAGCTCGCACTGCTCAACGAGATCCTCGGCCGGTCCATGTGGGCTCCCGTTGTCTTCGGCTGCCAGGCACCGGACACCGGCAACGCCGAGATCATCGCTCACTACGGGACACCCGAGCAGAAGGAGCGCTACCTGCGGCCGCTGCTCGACGGCGAGATCTTCTCCTGCTACTCGATGACCGAGCCGCAGGGCGGCAGTGATCCGACCATGTTCACCACGCGCGCCGTCAAAGACGGCGACGAGTGGGTCATCAACGGTTGGAAGTTCTTCTCGTCCAACGCGCGCACCTCATCGTTCCTCATCGTCATGGCCGTCACCAACCCTGACGTCAGCGCCCACCAGGGCATGTCGATGTTCTTGGTGCCGACCGACACGCTTGGCGTCAACATCGTGCGCAATGTCGGGCTGGCCGGCGAAGCCGAGGACGAGGGGTCACACGCACTCATCCACTACGAGGACGCTCGGGTGCCGGCCGAAGCACTGCTCGGCGGTGAGGGTCAGGCGTTCGCGATCGCGCAGACGCGACTGGGCGGCGGCCGCATCCACCACGCGATGCGCACGGTGGGGCATGCCAAGAAGGCGCTCGACATGATGTGCGAGCGCGCGCTCAGCCGGGAGACACAGGGCGAGCTGTTGGCCAAGAAGCAGTTCGTGCAGGGCTACATCGCCGACTCCTACGCACAGCTTGCACAGTTCCGGCTGTTCGTCCTCTACACCGCGTGGACCATCGACAAGTACAACGACTACAGGAAGGTGCGCAAGGACATAGCCGCGGTCAAGGTGCTCATGCCAGGCGTCCTGCACGACATCGCCTGGCGCGCACTGCAAGTGCACGGTGCACTCGGTGCGAGCAACGAGATGCCCTTTGCGCGGATGATGCTCGGAGCGAGCGTGCTGGGGCTCGCCGACGGCCCGACCGAGGTGCACAAGGTGACAGTCGCAAAACAGGTGTTGCGCGACTACCGGCCGAGCGACGACCTGTGGCCGACCGAGCACCTGCCCAAGAAGAGAGCGGCGGCACGCGCCAAGTACGCAGAGTTCCTGGAGCACGAGGTCGGCAACCTGTGAGCGCCTCGCCGTTCGGCGACGCGCCGACCCTCGACGACGTGGGCCCGTTGACGGCGTGGATGGACAAGCACGAACTCGGCGCCGGCGCGCCGCTCGAGCACCGCTATATCTCGGGTGGCAGCCAGAACCACATCTACGAGCTGCGTCGCGGCGACCTGCACTGCGTCATGCGCATCCCGCCGCCGACGGCGGGTCCCGACCGTGACAAGGGCATCGTCCGGGAGTGGCGGATCATCGAGGCGCTCGACGGCACCGATGTCCCGTGTACGCCGGCGATCGCGCTCTGCGAGGACGACTCGGTGCTGGGCCGCACCTTCTACTTGATGGGCTACATCGATGGCTGGTCGCCGATGAGCCTCACCGAACGCAGATGGCCCGACCCGTTCGACGGCGACGTACAACAGCGGCGCGGCCTCGCGCTGCAGCTCGTCGAGGGCGCCGCGTTGTTGTCCAAGGTCGACTGGCAGGCCAAGGGGTTGCAGGATCTCGGCCGCCCGGACGGCTTCCACGAGCGGCAGGTCGACCGGTGGTCGGCGTTCTATGAGCGGGTCAAGACGCGCGAGCTGCCTGGCTTTGACGAGGCTGCTGCGTGGCTGCGGTCACACCAGCCCATCGACTACGTTCCCGGCATCATGCACGGTGACTATCAGTTCGCCAACGTGATGTACCACCACGGCGGCCCAGCCCGACTCGCCGCGATCGTCGACTGGGAGATGGGCACCGTGGGCGATCCCAAGCTCGACCTGGCCTGGATCGCGCACACGTGGCCGGCAAACCCGGACGAGACGCAGGCGATCAGCTACGTCGACTACCGCGGCATGCCGACCCGCGAGGAGCTGCTCGCGCACTACCGTGAGGTCTCCGGCCGCCAGGTCGACGACATCGACTACTACTGCGTGCTCGCCAAGTGGAAGCTGGCCGTCGTACTCGAACAGACGGTGTCGCGAGGAGGCGCCAAGGGCGAGTCGTTCGCGCCGATCGTCCAGAGCCTGATGGCGGAGGCGGGCGAGCTGGCCGCATCGGTCGACTACGCCGGATGAGCAGCGCCGCATGAAAGCGCCGACGGAGCTCTTCGACCTGACCGGCAAGGTCGCCGTGGTGACAGGCGGCAGCCGGGGCATTGGCCGCGTCGTCGCCGAAGGGCTCGCAACCGCGGGTGCCGACGTCGTCATCGCGAGTCGCAAAGCCGACGCTTGTGAGCGCGCGGCCGCGGAGATCGCTGCCGCGACCGGTCGCCGCGCCGTCGGTATCCGCTGTCATGTCGGCCGCTGGGAGGACTGCGACGCGCTGGTCGATGCGGTCTACGACACCTTTGGTCGATGCGACGTGCTGGTCAACAACGCGGGAATGTCACCGCTCTACGACGACCTGGCGTCGGTGACCGAGGAGCTCTACGACAAGGTGCACGCCGTCAACGCGCGCGGACCCTTCAGGCTGAGCTCACTCTTCGGTTCACGTATGGCTGCCGCTGACGGCGGCTGCATCATCAACGTCACGACCGCCGGCTCGTTGCGGCCCGCCACGAACGACCTTCCTTATGCGATGGCCAAGGCGGGACTCAACGCGTTGACGCTGGCGCTTGCCGGCGCCTGGGCGCCGAAGGTGCGCGCCAACCTGGTGCTGCCGGGCGCGTTCGACACGGACATTGCCAAGGCGTGGGGCGAGGAGGCGAGGACCGCGGCCGCACAGGTCAACCCGATGAAGCGCATCGGTCAGCCCGAGGACATGGTCGGCGTTTGTGTGTTCCTCGCCAGCGAGGCTGCGAGCTACGTCAACGGTGCGCAGGTGCTCGTCGACGGCGGCCTGTTCCGGGCGCTCTAGATGCGCGCCGCCGTCTGTCGTCGTTATGGCGCACCAGATGTCGTCGGTGTCGAAGACATCGACGCGCCATCGCTCGGCGCAGGTCAGGTGCGCGTCGGGGTCGCCGCGGCGGCCGTCAACTTTCCGGACGTCCTCATCGTCGCTGACTCCTACCAGGTCTCCGCTCCGACGCCGTTCGTGCCCGGCAGTGAGTTCGCGGGGACAGTCACCGAGGTGGCCGGCGACGTGACCGACGTCACCGTCGGCGACCTGGTGATGGGCACGGGATTCGTCGGCGCGTTCGCCGAGGAGGCCGTGGTGGCGGCCCAAGCGGTACGACGACTGCCGTCCGGAGTCGACCTGCACGTTGCTGCTGCGTTCGGCGTCGCGCACCGCACCGCCTACCACGTCCTTCGTTCGGTGGCGCGTGTGCAGCCGGGCGACGACGTGGTCATGCTCGGCGCCGGTGGTGGCGTTGGCCTCGCGGCCGTGCAGCTAGCAACATCACTGGGCGCTGTCGTGACCGCTGTGGCGTCGTCCCAGGAGAAGCTCGATGTCGCCGCTGGCTACGGCGCGCGGCATCTCGTCAATCACAAGACCGGCGACCTGCGGCAGGCACTGAAGGACGCGCTGCCGGCCGGCGCCGACGTCGTCGTCGACCCCGTCGGCGGTGATCTCGCCGAGCCGGCGTTGAGGTCGTTGCATCGGGGTGGCCGATTCGTCACCGTCGGCTATGCGTCCGGCACGATCCCGCGCATCCCGCTCAATCTCGTGTTGCTCAAAGGCATCACGATCGTCGGATTCGAGTTTCGCACCTGGGTCGAGCACGAACAGGAGGCTTTCGCCCGAAACGAGGAAGAGCTGATGGGGCTGCTCGCCGATGGTTGCGCCGTTCCGCACATCGGCGCGACGTTCGCGCTCGATGATGTTGTTGCGGCCATGCGGTCGGTCGCAGATGGCGCTGCGATCGGCAAGGTCGTGCTCGATGTCGCCGGCTCAGGCGACGTACGGCGCCAGATCTGACAGGATCGTCACATGCGCGTTGCGGTAGTCGGCGCAGGGCCGGCAGGCATCTATGCGACCGAAGCGCTGCTCGAGCTCGGCGACGTCAGCGTCGACATCTATGACGCACTGCCGACTCCGTTCGGCCTCGTGCGCTACGGCGTTGCGCCCGACCATCTGAAGATCAAGTCGATTGAACGCACCCTGCGCAACATCCTGGAGCAGCCGTCGGCTCGTTTCATCGGCAATGTGAAAGTCGGCAGCGACATCACCACGGCGGCTCTTCTCGCGTCGTACGACGCGGTTGTCTATGCGTTCGGCGCGGCAGCGGACCGCAAGCTCGGTATCCCCGGTGAGGAGTTGGCCGGCAGTGTCTCGGCCACCGACTTCGTCGCCTGGTACTCCGGGCATCCGGATAGCGCGATCCGCGAGCTGACCTTGCAGGCGCGCAGTGTCGTCGTGGTCGGTGTGGGCAACGTCGCTGTCGACGTGACACGGATGCTTGCGAAGACAGACGGTGACCTGGAGTCGACGGACATCCCGCGCCCGGTTCTCGACGCGCTGCGACGAAGCGCCGTGACTGACATCCATGTTGTCGGACGACGAAGCGCTGCGCACGCGAAGTTCACGACGAAGGAGCTCCGCGAGCTCGGCGAGATTGCCAATGCCGACGTCATCGTGGATCCGGACGAGATCGCTGTGGGGCAAGAGTGGGTCGAGACGACTCCGGCTGTGCGGCGCAACCTCGACGTGCTGGCCGAATGGGCGCAGCGTCCGCAGCAGGGTCGGCCGCGCCGCATCCACTTCCGCTTCATGCTCCGGCCGATTGCCCTGGTCGGAACCACCCAGGTCGAGTCGGTCGTGATGGAGCGCACCCGGTTCGACGACTCCGGTCAGCTCGAGAGCGCCGACCGCGAAGAGACGCTCGACGCGCAAATGGTGATCCGCTCCGCGGGTTATCGCGGCGTGCCTATCCCAGGGCTGCCCTTCGACTCGAGCACCGGGACTATTCCGAACGACGCCGGTCGGATGCTTCGTGATGGCGCGCCGTCGCCGGGGGAGTACGTCGCCGGCTGGGTCAAGCGCGGCCCGACGGGCGTCATCGGCACCAACCGGCCGTGCGCCAAGGAGACGGTGACGGGGCTCCTGGCCCACGCCCCGGCGCTGATGGCCCGCCCCCTGCCGGCCGACCCCCTGGACGCGCTGCGGGCCGCGGGCGCCCGTCCGGTGGCCTGGCGGGGATGGCTCGCCATCGAGGCGGCGGAGGCGGC
>JAICMI010000116.1 GCA_025929315.1 Frankiaceae bacterium
GCGTGGCAGCGCGACTACTTCAAGAGCGAGCCCCAGTCGTGCGCCAAGGGCGGCACGATTGCCGCGACGATCGCCGCGGGTCCGCTCAACTACGTCGGCGTCAACCCGAAGGTCAAGAACTGCTCGGTGCCTCAGCCGAGCAAGTAGCCGCGGCTCAGCAGCCGACGCGCATCGCGCCGTACGCCGTGTTGTACGACGTCGAGCGGTTGCCCACGAAGTCGATGGTGTTGTAGCGCTTGTGGCCACCGACCTTCGTCCAGCTGCCGATGTAGCGGACCGAGGAGTCGAGGATGTTGGCACGGTGCTCCGGGCTGTTCATGTAAGCCCGGAACAGACGCTTCGCGCCAGCGGTGCGGGCGACGTAGCCCACGTTCTCGTCGTACGACGTCCACAGCCGGGAGCCGTGACTCTCGAGGTCGTTGCCGAGGGCGCCGTTGTGCGACAGGGCGCGCACGGTGGCCAGGTGGCAGGACCATGAGTGCGCCACGTCGCTCGTGCCGGCGGCGATCTGCAGCGGGCGAAGACCGTGCGCCAAGCGCGCCTGGTTGATGAGCTGGATCAGCTGGGTGTCGAACTTGCTGTAGGTGGTGGCGCTCGCGGCCTCCGCCGTGGCGGTGAACAGCGAAGCGGCAGGGGCGGCACCAGTGGCGAGTGCGACACCGAGAACGGCTGCCGCCATCTTGTTCCGGATCCGGCTGCTCACGGTCCTGGCTCCTCCCGCCACCTGGGCTAGTTGCACTAGTCCTATCGGGCTAACGAGCCGATTGCTTGAGTAGTCACGGCGGCAATTTACGTTGGGAAATAAGGCGTTTTCGCAGGATCAGTCCACCCAAACCAACCCTGGAACTGTCAGGCAGATGACTAGCCCGGACTACGCCGACGCCAATCTGACGCGGCGTCAGATACGCTGCGCGCGTGGCGGCAGAGACATTTCAGCTGTTCATCGACGGCGACTGGGTGGAGCCGTCGAAAGGCGGCTACGCGATCGTCAACCCGGCAACCGAGGCGGTCGTAGCCGAAGCGCCCGAGGCCGGCGTCGACCAGGTCAATGACGCGGTGGCCGCTGCTCGCGCCGCCTTCCCGGCGTGGTCCCGCCGGCCCGCCGCCGAGCGCGCGGAGATGCTGGATCGGTTGGCAGATGCCTTCGAACGACGCATTCCGGACGTGGTGCCGGTTGTGCAGGCCGAGACGGGCGCGACCATGCGCGTGGCCTCGACGTTGCAGGTCTTGCAGTGCGCGGTGCGGTTCCGCACTTACGCGAAGCTCGCGATGCAGAACCACGACATCCCGCTGCCGCCGTCCCCGATGCCCAACACGGCGCTCGCCAGCGGTGGCCTCATCGGTGCGCTGGCGGCACGTCAGCCGGTCGGCGTCGTCGCGTGCATCACTCCTTACAACTTCCCGCTGACCAACATGGCCGGCAAGGTCGCGCCGGCGTTGGCAATGGGCAACACGGTCGTGGTCAAGCCGGCGCCGCAGGATCCGCTGGCCGTGCTGCGCTTCGCCGAGGCGGTCCAGGAAGCAGGCCTGCCGCCCGGCGTCTTCAACATCGTGACCGGATCAGGTGCCGAAGCCGGCCAGGCGCTCGTCGAGGCCGACATCGACATGGTGTCGTTCACCGGCAGCACGCCGGTCGGACAGCGCATCGCCGAGACCGCTGGCCGCGGCATGAAGCGGCTGCTGCTCGAGCTCGGCGGCAAAGGCGCGGCCGTGGTGTTCGACGACGGTGACGTCGCCGGCGCGGTTGCGGGCATCGGATCGACCTGGTCGTTCCACTCAGGTCAGATTTGTACGGCGCCGACTCGCGTCATCGCGCACCGTGCCGTGCACGACGAGCTCGTCGAAAAGCTCGCGGGCTATGCGTCCTACCTCAAGGTCGGCGACCCGCTCGCGGACGACACCGTTGTCGGCCCGGTCATCTCCGAAGTGCAGCGGGACCGGATCGAGGCGTTGCTCGAGACCGGCCGACAGGACGGCGCCGAGTTCGTCGCAGGTGGCAACCGCCCGGAGATCGGCACTGGCTACTACGTCGCGCCGACGCTGCTCACCGGCGTCAAGAACGAATGGCGGGTCGCGCAGGAAGAGTTCTTCGGTCCGGTCGTCGTCGTCGAGACGTTCGACGATGAGGACGAGGCGGTGGCGCTCGCCAACGGCACGCCGTTCGGGCTCTACGACTACGTGTGGTCCGGCGACACAGTGCGCGGTTACCGCGTGGCGCGTCAGCTGCGCAGCGGCAACGTCGGCATCAACACGGTGCAGCGCAACCATGAGGCGCCGTTCGGCGGTTTCAAGCAGTCCGGCGTCGGTCGGGACGGCGGAGTGTTCGGTCTGCATGCCTACAGCGAGCTGCAGAGCATCGTCTGGCCCAGCTAGGCGAGCTACAAAGGGAGATAGAGCATGCGCGGCGTCGTGTTCGACGGCAACGACTTTCAGGTTGTCGACGATCTGAGCGTCCGGGATCCCGGTCCCGGCGAGGTCGCGGTCCGGATCGGTGCGGCGGGTCTCTGCCACAGCGACATCTCGGTTATCTCCGGGACCATCCCGTTCCCGACGCCCGTCGTCCTGGGACACGAGGGCGCGGGGGTGGTCGAGGCGGTTGGCGACCTGGTCACCAACGTCAAAGAGGGCGACCACGTTGTCCTCTCGACGCTCGGCAACTGTGGTGCCTGCCAACACTGCGACAGTGGTCGGCCGACGATGTGCCGGTCGACGTTCGGCGGACGGCCGCAGCCGTTCACGTGGCGCGGTGAGCCGGCGTACGCCTTTGCCAACGCGTCGGTCTTCGCCGAGCGGACGGTCGTCAAGGCCAACCAGGCGGTGCCCATCCCGAAGGACGTGCCCATGGCGGCGGCGTCGTTGGTTGGGTGCGGGGTGCTCACGGGCGTGGGCGCGGTGCTGCAACGCGCGCGGGTGCCGGCAGGAGCAACGGTGCTCGTCATCGGAGTCGGCGGCATCGGGCTCAACGTCATCCAGGGCGCGGCCCTTGCCGGCGCCAGCCGCATCATCGCGGTCGACACCAACGCGCGAAAGCGCGACATCGCCTTGCAGTTCGGCGCTACCGACTTTGTCGAGAGCACCGATGCCGTGCGCGATCTCGTGAAGGCCGGCGTCGACTACGCCTTCGAGTGTGTCGGTCATGTCGCCCTGATCCGCGCGGCGATCGACCTGCTCGACTGGGGCGGGACGTGCATCATGCTCGGCGTCCCCGAGTCGACGGCTGAGGCGGCCTTCAACGTCGCGGCCATGTATCTCGACAAGTCGGTCCTCGGTTGTCGCTACGGGTCGTCGCAACCACAGCGAGACGTACGTCGTTACGTGGACCTCTACCGGCAGGGCCGGCTCAAGCTCGATGAGCTCGTGTCGGCGAGCTACCCACTCGAGGACATGAAGTCAGCGGTGCACGACCTCGAAGCGGGCGAGCTCGCTGCGCGCGGCGTCCTGACGTTCTGACACCGTGTTCGCAGACCTCGCGCACAGCGCACTTGTCACCAGCGAATGCCAGAACGGGGTCATCGGCCCTGCTGCTGCACTGCCACAGCTCGCGGATGCGGCTGCGGCAACGGTCGTGCCCAACGGGGCCAAGCTGTGCGCAGCCGCTCGGACCGCGGGTGTCCCCGTGCTGCACTGCACGGCGGGACGGCGTGGTGACGGGCGCGGCTCCAACACCAACGCAAGACTGTTCATGGCGATGCGCAAGGCGTCGCGTCCGCTCGAGCTCGGCGACACGGCTACGCAGGTCATCGACGACTTCGATATCCAGCCCGAGGACTTCGTACTTTCGCGAATGCACGGGCTCAGTCCGATGGCAGGCACCGACCTCGATCCGATTCTGCGCAACCTCGGGATTACATCTCTCGTGATCGCAGGCGTGTCGGTCAACGTCGCGATCCCCAACCTGGTGATGGATGCGGTCAACCTCGGTTATCGCGTCGTGCTGCCTCGAGACGCCGTGGCCGGCGTGCCGGCGTCGTACGCCGAACAAGTGCTGGACCACACCTTGTCGCTGATCGCCGAGCTCGTGACGACCGAGGACGTGATCGCAGGGTGGGTAGCGCAGACGGTCAACTCGGCGTAGAACTTGCGGTATGGAAGCGGATCGGCTGCCCCTCGAGTTCGGCAACATCCCGCTGGGCTCGCTCTATGAGGAGCGGCTGGTCGAGGACCTGCTCCTGCTCATCGACGTGGTCGCCGCTTGCCGCGACGACGACGACGCCCGCTTGGCCGACTTGGGAGTGCGCACTCCCGTGCCCGTAGCGACGGCGTCTCTGTAGAGCAGTCACGACGACGTCGCGGCGAACCGGATCCGGTCACCGTCCACGTCGACAACCACATCGCGCAGCCCTGCCGCGGTCAGTCGTGCCGGAAGGGTCTCGGGGCTGACCGGGACGAAGATGTCATCCACATGCAGTTCTCGGCGTTCGGGTGTGTCGAGTCCGTCCGTACCGATGAACAGCCCTCCCGGTCGCAGGAGCCGGCGCGTCTCCGCGAACAAGCGGTCCTGTCCTTCGGCTGTGGGAATGTGGTGCAGCATCGTGAAGCACGTCACCGCGGTGAACGCAGCTGACGGGAGTCCGGTAGCCGTGGCGTCACCGCAGACGACCTCGACACCGGTGCCGGCAAGCCGCGATGCCAGGGCAGCCGCGAGTTGCTCGTCGAGCTCGATCGCGGTCAACCGCGGCACCACACGCATGAGGACGTCGGTTGTCAGGCCCGGTCCTGGTCCCAGCTCGAGAACGTCATCGCCAAGCTCGCGCCCGTCGAGGACCCACGGCAATAGCTCGTGCTCGACATAGAAGGCCCACTCCGGGCTTGCGCACAACGCGAGATGTAGGTCGTTCACGGGCTGCAGTGTCTCAGCGACTCAGAACGGTGGCGGCTCGTTGTCGGGGCAGGCTGGCGGGACCGGTGGTGGCGGTAAGGGTGGGATCCACCGGAGTTCGGCTTCCTCGTCGCTGTTGTCGACGGGGTGGGTGTTGCCGGGGTCGGGGCCGGATTCGTCGTAGGACGCGGGTTGTTGGCGGTAGGTGAAGCCGAGTGGTGTGGTCCAGATGGTCTGGCCGGTAGCTGGGTCTGGTCGCGTGTAGCTGAACCGACCTCGGGTTTGCGTCGGTGGTGTTTGCGGCAGAGCTGGCAGACGTTGCCGGCGGAGGTGTCGCCGTCGGGGTAGGGGTTGCAGTGTTCGTCGTCGCAGTAGATGACGTTGCGGGTGCAGCCGGGGTAGCGGCAGGTCACGTCGCGGGTCTTGGTGAGTCCCTTGAGGTGCGCGTCGGGGCGGTAGCGGGTTTTGCCGTAGTCGACGAGGACGCCGGTGATCGGGTCGGTGACCAACCGCCGCAACGTTGTCCCTGGCTCGGACAGCATCGCGCGGACGTCGGCGGCGGTGATCGAGCCGTAGCCGAGCAGCTCGGCCGGGTCGTCGCGTAACCCGAGCAGGGACCGGTGGTCGATCACGACCTGGATCTCGACCCGCCGCGACGGCTGCCGCGACGGCTGTGTCGTCGATGTCGACGTTTCCCCGCTCGCGGCCGGTGTAGTGCCGTGCAGCGCGTCGGTGAGGACGTCGACCTGGCGTTCACCGTGGGTGCGCTCGTCATCCGGGGTGCGGGAGGCGTCGGCGCGGCGGTTGAGCTCGGTGAGATAAGCGATGCCGTCAGCGGCCGGCATGGTCGCCGCGATCGTGACCAGCCCGTCGGGCTGCGGGACGCAACGCGCGCCGATGCGAGGACGCCGCGCTTTCTTCTTGTCCTGCTCCGAGCGAGTGTCGAGCCTCGCGACGGTCTTGCGCACGACCCGGCGGAACCCGGAACAGCTCATCGACGCGGCACGGGCGGACACCTCGGCGTCGACGGCGAGGACGTCGTCCTCACGCAGGTCACGGGTGAGGTCGAGGAATGCCGACACGTGCCGCTGCGTGCACCCACCGGCCGCGAACACGGCGTACAGCGTCGGCAGCGACAACAGAGCCCGGTCGTCATGCAGCTGGTAGGCCATCTCACCGTCGGTGCGCCGCAACGCCAGCGCCAGCTCCGCGTCGGCGTCGTCCTGCCCGTCCGGCCCGGCGCCCGCACCCACGGTGGTCGCCGCCACCCGCGCTGCCGCGGCCATCCCCGCGGTTGCCGCCAGCTGCCGGTCCCACGCCTTGGCGGCCAGCACCTGCAGCTCCCGCGGCAGGCCCCGGTTGACCAGCGACTCCAGCACCATCTGGGTGTCCGCGGACGGTGCCTGGTCGAGCACCCACTGCAGCTGCAGCGCCGGAGTCCCATCGTCGAACATACGTTCTATCCTAGTTCATACTCGGACAGTTCTGGCAAGTGGAAAACCATTGTGGATAAAGAAAAAGTGGGTTCAGGTGGTGACCCAGTCCACAACCTTCTGGTTGATGGCAACCGGCTTCTCCAGGTGCAGGAAATGACCTGTCCCGGGCACGATCTCGACGCGTGATTCGGCCGGTAGTTCCTCGGCCGCGCCGGCGACTCCCTCGACGCCGAAAGCGCCGTCGTTGTCGCCGTGCAGATACAGCGTCGGCTGCGCGAAGTCCGATGAGGACGGCGTGCCGTGCGGGTCGAACATCGCGCGGTAGTAGCCGATCGCCGCCATGAGGTTGCCCTCCTCGCGCAGTGCATCCTTCACCGACGGGAGGTCACCGCCTGCGTCATAGCCCGGCGACCAGTCGGCCCACAAGCCGTCGATGAACGCAAGGTCATCCATCCCGACGACCGGCGCGAGACCGGTCTGGAACAGGAAGATGTAGAAGCTCCGCTTGAGCTGCCGATAGCTCATGAACGCACCCGACGCCGTCTTGGGCGGCGGCACGGCCATCGTCACCATGCGCCGCCATCGCTGCGGTGCAACGGCGCCGGCGACGTACGACGTCATCGCACCCCAGTCGTGTCCGATGAGTACGGCGTCATTGTCACCGTCGAGCGCCTCGTGCAGTGCGTTGGCGTCCGCGGCCAGCCGACCGATCGAGAAGTCTCCGTCCGGCGGGATGTCCGTGGGCGCATAACCGCGTGACCACGGTGCGACTGCCCGGAACCCGGCCGCAGCGAGGTCCGGCAACAAGTGCCGGTAGGTGTGGGCACTGTCGGGAAACCCGTGCAGGCACAGTGCCAACGGGCCAGTGTTCCCACATGCAAGAACGCCGAACGTCAGCCCGTCTGCTTCGACCGTGTCCTGTCGGATGTCCACGCATGGGAGGCTACGGCGCGTGGACTTCCGGTTCTCCGCCGAGGATGAGGCGTTTCGCGCCGAGGTTCGCGGCTGGCTCGACGAGCACCTTGTCGGCGAGTTCGCCGAGCTCAAAGGTGCCGGTGGTCCCGGTCGCGAGCACGAAGGCTTCGACGTTCGGCTCGCCTGGGAGAAGCTGCTCGGCGCGCACGGCTGGATCGGCCTCGGGTGGCCGGCCCCTCACGGCCGCGGCTTGCCCCTCATGCAGCAGGTCATCTTTCACGAGGAGTACGCCAAGGCGGACGCGCCGCACCGGGTCAACCACATCGGCGAGAACCTTCTTGCGCCCACCGTGCTCGCACTCGGCACTGACACACAACGCGAGCGCTTCCTGCCGCCGATCGCCAAGGGCGACGAGCTGTGGTGCCAGGGCTATTCCGAGCCCGACGCCGGCTCCGACCTCGCCAACGTCAAGACCAAGGCCAGCCGCGACGGTGGTGACTGGGTCGTCACCGGCCAGAAGGTCTGGACGTCACTCGCAACCGTCGCCGACTGGTGCTTCGTCATCGCGCGCACCGAAGAGGGAAGTGCGCGACACGTCGGTCTGTCCTACCTCCTGGTCCCGATGGAGCAGGACGGCATCGACATCCGCCCGATCGTCCAGCTGACCGGCACCTCGGAGTTCAACGAGGTGTTCTTCGACGGCGCCCGCACTGCAGCAGAGAACGTCGTCGGTGAGCCGGGCGACGGCTGGCGGGTCGCGATGGCGACGCTCGGCTTCGAACGCGGGGTTGCCACGCTTGGTCAACAGATCGGTTTCGCTCGGGAGCTCGACCGCGTCGTGGCACTCGCGCGTCGTACCGGCGCGATCGACGACCCGATCGTCGCCGATCGCATTGCCAAGGCCTGGGGCGACCTGCAGACGATCCGGCATTTTGCGTTGGTGTCGTTGGCAAACCCAACCCCAGGTGTCGAGGCGTCGATCGCCAAGCTGCTCTGGGCGGGCTGGCATCAGCGCCTGGGCGAGCTTGCCATGGCCGTGCAGGGCGCGGCTGCGACCCAGCTTGGCGATGACGGTGAGCTCGACGAGCTGCAGCGACTGTTTCTCTTCACTCGGTCGGACACCATCTATGGCGGATCCAACGAGATCCAGCGCGACATCATCGCCCGGCGAATGCTCGGTCTACCCCGCGCCTGAGCACCGCCGACTTCGACGTACGCGTGATCGACGTCGCCACATCACGCAACGGGAACGTCGTTGACCTTCGACTACTGGAGCCGTTCGATGATGGTGGCGTTGGCCTGTCCGCCGCCTTCGCACATCGTCTGCAGGCCCCACCGGCCGCCGGTGCGCTCGAGCTCGTGCAGCAACGTCGTCATCAACCGGGCACCGGTCGCGCCGAGCGGGTGACCGAGGGCGATGGCGCCGCCGTTGACGTTGACCTTGGCCAGGTCGGCCCCGGTCTCACGTTGCCAAGCGAGCACGACAGGCGCGAACGCCTCGTTGATCTCGACCAGGTCGATGTCGTCGAGCTTCATGCCGGCGCGCTCGAGGACGTGCGCGGTCGCCGGGATCGGCGCGGTGAGCATGTAGATCGGGTCGGCGCCGCGCACCGACATCTGGTGCACACGCGCGCGTGGGGTGAGGTTGTGCTCCGTGAGCGCCCGCTCGGAGACGACGAGGATCGCCGCCGCACCGTCGGAGATCTGTGACGCGAC
>JAICMI010000177.1 GCA_025929315.1 Frankiaceae bacterium
GTCGGCGACGATCACGGCGGGACCGCAGGGTGTCGAGACGTTCGCGCTCTCCCCGATGGCCTTCATGCCGCTCGTCCGTGGTGATGGCGACATCGCCGCAGCCCTCCTCAAGACGCTGGTCGCGCGCCTGCGCAAGGTCGAGGCGGCCCAGCACAGCTGAGCAACCGCGTCCGCGACGATGCCGGCCCGACCGAGCCTGCGAGGTCGGCCGGGGGAGGAACGGCGCGAGAGAGCACAGTGCATTGAGAAGGAGGGGCCGGAGCTCGCTCCGGCCCCTCCTTCTCAATGTGCGAAGTGACGGGTACCGGTGAAATACATGGTGATGCCGCCTTCGTTCGCGGCGTCGATGACCGCCTGGTCCCGCATCGAGCCCCCGGGTGCGACGACGGCCTTGACGCCGGCGTCGATCAGCACTTGGAGCCCGTCGCGGAACGGGAAGAACGCATCCGAGGCAGCGACGGCGCCCCGCGCCCGCTCATCACCGGCCCGGTTGACCGCGAGGTGGCAGGAGTCGACGCGGTTGACCTGTCCCATGCCGACGCCGACGGACGCACCACCGGAGGCGAGCAGGATCGCGTTGGACTTCACCGCGCGGATGGCCCGCCAGGCGAACTGCAGGTCGGCCAGGGCGGCCTCATCAGCGGCCGCACCCGAGACCAGGCGCCAGTTGGCGGCGTCGTCCCCGCCGGTGATCGTGCCCTCCTCGTCCCTGACGACCGCGTCGACCTGGTCGATGCGCTGCATCAACATGCCGCCGCTGATCTGCCGGATCTCGACCGGGTCGCGGTGCTGGGCGGCCTCGGCGGGCAGCTTCAGCAGACGAATCGCCTTGCGCTTGCTGAGGATCTCGATGGTGCCCGGCTCGAAGTCGGGCGCGATGACGACCTCGGTGAAGATGTCCTTGACCGTCTCGGCCATTTCGACCGTCACCGGTCGGTTGGTTGCGATCACGCCACCGAACGCCGACATCGGGTCGCAGGCGTGCGCCTTGCGGTGCGCGTCCGCGATGTCCGAACCCACTGCGATACCGCACGGATTCGCGTGCTTGATGACAGCGACGGTCGGCTGGTCGCCATGGTCGTATGCCGCGCGGACGGCTGCATCCGTGTCGACGTAGTTGTTGTAGGACATCGCCTTGCCGAAGAGTTGCTCGGCCGAGGCGACTCCGGACCGCCAGTGCCGGTAGAGAGCGGCACCCTGGTGGGGGTTTTCGCCATACCGGAGGTCCTGGGCCTTCTCGAAGGTCGCGCCGGACCAATTGGGGAAGCCGGTGCCGTCACTGGTGTCGACATACACGTTGCTCATCCAGTTCGCGACGGTGTTGTCGTAGTCGGCGGTGTGCTGGAAAGCCTGTGCCGCCAGGACCTTCCGCTCGTCCAGTGTGAAGCCGCCGGCGGCGAGCGCCTCGAGGGTCGCGGGGTATGACGCGGGTGAGGTGACGGTGGCGACGCTTGGGTGATTCTTCGCGGCAGCGCGAACCATGGACGGACCGCCGATGTCGATCTGCTCGATGCACTCGTCGGGCGTCGCGCCGGAGGCGACGGTCGCGCGGAACGGGTAGAGGTTGGAGACGACCAGTTCGAACGGGGCGACGCCGAGTTCGTCGAGCTGCGAGAGGTGTTCGGGCAGGCGGGTGTCGGCCAGGATGCCCGCGTGGACCTTCGGGTGCAGCGTCTTGACGCGACCGTCCAGGCACTCGGGGAAGCCGGTGAGGTCCTCGACCTTCGTCACCGGGATGCCGAGACCGGCGATCAGGGCGGCCGAGCCACCCGTCGAAACCAGCTCGACGCCGGCCTGGTGCAGCCCGCGGGCCAGGTCTTCCAGACCCGTCTTGTCGTAGACGGAGATGAGTGCGCGCTTGATGGGACGTCGGCCTTGAGGCTCGGACATGACTCTCCTAGCGGGGTTCTTCGTTGGTGCGCGGACCCAGGCGGGCGATACGCGCGACTCCACTCCCTGGTGGTTACCCACCTGCGCCAGTCGTGTCGCTCCAGTTTAGCCGACGCGAA
>JAICMI010000125.1 GCA_025929315.1 Frankiaceae bacterium
CCGGCAGCCGGTGCGGTGACCGATGTGCAAGTGACAGCAGGACAACAAGTCGAGGCGGGCGCCGTGCTCGTCGTCGTGACAGAGGAGCAAGGAAACAGCGATGAGGATTGACGGCTGCAGCGCGATCATCACCGGCGGCGCAAGTGGGCTGGGACTGGCTACGGCGACGGAGCTGTCCAAGGCGGGTGCGCATGTCGTGCTGCTCGACCTGCCCAACTCGGCCGGCACCGATCGGGCGGCAGAGCTCGGTGGGTCCTTTGCGCCCGCGGACGTGACCGACCAAGCGTCTGTGCAGCAGGCGATCGACACGGCTGTCGCGCAGGCACCGTTGCGCATCGTCGTCAACTGTGCCGGCATCGCGACGGCCGAGAAGGTGATCGGCAAGCAAGGTGTGATTCCGCTCGACCATTTCGCGCGCGTCGTACAGGTCAACCTCGTCGGCACGTTCAACGTCATCCGGCTCGCCGCCAACGCCATGAAAGACAACGAGCCGGTCGACGGTGACCGGGGCGTCATCATCAACACCGCGTCGGTCGCTGCTTTCGACGGGCAGATCGGCCAGGCGGCTTACTCCGCATCCAAGGGGGGCGTTGCGGGCATGACGCTGCCGATTGCCCGAGACTTGTCCAACCTCAACATCCGCGTGTGCACGATCGCGCCGGGCATCTTCATGACACCGATGATGGCCGGGCTCCCTGAGCCGGCGCAGGAGTCGCTCGCCAAGCAGGTTCCGCACCCGGCGCGACTCGGCGATCCTTCCGAGTACGCCGCCCTGGCCCGCTCGATCATCGAGAACGGCTACCTCAACGCCGAGATCATCCGACTCGACGGTGGCATCAGAATGGCCCCCCGCTAGACGCGCGCTGATCTTCGCCGCTGGCGCCGGTTTTCGGGGATCTCGGGCTCGAAACCGGTCGTAGCGGCGAAGATCTGTCGGGGCTGTGGACCGCTCGAGCAGCGGGGCCGGATTCTGGTCAGGCTGCTCGGCATGTCGCCCTGCTTTGGCTGCACTCCGGTGTCGGTCCTGCGCGACCTGCCGGGGCAGTTGGGCATCGGCCGGCGCCGCGTGGCCACCTTGGTGCAGCGCGGCACCCTCGTCCGGCTCGACCGATATCTCGTTGTCGGCTCGTGCCTGGTCAACCGTGCCGCGGAGGACCATCGGTTCGCTCACCGGCTGAAGCTGGACCGTCTCTTGCTGACTTATCCCGAGTGTGTCGCCAGTCACGAGTCCGCAGCGCTTGTACGGGACCTGCCGCTGTACGGCCTTCCGCCGTACGCCATTGCCACGCGCGCTTGGGGCGCATGGCGCGGCGGAGCAGACGGAAGGGTTCGTATCGCACCTCTGCCGCCGCATCACGTCGGCGAGGTGGACGGGTTGGCGGCGACCTCGTTGCCCCGAACAGTTGTCGATCTCGCACGAAGTGTGTCCATGCGGGGAGCTGTTGTCGTAGGTGACGCGGCTCTTCGACGCGGAGTGGACAGGATCGCTTTGCTGCAGACGCTGAACGAGGTGGCAACCTGGGTTGATCTTGGCCGTGCCCGACAGGTGATGGACTTCCTCGACTCACGGTCCGAATCGGCATTGGAGTCACTGTCTCGCGTCATCTTTCACGAGTACGGCGTCCCGCCTCCCGAACCGCAGTACGAGATCGACCTCGGTAGCCGCTGCTATCGCGTGGACTTCTACTGGAAGGACTTCAACACGATCGGCGAGGCCGACGGTCGCGTGAAGTACACCGGCGAGCTCGATGCCACCCGATCTCCCGAGCAGGTCGTATGGGAGGAGAAGCTCCGCGAGGATGCCCTGCGCGACTCCGGGTGGAAGGTGGTGCGCTGGACCTACGACCAGATGCTGCGGCAGACCGACGAGACGGTTGCGCGCATCCTCCGACGACTGCAGGCGTGATCTTCGTCGCTGGAGCCGGTTCTTCGGCTGTGCGGCGGCGAAACCGGTCGTAGCGGCGAAGATCTGTCTGGCGGGGGCGAACCAAATCGGGTTCGCGGGAGTCTCATCTGCGTGGACGATCTGGACGCGTGGCTCGCCGAGTCATATCCGACGGCCTACCGCACTGCCTGTCTCGTGCTGAGGTCGCCGGCCGACGCCGAGGATGCGGTGCAGGACGCCTTCCTGCGGGTGTGGCGGTTCCGTGATGCCATCCCCGCCGGCGAGGGCCGCCGCGCGTGGCTCTACCGCGTCGTGGTCAACGCGTGCCTGTCGCGGCTTCGGGGAGACAAGGTCTGGCGCGAACGCTCAGGCGATGACGTTCTCGTCAGCGTGCCCGCCCAGACCGACCCCCAGCACGACGTCGAGGACGCGGCGCTGGGGCGCTGTCTCGCGCAGGCGTTGGAGCGGCTGCCCGAGCACCTGCGCGTCCCGGTCGTCCTCCGCTATTACAGCGGCCTGGCCGAGCGCGAGATCGCGATCGCGATCCAGCGGCGCCCTGGCACGGTCAAGTCCCGGCTCGCCGAGGCCCGCCGCCGCTTGGCCGTCGACCCGGCGCTTGCCGGCTGGACCGATGTGGAGGTGGCCCGATGATCGCCGAGGACCTGCTCGAGCGTGGCCTGGTCGACCTCGCCATGGAGTACGGCGTCCCGCCGGACGGTCCGGCACGGATCCGTGAACAGCTGGCGACATCCGTCGATGACGACGGGAGCGGGTCGAGCCGCTGGAAGATGCATCGCCCGACACCTCGCGGCTGGCTCGTCATGGCCGCCGCGACGTTGGTCATCATCGTGATCGCGTCGTTCGCAATCGGCGGTGGCGGCACAAGCACCTCGAACAGCTTCGAGTCGGCAGGCAGCGCCGGTGGCGGCGCCACAGCTGACCAAGGCACGGTGGCGAACGGCTTCAAGAGCTCCGGCGGCGGTACTCGTGCGCCGCTCGCCGTGCCGGCGCCGGCGCCCGCGGTGCATGCGCCCGCGCTCCCGGGGACGGGCACCGGCACTACGGCGGGAGGCGCCACGTCCTCCGTTGCCGGCGGGCACCTGACCGATGGCAACCTCCAACCGGTGCCGACTGCGCCGGACAAGGTCATCAAGACCGGAGAGCTCGATCTGCAGGTGCAGAAAGGCAAGGTCGGAACGACCCTCGACCAGATCACCGGCATCGCCACGCTCGAGCGCGGCTACATCGCCAACAGCCGCACCAGCGAGGGCTCGTTCGCGCCGAGCGGCGAGGTCACCTTGCGAGTTCCGGTCGCCAACTTCGAGGACGCCGTCAAGCGCGCGCGCACGATCACGGGCGTCAAGGTCGTGAGCCTGCAGACGTCGGGCAAGGACGTGACGAGCAAGTACGTCGATCTCAGGGCGCGCATCAATGCACTGAAGAAGACGCGCGAGACCTTCCTCACCTTGCTGTCCAAGGCCACGACCATCGGCGAGACGCTCGCGGTGCAGCAGCACGTCACCGATGTGCAGACGCAGATCGAGCAGCTGCAAGGGCAGAAGAAGGTGTTGGTCAACCAGGCCGCGCTCAGCACGCTGACGGTCACGGTGGACCAGAAGATCCCAGCCGTCGAGGCGGCGCCTGCACACCACAAGTCGGGCCTGCACAAGGCAGTCGACCGCTCCGTATCCCGGTTCGTGCACGGCATCGAGGCGATCATCGGGATCATCGGCCCGCTGCTGCTGGTCGTCCTGCTCGTGGGACTCGCCTGGCTCGTGGCCCGCTTCGGCTATCGGCTGCTGCGCCGGCGCATGGTCTGATCCTCGAGCGCCGCCGGACCGGTCACGAGCTCGCGCAGTGGCGGCAGGTCCGCGACGGACCGCACGGCGAGGTCCGGCCGCAGCGGGCCGGACAGCAACGGCAGCAGCCTGCCGTCCGCGACAACAACGATCGTGGCCTCGCCGGCGAGGTTGCGTATTTCGGCCAGCCGCCAGACCTCCCGCAACACCGGCAACCCCAGATCGACGATGACGATCTCGAACGGGCGGGCCAATGCGGTCATGGCCGCGTAGAAGCCGGTGCGCACAGCGACGCGGCCGTCCGGTAGCTGGCGCTCCAACCATCCGGACAGCTCGCGCGCCGTTGCAGGGTCCGTCGTGACGACGACAAGACTCAGCTCGGTCTGGTCGTCCCCCGAATCGGCCATGGTGACCCGGCGACTACCCGGTCGGGCACGCAGTTATGCGCGCAGTCAGTTCAGGCGATAAACAACTAACGACATCGCTACAAGCAACCCGCAGACGAGCATCGACGTGGGAAGCATGCCCACGACGAGACCGGTCGCTTTGGCGCCGTACCGAAGCTCGATCACGATCGCCGCGGCGACGATGAGGATCGTCGCGACGAGAAGCGACCAGATCGAGTGCGACAGCGCCCACGTTGCGCCGATCGCGGCATAGGCGACGGTAACACCGACGGCGAACTCGCCGACCTGCAGCGCAGCCGATCGCACCGGAACCCGTGACATGGCCTCATGATGCGCGTGAAACGACGTCAGTGGAAGCGCATTCGCCCCGGCGTGTCCGTCATCATCTGCTGACCGCAGGGTGTGGCTACGCTCCTGCTCGTGACCGAGCGGTTCCGTCTGGACGGCCGAGTCGCGATCGTGACCGGCGCCGGCAAAGGCATCGGTGCGGCGATCGCGACGACATTCGCGTCGGCGGGCGCCGATGTCGTCCTCATCGCTCGAACTGCCGACGATGTTGACCGGGTCGCTGCCGAGATTGCCGGCAGCGGAGGCCGTGCGTTGACACATGCCGCCGATGTCAATGACCTCGAGGAGCTGGCGCTGGCGGTTCAACGCGCCGTCGACGCTTTCGGAGGTCTCGACATCGTCGTCAACAACGCCGGTGGAGCGACGTCCAAGCCGCTGCTGGCAACACACGTCGAGGATCTCGAGTCGGCCTTCCACTTCAACATCTCGGCGGCGTTCGAGCTCGTTCGCCTTGCCGGCCCCCATCTCCTCGAGCGTGCAGGTGCCGTCGTGAACATCGGCTCCATGGCCGGCCAGAACGCCTCGCGCGGGTCGTTCGCGCACAGCCTGATGAAGTCCACTCTCGGGCAGCTGACGCGGTTGCTCGCCGCCGAGCTGGCGCCGCGCGTCCGCGTCAACGCCGTGCTGCCCGGCGCGGTGGAGACCGACTCGCTGCGCACCTGGCTCGACCAGCAGGACCCGGCCCTGCGTGAGGGAATGCTCGGTCGGATCGCCATGCGTCGGCTCGGTCAACCGCAGGACATCGCCGACGCGGTGCTGTTCCTTGCCTCGTCGGCAGCGTCGTGGATCACCGGCAAGCTGCTGGAAGTGGATGGTCTCGCTCAGCCCGACCTCATGCCTAACCGACTGCCAGACCTCTAGACGTCACAGACCAGCCAGCGAGGAGATGTCCGCGACAAGGGACTTCGGGGGCACCAACACGGTGACGGGTTCGCCGAACCCGTAGAAGTGCATGGTCATGTTCATCGTGCCCATCCCGGCAAGGTCCATGGTCATCGTCATGCGTCGCGGTAGTCCGGTCGTGTCCACCCACACGTCGAAGTGGATCTGCGAGTCCGTGAAGCCGGACGGCAGCTTTGACGTGTCGACGGTGTCAGTCAGGCCACCCGCCCGCATCAGGTCGCTGACGCTGCTGGTGGCGGAGTAGCGCGTCGTGGCGACGCCGTCGATGGTCTCGCTGCCGGTCTGCTTGATACCGGTCGACGAGCCAAGGGTGCGCAGCATCGACGCCGGATTTGCGGTCGGGTTGGAGCTCATCAACTTGCTGACGTCGACCCCGGCCGCTTTGAACGCGGAGAACCGCAGCTTCATCCATGGCTTTCCACCGGTCAGGACGCCACCGCCGAGCCCGTCCGGCATGCGCATGTAGAGGGCATGCTTGGTGATGATCTCCTGCATGTTGCCGAGGCCGGCCATGTCCAGGTCGATCCGCCCGCGTCCGTTGCGATAGTCGAAGGCCCCGTCGCCGGTCGCGGTCACGTCGTGGCCCTGCACCGACATCGTCATCGTCAGGTCGAGGCTGCTGGTGCCGACCTGCGTCGCGCGCGCAGCGGTCCCGCGCACGATCGCGGCGGCGTTGACGTACGACGTCCCTGCCGGGGATCCACCTCCGCTGACTGCCACGTAGCCACCGCCGACGGCAGCGAGCACGGCGGCGGCGACAACGGCGGGCAGCCAGCTTCGCCGTTGTGGTGTCCGGGTTTGTGCCTGTTCGGGCAGCACGCTGAACGTCACATTCCGGTAAATCGGCTGCTGAACGCGGCCGCCGAATACGCCGAACGGGCTCAGGAGCTCAGGTCGACGACCATCTTGCCGGTGTGCTTGCCGCCGCGCAGCACGTCGAGCAGCGCGTCGAGCGCGGACTCGATGCCGGTCCGGTGCGTCTCCTCGAAGACGAGCTTCCCGTCCCGGATCAGCGTCGAGACATGATGGCGGAACACGGGCTCGCGATCGGAGTGGTCGCTGACGATGAAGCCGCGGACGGTCAGCTTCTTGCCGACGATGAAGAACAGGTTGTCGGGACCGGGGATTGCCTCGTTGTAGGCGGAGATCATCCCGCACTCGGCGATCCGGCCGAACGGTTTGATGACCGCCAAGGCGGCGCGCAGGTGGTCCCCGCCGACGTTGTCGAAGTAGCAGTCGATGCCTTCCGGAGCGGCGGCCGCGAGCTGCTTGGTGACGTCGCCGTCGTGGTAGTTGAACGCAGCGTCGAACCCGATCTTGCGCAGCCAGTCGACCTTGCCGGCCGTGCCCGCGCTGCCGACGACGCGTAGGCCGGCAAGCTTGGCCAGCTGTCCCGCAATGCTTCCGACCGCTCCCGCTGCGGCGGACACGAACATCGTCTCGCCGCCGCGTGCCTGGGCGATGTCGAAGACGCCGACCCAAGCAGTGAGGCCGGGCATCCCGAGGACTCCGAGGTAGGCCGACGGGGGTACGCCGTCGCTGGTCGGATCGACGGGCTCACACTGTCGCGCCGGGACGACCGCCCACTCGCGCCAACCGAGTCCGTGCCGGACAACCGTGCCCTCCGGCAGCGCCGGCTCCTGCGACTTCTCGACGCGGCCGACGACGCCTCCGTACATGGGCTCGTTGAGCTGGTAGGGAGCGGCGTAGGACTCGGCGTCGTTCATGCGTCCGCGCATGTAGGGGTCGACGGACATGGCGATGTTGCGCACCAGTACGTAACCCTTGGGTGGATCGTCGACCTCGCGTTCGACGAGCCGAAAGTCGTCCGGGACAGGCCAACCCTGTGGACGTCGTACGAGATGCCACTCGCGACTCGTCGTCATGACTCACCCTCCACGACGGCACGCAGTTCGCGCCGTAGCACCTTGCCGGCCGCTGAGACGGGGATCTCGTCGACGACGCGGATCTCGCGCAGCTTCTTGTACGGCGTGACCCGACCGTTGACCCAGTCCCGGATCTCGTCGGGATCGGTGCCGTCGCTCAGCACGACGAACGCGATCGGCAGCTCGCCGACGGCGATGTCGCGCTTGCCGACGACGGCAGCATTGGCAACGGAGGGATGTTGGAAGAGCACCTCTTCGAGCTCGCGCGGGTAGACGTTGTAACCCTTGTAGATGAGCATGTCCTTCGTGCGGTCGACGATCGACAGGTAGCCGTCGTCGTCGAGGGCGCCGACGTCACCGGTTCGCAGCCAGCCGTCGGTCAAGACCTCCGCCGTTGCATCCGGTCGATTGTGATAGCCGCGCATCACCTGCGGACCGCGAATGCAGACTTCGCCCCGCTCGCCGAGTGGTACTTCGTTGCCGTCGTCGTCGCGAATCGAGATTTCCGTCGACGACACCGGCAGGCCGATCGTGCCGTTGTATTCGGTGGCCGTAACCGGATTGCAGCTGACCGTCGGCGAGGTCTCCGACAAGCC